>CAINLT010000423.1 GCA_903850505.1 uncultured Myxococcales bacterium | reverse complement strand
TGATCGTGTGCGACCGCAGCAGCAGCGCGGTGCGGCAGGTCCGTTCGAGCACGGACTCCGGCAGCGTCGGGTCCTGGCGCACATCGCTGCCCATCACCGTCGTGACCAGTGGCCACGCCGGATCCAGCGCGAGCAGCATCGCCGGGCGGGCGAAAAGCCACTGCATGTACACGACATCTGGCTTGATCTTGGCGATCGCATGGTGCCAGCGCGTCGCCGCAGTCAGCACGGGAATCGACAGTTCGTGCGGGCTCTTCGACCGCTTGGGCGGTATCATCGCCTGCGACTCGTCCGCCGCGACGCCGACGATGTGAACGTTCATGCCCTCCGCCGTCAACGCCCGCGACCAGCGCCGGGTGTGGTGGTTGTCCGGAAAGGCGATCATCGCGATGCGGAGCGGTTCGTGACGGGCGTTGGACATTGGCATCGAATCTCCCAAGGTCGGGCAGTGTGCTACAGGCCCGTTGCATGCTCAACCCTCAAGCTGGAGCCCTTTCGCTTGACACCGGGCGCGGCTACCGTAGCCTCGTTTGTTGACCGTCGCAGCCCAGGCGATGCGGAGTTTCTCGCCATGTGTGGTTTGGTAGGTGTTCTCGATCGTCGAGGTTCAGCCACGCGCTTTCGCGGTGCGCTGCAACGCGCGGCAGACGCCATTGCCCACCGCGGTCCAGACGATGAAGGCTTCTGGTTTGACGGCGCGATCGGGCTCGGTTTCCGCCGCCTTTCGATCCTCGACCTGACCGTCGCTGGTCACCAGCCGATGGCTTCGCACAACGGCGAGTGGACGCTCGTCTTCAATGGCGAAATCTACAATTTCATCGAACTACAGCGCGAACTCGAGAAAGTTGGCGTGGTCTTTCGCTCGCACTGCGACACGGAAGTGCTCGTGGAGGCGCTCGCCCACTGGGGCACGCGGGCTTTTGAGCGCTTCAACGGGATGTGGGCGGTGCTGGCCTGGCATGCGCCGACGCGCACCCTCTATGCATGCCGGGATCCGTGGGGCATCAAGCCGCTTTTCCTGTCCGATCAGGGCGACTGGATCGGGTTCGCCAGCGAAATCAAAGGACTGCGCGCCCTTGGCTGCCAGCATCAAGGCGTCGAGCCGTTGTCCGCGCGGCGCTATCTGGACTCGGGCTTGCTGGACACGGACGAACACACGATGTTCGCGGGCTACGAGCGCCTGCTGCCGGGATACCTGCACGCGTGGCGGGACGGCGCGAAGGTCCTGCAGCAGCAGATGGCGGATGGCACGCAGAGCGTCGACCTGCCGCCGTTCCGCGACAATGAGCGCGGGGAAGCCGATTTCCGCGCGGCGTTCAGCGATGCGTTGCTGAGCGCGGTGCGGTTGCGGCTGCGCGCGGACGTGGACGTTGGCACTTGCCTTTCCGGCGGCCTGGATTCCACGACGATTGCATGTGCCGCCGCGCGCTTTCTGACCGCTGAGCGCGTGACGACCTGCCGCCATGCCTTCACCGCGCTGCTGCCGGAGTTTGACGAGTCCCGCTACATCCGCCCGGTGCTGGAGCAGACCGGCGCCGAGTGGCACATTACGGTTGCCGCCGATTCGCAGCTCTCAGAGAAAGCCGCCAAGTTCTTCCTGACCCACGACGAGCCGGTCCACTCGCTCTCGCCGTTCGCCGGCTATCTGGTGATGGAGCTTGCGGCGCAGGCCAACGTCAAGGTGCTGCTGAACGGGCAGGGTGCGGACGAACTGCTCGCGGGCTACAGTTCCACGGTTGGGCCATTCCTGCGGTCCGTCATTCAGCAGGATGGCCTGCGGGAAGCACTGCGCCAGGCCAAGCTG
This sequence comes from uncultured Myxococcales bacterium, assembly GCA_903850505.1. Lineage (GTDB taxonomy): Bacteria > Myxococcota_A > UBA9042 > UBA9042 > UBA9042 > CAIYBN01. Next base: position 914 of record CAINLT010000423.1, on the reverse strand, counting down.
GAGGCAGGTTCGTCGTTGGGCGGTGCCGCGTTGCTGAGCCGTTCGGCGGGTTCGGCGGCGGCGCGATCGCTATTTCCCGATGTCGAGGCGTGGTGGCGCCATCACAGGGCCATGCGTCAGGGACACCATTCGGGCAACCTCAAGGTGCCCAATAATGGCCCGCTCGGCCCGCCGCGCACGGAGCTGCAGCCGTCCAGCGGGACGCTGGCCGCGGCGCTGGACGATCAGATGCGCCACAGTCCGCTGCCCCTGTACTTGCGCATTGAGGATGCCAATTCCTCGGCGTTTTCGCTGGAAGCGCGCTTGCCGTTCCTCGATCCGGCGGTTGTGGCGCTGGCCCGCGCGGCGCCGGCTCGGCTGCTGCGGCGCGACGGCATGAACAAGTTCCTGTTGCGCAGCATCCTGCCCGGTCTGGTGCCGGAAGTGGTGTGGCAGCGCCGCGAAAAGATGGGCTTTCCGGTGCCCAATGGCCGCTGGCTGCACGGTCCGCTGCGTTCCGTCGTGCTCGATACGCTCTCCGAGGAGCGGCTCAAGGCGCGCGGATGGTACAACGTCCCGGAAGTCATCGCGGCCCGCGACCGACTCCTGGACGAGCGGATCTCCGAGCCGTCGCCGCGGCTGCGTTCCCTATTCCTGCTGGAACGCTGGGCGCGCGACCATCTGGACGCGCCGGTCCCGTCGCCGTTCTAAAGCCACGGGCGCCTTGCCCGGCATCGCCCAGCCCATTCGCTGCGGCCGCGAGTCCACTCCATGCTTCCTCCGATCCCCCCGCCGTCCACCGCACTGCTGGCGATCGAGGATGCGCTGGCGCGGGTGCTCGCGGCGATCGCGCCCCTGCCGGCAGAAACCGTGGCGCTGGAAGACGCGCATCAGCGCGTGCTGGCCGACGCGATCCGCGCGGATGCCGACGTGCC
>CAINLT010000422.1 GCA_903850505.1 uncultured Myxococcales bacterium | reverse complement strand
CCCGCCGGCACCGTCTTCGAGGAGACATCGAGAGCACAAGCGTGCCAGTCCCGTTTCTGCGTGGAAGCGCGACGAGAGTGACTTTCGGCTGACGGAGTTGCCGCGGACAGCCGACACCGCAAAGGCCGCGGCGCGCGCCAAGGACTTGGCAAGCCGACGGGAGATACTGGATCCGGCCACACTAACGTCCGCGTCGCAGGGGTGGGATCCGTACGACATTTGGGAACAACTCGTCAGCTGGTTGCCCGTAGGAGCACTCTTCAGCCCCGCGCATTGGGCCAAATTCGGAGCACAGCTGGACAAGGGCGAATCCCAGTACCGCGAAACTAAGCCGAAATGACGCCGGCCAACCGCCTACCTTGGCTGTTTGCCAGCGCGGCGCTTACGCAGCGATGGCTGCCGGACCTACCGGACAACGGCGATCCCGGTAGCGCTTTCTGGTCCGACGACCACGGCAGGAAGCTGGTCGACGAGCTCTGTGTGCGCACGAACGAACCGCGTGAACTCCTGGAAGCCGCGTGGAGCAGCCTTCGTGCCAGCCAAGTGATCGGACGCGGCGGCCTCCTCCGCGAGTTGGTTCGGAACTTGGTCTTGCGCGACGGAGGCCAGTTCTGGCTCACTGACGCACACCTGTGGACTTGGGCCTCCGGGTTGCTCGGCGGCGACCTGCTGGCGATGGTCGCCGACCGTTCACTGGATCCGTTGTCCCTTCGACCGCTCGTCACACGCCAGCAACGTGAGCAGACGGACGAACACATCCACTTCACGGCGTTCACGTCGAGGATTGCAGTTTGGTGCGCTGCCGTTTTTGACCCGACCTTTGTCGCCCCGACCGTGGAGCACAACCCGACCGTCGCTCGCCGGCCCATGACACGAACCACGCGCCAGCAGCAAGATGGTCGGGCAATCGCGGCGCTCCTGATCGATTATGCCTTGGAGGCACGCGGCCGCGGTGACCGTGCCAGCGATTGGAATGAGTACGCTAACGGCCTATGCGGCAGGAGCCAGAACGATGACCTAGGTTCGGACCAAATCGTCGCAAATCTCAATGTCCATCGCGGCATTCCGCTCACCCGCCTCTGGGCGGAGGTAGGCTCGATCTCAGCGACGAGCGGTGCGGCAGCCGAGGATTTCCCCCAACTGTCCGAAAGAAATCTGCTTTCAGAACTTTGGCAGGGTATGGAACACGAGGCGGATCGAACGGTTGAGGCTGTTTGGTGGCGCTACATAGCACTCCGTTCTGAGCATCTTGCAAAAACCGAGGTTCGTGCGCGGATGTCTGGACTCGGAGAATTCTCCGGTCGTTTTGCAGAATATCGGCGGAATAATCCGTTGACATGGCGGGTCTCGGCTGATGTCTCGTGTGTGGCCGTTCGTTCCGCTCTCCCGCGTCCGCAGAATCCGCGAAGTCGCAGGCAGATTCTGGATACAAACGGAACGGCGGTCGACGCCACCATCTTCTTCTCGCCGCACCGCGATCCTCCACGTTTCGACGAGGTGGGGACGGCCGTCGCTCTGCTAAGACAGCGTCGCGATGCGTATTTTCAGGCGGACGCGCTCGACCGCCACCAAGCATCAAGCGGCGAGACTCTTCCGGCGGTCCACGGGGTCGACGTCGTGAGCAAAGAGCGCGGCTGGCACCCACTGTGTTGGCGCCCCCTCTACGAGACGGCCAGCAAACTTGGCCTCCAACTCGCAATGCATGTGGGCGAAGACATGGATGACCTGCTGACCGGCTTGCGGCACATTGACGAGGCGCTGGATCTGTTTGATGCGCTCCCCCGGCCTCAGGGGTTGGCGCACGTCTCTCCTCCTCGGGACAAGCCACGGCTGGGCCATGCACTGGCAGTTCGGCTCGACGTCCGCGCCTGGTACGCAAGGCGAGGGGCTCTGCGTGCACAACCTTGGGAGCACACGCTAGACCTGCTTTGGGCATGGAACGAGGTCCAAAGCGATGCGCGGAGGCGCAGGATTGAGAACACCTGCGGCGCGAGGCTTCATTTCTGCGAACCGGTGTCATTTGCCGAGATCGCGGGGCGCTATGCTCGGGGAGAGCCACTCTGTCAATGCGCCCGGACTGAGGCTCCGGTGGCCGCCGAGGGGCTGATTCATCTGCTCTGCCCGCCATGCTACGCACCCGGCGAGCCTGATTGGGGCACGCATCCAGACGGCTGGTTTGACCTGGTGGCGCATCTGCAACGCAAAATCCGGCGGCGAGTCGGCACCGAAGCCATCGTCGAGGTGTGTCCGACGTCTAACGCTCACGTTAGCGGCCTCGGGTGGTCGTGGGCCCTCGACATGGGCGAGACCATGCGGCCGTCGCTGGATTATCGGGTCGGCTCAGATGACCCCGGCATGTTGGACACAAACGTGTGGCTCGAACATGCGAAACTGATTTCGATCGGCGCCACGAGGAGCATCAGGTGATGCAGTATTGGCTGCGACCGCCGGGGTCTTCGAGACGGCCGCTGGTATTTTCCGCGGTTCGCCGGAGTCACCTCCCCGCCGTCCAGCTAAACGGGAATCCAGCCGGATCGCGTTTCACGGCATCATCCACGTTCGTCCGGCCTGTCAGCGCGTCAACCAGCACGACACCGACCCCATCGCTCAGTTCCACCGGCATCGCGCGTGTGAGCTTTCGGTCGCCGATCCGCACGACACCCCAGTTCGCCACCGACTGAATCACCCGGTTCACAGCCCGCGGAAGCGTCGATCGGTCCCCAAACTGCTCCGCCACTCTGCGTGTCACTTCCCGCGCAGTCGTCTCGCCTTGCAACGCTGTGAGCCGGCCAATCTGCCGCACAACCTCGCCGAAAAACGGATAGGCAACCATCGCCATCGCCCAATGCAGCGCCACGCGCTCTTCTGGCGTCGCTGCTGGTAGCTCAGCGAGCGCAGCATCTCGCCGAGCCAAGGCGCGCGCATCCTGCGGGAACCAGATGCGCATTAGCACAGTCGCCGTCTTTCCTCGTGCCCCATGCGGATCCGCCTTGGCGCCCAGATGCGCTAGTAGCTCATCATAAAGCCAAGCCTGAACTTCCGGGCGCGTGGAACCCGCAGCCGCCTTTGCCGCCACGCGGTCGAGCCAGTCCAGCTCGATCTTCCGGTCAAAACCGATGAAGTGCGAGTCGTTCATTCCGCTCCAAGCTGAAACATGACGTAGGGCACAATGACTTCTTCGACCGCCGCGCCGCCGTGGCAGACGACCGAATCGGTTTTCGACACGAAAGCTGACCGATCCGGAGCCAACGCGGCGTGCAGGTTGGTCGGCAAACCGCGCTCAGATGGCCATGACTTTGCGGTCGGGTGCTTTGCCAATGCGCTATCTCGCAGCAGCGCGTTCGGAAACAGCAAACTTCGTTCGCCCGCAGTGTCGGCCGTCTTGCCCACATCGGACTTGCCAATCCCTCGCGCCTGGATGTTGCCGTGGTCCGACGTCATGTGGACGGCAAATCCGCGGTCCAGGAGGCCGCGAATGAGCGAGCTCAACTCGCGCGTCTCAGCCCAGTGACGCATCTGGCTGTGCAAGGCGGGCTGGCCGCCAATCGCGCCGTGCAGGGAGTTGTCCACGTAGTTGAGCACCAAGCCGGCGACGCGGACCTTGGGGTGCTCCAGCTTCTCGAACACATCGGTGGCAAACTCGTTGATGGCCTGGGTTCCCTGCACGTCGTAGTAGACGCATACTGGAGAAAGGCCGTGCTCCTCCCAAAACCGCTGAAAATGCTTCGGCTCCTTCTTCGTGTCGGCGATGCTATCGGCGAATGTGTACGGTGGCTCGCCGCGGAAGATGGCTTGCCGCGAAATCGACGTCAATGTCGGG
>CAINLT010000421.1 GCA_903850505.1 uncultured Myxococcales bacterium | reverse complement strand
GGCCCATGCCGCCCTGACCGATCTGGCGCAGCACGCGAAAATGGTCGATGTGCAGGCCGATCGCCGGCGTTTCCAGCGCGTCGAACGTGTCATCAAGCCGCCGATGCACGTCGACCTGCGTCGTGTGAAACGACGCATCTCCCGACTCCTTCACGCGCGGCAGGGGGGTAGACACTGGAAACTCCTACGGAGACGCCAACAATCGCCCGGATCGTGACCCAATGTGCCAGCGGTGTCCATCCACAACTTGACGACCGCGGCAGGGCGACGGACGCTGCCCATGGAGGCTCTGATGATGCGGCGGCCGCACGCGATGTTGGTGGAGAGGCTGCCAGGCGAGGACGCTGGACTGGATGCCTGTGTGGCGCGCGTTCAAAGTGCGCACGTCCTCATCGTGCGGTTTGGCAACTTGTGGCAGGCGTTGAGCGAGCTGCGGCACTTGCAGCAGGAGCGGCAGTTCGGCGCGCTGGCGGTGCTCGATCTGGTCGGTCACGGCGAGGCGGGCGCGCTGTCCGTGGGCGATGCGGTGCTGACGGCGGACCCGCGGGTGCAGCGGGTGCTGGCGCAGCTGGCCAATCCGCCCGCGCTGATCGACGGGGCAACGGTGCTGCGGCTGCTCGGCTGTGGCGTCGGGATCGGCGGGCTGGCCCACGATCTGCCGCTGGGCGCGGCGGGGGATGGTCCGCTGTTGGCGCTCGCGTTGAAACGGCGGCTGGGTTGTCGGGTGCAAGTCGCCCTGCGCGGCGTCGATCCGCACGATTTCGCCGACCACGGCTTTGCGACGCCGGAGTCGTTGGCGGAGGCGCCCGACGCAGAACGGTGCGTGCTGGTTGCGCTGCCTACGGCAAGCCCAGACTCGCCTTGAGCACGTGGTCGATCCGGACGGTCTGCGGTCGCGCGTCGGCGGGGTCAAAACCTTCGAGACCAGCGTCGTCAGCGCCCAGGCGCCAGATCGCCACGCTGCCACGGCTGTCGCGCACGGGCACATCGCCGGTGCCGAGCACGCACACTTCCCCGTCCAGACCGGCGCGCAACACCCGCAGGTCCGCCATGCCGTTGCGCCGCAAAGTCGCCGGCCACTTGTCGCCGCCGCCGGAGATCAGCCCGTCGCTGCGGCCCAAGGCGTCGCCCAGCCGGACGGTGCCGATGCTGCCGAGAGTTGGCGTGATTGTCGTCTCCGGCGCGTCCTTCCAGACGTGCGCGGGGTTGCCCCAATCGACGGCGTACGGGTTGCCGTTGATGGTCAGCGTGACCGCGTTGCCGCTGGCGGAGCGGACCGTCGCGTTGAACGACGTGTAGCTGCTGTAGTCGGTGCCGCCGTAACTCGAGCCGACGCTCTGCACGCCTGTGATGCGCAACGTCGCGGCCTTGGCGGCCTTCAAGTTGAGGCGACCGACCGAGCCGACAGCGCGGCCGATCGTCGTGATGGCGTTGACCAGGACGTCCGTGTTCCAGTTCGCGGCGTAGGACACGCCGGCGACGGTGAAGCTGAACGCGCCGGTGCTGGTGTCGAACGCCGTGATGGTGGCGTGTACGGCGACGCCGATCGCCTGAAAGGCCGGAAGAATGGGGAATGACATGCCGGAATCTCCTTGTGCGGGTGAGGAATTGGATGCTGGGCCGACGCGGGGCGACCGTCAAGGCGCGTCTGTCACAGTTTCCTGACGCTGCGCGCAGCGAAAGCCGAGGCTGAAGCTGAAGAAGCGCGGGCTGCGCTGGTTCTCAACTGCCAGTGACTGCATGCCGTCGGCCCACTCTGCGCCCCAGTCACCGCCGCGAATCGTGCGCAGCGCATGCGCGTTGCCCGGTGGCGCGGACGCGGTCCATTCCGCGACGTTGTCGGCCAGACCGAGCACGCCGTATGGACTCGCGCCCGCCGTGTCCGCCGTGACGGGTGCCGAGAGTTCCCATGCGTCGTCCGCGCGCCGCAGGTTAAACTGCGCACTCGGCGCGGCCAAGCCCCACGGCAGATTGCGGCGCGGAACCGGATTGCTGACCTTCCCGGCGGCGTCCAGCGTCAGGCCGCCGCGCCCGGCCTTGGTCCATTCCCCGGTCGTCGGCAGCGTCTGGCCGAGCCAAGCGCAAAATGCATCGGCGGTCGTCGCATCCACCGCAACGACGGGGCGGTCCGGTTCGCCCAAGCCCTGCCGGCGCATGTTGCTCGGGTAGTCGGGCGCCTGGACGCCGGTCGCCGGACCGTTGGCGACAAACGCCGCGAACCACGCGTTGGGCACTTCCGTCCGGTCGATGGCAAAGGCCGGCAAATCGCGCTGCTGCTCCGCGTCCGGCGTCAGGTGCCCGGCGATGGGCGGCTCGCCTGCGCCGGCGAAGATGAACGGCCCGGCGGGAATCGCGACGAGGTCGGCACGCGCCGCCGCGCAGGTCGGAATCAACAGCGGCAACGGTACCGGCCCATCGCCGCGCTGGCTCCAGCCCGGCAAATGCGACACTTTCAGCCACGACGGCGGGCAGTGCTCACTGCCGCGGCCTCGCCCGCTGATCCGGAGAAACACGGGGCCAGACCGCGTCTGCAGTTGCGCGCGCCAGTGGCGGTCGGCGGTTTCCGGTGCGGAGAGCTGGACAAAATGGCCCTCGCGCGGACGGGTCGGCGTCGCGGCGTCAGGCCCATCGACCTCCCAGAGCGTCACGGCAAGGTGCGGAAACTCGCTTGCAGCCACGGGCTGCGGGCGAAGGGTTTGCGGGTTCCAGTCAAAGAGCTGGAGGTCCAGCGCGACAAGCCCGGTATCTGCCGCCGCCAGCGCCCGCTCAGCCGCGGCGCTCTCAATCAGCCGCGCCTGACGCTGGGTCTCGCGCTCCTTGCGGGCAAACGCCAGCGCCGCCGCCACGGACGTCACGGTGATAAGCAGCGCCAGCGCGAGGCTGCCAACGAGCGCCCATCGCTTGCGGCGCCGATCCCGCCGGCCCAGCGTCTCACCCAGCGCCAGGAAATCCCGCGCGGCTTGCGAAAGTGCCGACGCCTCCGCCCGCAACCGCCGACGCGCATCGAGGACGCCGTCCAGCGGCCACACCTCGCGCGGCGGACGACCACGACCCTGCCAGACCCGCGCGGCGTCCTCCACTTCACCGAGCACCAGGCGTTCCTCTGAGCTCTCGTCGAGCCACTTGCGCAGCTGTGGCCAGTCGCGCAGCAGTGAGTCGTGGGCCAGCTCCAGTACGGCCTCACCGGTGGCGGTCAAGCGCGATCGCCTGACCGTCAGCAAACGCGCGTTAGCCAGGCGCTCCACAAGCAGTTCCCCGGGCTCGCCCAAGCCTTCCAGCGCCCGCGACCGCGGAACGACTCGCCGCGCGCCATCGGACGCCACCAGCCGGAGCAGGAGCACGCGCGCCATGTCCAGATCCTGCGGCGACAGGCCTTCAAACACCGCCTCCGCGTGCGCGGCAAGCGCGCCTGCGACGCCGCCAATCGCCTCATAGTCTGCGCGCCGCAACAGGTGATTGCGCTGGTCGCGCCGCTCCCACAGCGCCGCGCAGGCGAATTGCAGGAGCGGCAGCGCGGACGCCAGCCCGTGCAGCTCCGCCACGATGCGGTTGACGACGTCCGGGTCATCCCAGACGTAGCCCAGCCGGGTCAGCGGCAGCGTCGCGGCCTCGCGCAGCAGTTGGTCGTCAAGCCGCCGGACGACCAGCACGTTGTTCAGCGCCGCGGTCATCGCCTCGCCCATCGCCACGCGCGCGAGGAAGTCGTCGCGCAGCGTAACAAGCACACGCACTTGGTCGTCCACCGCGTCCGCCGCCAGCGCGACCGCGTCCAGGAACGCCCGCGCTTCCTCCGGCGGACAGCCCTGCGTCACGACTTCTTCCAGTTGGTCGACAAACAGCACGACGCGCGTGCCCGTCGCATCCGCCAAGCCGTGGAGCAGCACGTTGGCATGACCCGGACGCTCCAGGAGCGTCGCCGCAAGCTCCGTCGCGGCGTCCCGTTGCGCCTGCGCCTCGCGTTTGGACTCGATTGTCTCGCTCCCGACGAGACGCGCCGCCAAGACTGCGAGGGGATGCGGCCCCGGCCGAAGCGAGAGAACAGTGATCGGCCCCTGCTCGCGCAGCCGCGGGATTACGCCGGCCTGCACGAACGAACTCTTGCCAGCGCCCGATGGTCCCACCACTGGTAGCATGGTCGCCGTGCGCAACCGCTCCACCGCCGCGTCAACTTCGCTCTCGCGGCCAAAAAAGAACGCCGCGTGGCGCTCCTCAAACGGCATGAGCCCGCGAAAGGGCACGTCCGCGGACGGCATCGCACCCTCGTCGCGCGTCAGCAGCCGCTCCAGCCCGTGCGCAACTTCTGCCGCGGTCGGCCGCAGCGCCGCGCGCCGCGCCAACATACCATCGACAAGCTGGCGAAACTCCTCGGACAGCCCGACCAACGGCGGCGCGTGCAGCTCAGGATCGAGCACGCGCAGGTGCATCCGCCGACCATCGTTGTTCGGCCCCTCAAATGGCCGGTGGCCCATCAGCATTTCATACAGAATCACGCCCAGCGCCCAGATATCCACGGCCGCCGTCAGCGGCTCGCCCAGCCACTGCTCCGGCGCCATGTAGCCCGGCGTACCCGCGACGTGCACTTTGCCCGCCTGACGCTCGTCCCACCGCCGATTGTCGATCACGCGCGCGATGCCAAAATCCACCACACGCAGCCGACCGTCCGGCGGCACCAGCACGTTCTCCGGCTTCAGGTCGCAGTGACTGATCAGCGCCGCATGGGCCGCCTCCAGCGCGCGGGCGATCGGGAGCGCCATGCGCATGGCCTCGCGCGCGTGCAGCAGGTGGCCGCCGAGGCGATCGCGCAGCGACCCGCCTTCCACGTACTCGAGCGCGAGATACATCGCCTCGTCCCAGTGGCCGATGTGGTGAATTGTCACGATGTTCGGATGCGAAAGCGCCGCCGTCATCCGCGCTTCTTCCAGGAACGCCGCCAGCGCCAGCTTGTCCAGCCGGTCTTCCCGAATCAGCTTGAGCGCCACCAGACGGCCCAATTGCGTGTCGCGCGCCAGCAGCACGCGCCCCATGCCGCCCTGGCCAATCTGCCGCACGACGCGGAAATGATCGATTTCGTAGCCGACTTCGATCGTCGGCAGCGCGTCAACGCCTCGGCTCACCGGACGGTGCGCATCGAAGGCCGTGGTCATGGAGCTGACCAGACGCGGAAGCACGCCGAGATGGGAATCGATCCCATCGGGTTCCAGCGTGTCCTGCTGCGCGATTTGGCTGTCCGGCTCGGCGCTTTTGGTCAAACCGACCTCGATCCCATCGACGATTGGGTGTCGGGGATTGCCGCATCCTGAACCAACATTCCAAGCATGTCAATGACTTGACGCGGTGCGTTATTTACGGATCGCGGTCGTCGCGGGCGTCATAGAACATGGACGCCGCGGCCGGCAGGAAGCAGTTGTCGTTCTCGCTCAGCGACTGCACGCTGCGGTACGGCAGATAGCCCAGATCCTGCATGCAGCGGACGTCTATGTGCAGCGTGTAAAACGTCTGCGCCGTGTCTGACGAGTACAGCCCCGGCTTGTCCATCGGCATCCCGTACATCATGAATTGCCGCGCGATGTTGCGGAAATTCGTCGTCGTGTGGCGGGCATGCGGATCGACCAGAATCGCGTTCTCCGGGATCTGATAGGTCGCCATCAGGTACTTCTTCATCTCCAGCGCTTCCGAATACGGCGTTGTGTCGGACGGATGCACGTGACCGCCCGTCACCATGATGAACGGCGCGAGACCGGCCTGGAACCGCGACGCGATGACGTCGCAATGTTCGCGGCCCAACTCGGAGAGCGGTGACGCGTCGTCCGGCCCCCAGCCGAGCCCCAGCACGACGGAGAACCGCCATTGGCTCCAATCGATGGTCTTCATCCGCTCCAGCGCGAGCTTGTTGGCACCCTCGGCGAGCGGATCATCGCGGCCCGCCTGATCCTGATTGATGCCTTTCATCAAGTCGATGGCGGCCCACAGCAGCGGTTCGAAGAACTGCATCGCGTCCGGATGGCTCGTGGCTATCGCCGGCAGGCCGAGCAGCAGGTTCGGGTGATCGCCAGCAATCCCGCCAAACGCCGACTGCAGCGTCGTCAGCGCGTCCACGGTCGCCGCCGCGATCAGCGCTTCGTCGCTCTTGGTCACGTACGGCGCGTACCGTCCGCTGGGCCGCAGGTGCTTCTGCGCCACCGTCGTCTTGGCCAACACTTTGCCAACCTGAGCCGCCGTCGCCGTGATCTCGTCCGGCGTCCACGCAACTTGCGGTCGCAGACACGTCTCTTGCGCCGCCACTTCCGCCGCCGCGCACGTGTCATCCTTGGGCAGGCAGGCCGCCGCCGGCGCACATTTCGCCGCGGCCAACCGCAGGCGCGACTCGCGGTCCTGCGCCAATGCCAGCAGCGTCGGATCCGCCAGCAGCGCAGCCTTCGCTTCCGGGACTTGCTGCAGCACGGTCAGCAGGTACCAGTTCTTGTCCTGAACAAAGCTCCAGGTCGACTGCGGCTGCGTGTGCAGGAGCGGGTAGTTGCGGTCGTAGCCCAGCAAATCGACGGGCGCGGTCGGCAAGCAGAGCGTCGGTTGCAGGTCGGGAAACGCCACTGAGACGTCACTGGCGATGTCGACTGCGGCGTCAGCGGTGGCAACGTCGGAGGAATCGGCAACGCTGAGCGCGTCGTCGTCTGTTGCCGCGGCTTTGGCGCCGCATGCGGCAAACAGGAGAAATCCAAGAAGATGCAATCGTTTCACGCCAGACTCCCAGGCCGCCGATGGCGCCAGTTCACGCAGCGTAGCCGTCACGGCTGGGCAGGGTCAATCGGCTTGCGGAACTGGACCGCCGCCTGCAGCAGCAACACGAGGAGCAGCGGGTCGATCGCGAAGCGGAAGCGGTTGTTCTCGCCATACTCCAGCAACGTGCCGGCCAACGTCACCCACAGCACAGTTCCGGTCAGGAATGCCGCGAGCAAGTCGTCCCGCGCGAGCGGCGCCGTGACCGTCCGCGCAAGCAGCGCGTGCAGCCCCGCGACCAAGGCCAGGAGCACCGCCAGCAGCATCGGCAGCGCCGAGTCGCCCGGCCGCAGAACGAGGTTGTAGGCGTCCTCCAGCGGCGCCAACTTCTCGCGATTGTCGTGCAACTGCGCGTTGCGGTTGGTCGTTTCCAAGTAGATGTGCGCGCCGTCGCCGACGCGGGTCAGGTAGTCGCCGGGAAAGTGGGCGATGAAATACAAGCTGTCATGCCGCAGCGCATGGGCGACCGTCACGTACTGCAGGTTGTTGAAGTCGTCGCCATCGAGCGCCGGAATGCCCGTCGGCGGCTGGGGCGGCAACAGCGCGCCGTATTCCTGGAGAGGCCGGAACGGGCCGATGCGCGCGAACGGCGTCATGTCGCCCTTGGCGATCGCCGCCTCCAGCAGCGGGTCGGGCAGCGCCGTCACGGTCGCGCGCGCCAGGTTCATGCCCAGCCAGGACGACGTCGAAAAGTCACCGCACAGGACCTGATTCTTTGCCATCCACAGCAGGACCAGCAGCAGCGGCAGCAGGATTGCGCGCAGCACGCGGCGATCGAGAGGCTGGCGTTTGCGCCACCGGCTGAGCGCGTACAGCCCGACGACGAGCAGCAGCCACAGCGGGTGAAACGCCGCGCGCGCCAACATGAGGATCGCCACCGCGACGCTCCACAGCCAGAGCGTGCCCGGGCGATGCGCGGCGCGGTACTGCACGAGCGCGAGCGCGGCGAGCAGCAGGAGCCCTGCCTCCCACAGCGCGTAGAAGAGCCAGTTCTCGTGAGTGGCAAGACTGGGATTCAGGCTGAACAGCACGAGCGCCGCAACCACCCACCGCCGCGGCACCGCCAGCGCGATGAGGATGCGGAACAGCGCGAGGTGCATGGCCAGCGAGAGCGCGAGGAACACTCCGTGAAAGAACGCCGCCGGATCGCCAAACAGCTGCACGCCGATTCCGAGGAACGCGTTGAAGAGCGGCGGCTGGCTGTGCAAGTACCAGAGACTGCCGAGGAGATCAGTGCGCAGGAGTTCCGTGGGAAGAAACTGCCAGTAGCGATCCAGGCCCGTCGCGTCAAAGTGCACGCCGAGGGAGGCAAACGCCAGCCGACTGACCGCGAAGCACGTCAGCACCTCAAGCAGCCCCCAGACGCGATTGGCGGCGCGCAGGCGGGCGTTGGGCTGGAGCGCGGAAATCGCCATGGTGTGCGGCTACTCCCCCAGCTCGCCCGGCCACTGCGCCAGAACGTACGCCAGCGCCGCGAACAGCGCTTCACCCTCCGCGAGCAGCGCCGGATCGACCTTGTCGAGCGTGTCGGCCGCCGTGTGGTGGTAGTCGAAATACGTGGAACTCTCCATGACGAGGCCGACCAGCGGCACGTTGGCCGACTTCAGCGCCGCGACGTCTGCGCCCGAGCCATTTTGGCGAATCGTCAGGCGCATCTGCGGCAACAATTTCACCAACTGCGCCAACTGCAACGCCGCCTTGGCCTGATGCTCGGCGTCCTCGATCTCGACGGTCAGCGCCTCGGGCTGGAATGCGCCTGAATCGGCCTCCAACGCCGCGACGTGCTGCGCCAGCTCCTCCGCGTGCACCTGCGCGTACGCCTTCGCGCCCGCCAAGCCATTCTCTTCGTTTGTCCACAGCACGACGCGGATCGTCCGGCGCGGCTGAATCCCCAGCCGTTTGAGCAAGGCCACCGCTTGCATCGCCATTGCGCAGCCAGCGCCGTCATCGTGCGCGCCTTGCCCCACATCCCAGGAATCCAGGTGCCCGCCGATGACGACGATCTGCTCCGGCAACTCCCGCCCCGGCAGCTCAGCCAGCACGTTGGCGCTCACGGCCGTGCCCACCGTCCGCGCTTGCATCTTCAGCCGCACGGTCACCGTCTCGCCGCTCGCCGCCAAACGGCTCAACAGCGCGGCATCTTCCGTCGCGATGGCCGCCGCCGGGATCGGCGGAACCGCCTCGTCGTAGCGGGTATTGCCCGTATGCGGGGTCGCCAGGCTGCGCGCCGTCACCGATCGCACCAGCACCGCCACAGCACCCAGCTTGCCCGCGAGCGCGGCGCCGTGGCCGCGAAACCGCACGGTCTCACCGTAGTGCGCGCCGAGCTCCGGCGTGTAGGCCGGCATCGGATTGTCAAACAGGACGATGCGCCCGCGAACGCGGTCGGCCAGCGCTTTCAGCTCCTGCTCGTCATGCACAACCACGACTTCCGCGACAAGGCCATCGGGCGGCGTCGCCACGGAGCCGCCCAGCCCCAGCATCGTCAGCGGCGCCGACCGCGGCGTGAGCAGCTCCAGGGATTCCTGCCCGCGCAGCCAGTGGGTCACCGTGACCGGCTCCGCGTGCACGTTGGTGAGGCCATCCGCGCGCAGGACCGCCTGCGCCCACGCGACCGCGCGCTCGAGACCTTGCGATCCCGACAGGCGATTGCCAATGCCGTCGCACAGCTGCGACAGCTTCTCAAAAGCGCCGCGATCTGCCCGCGCCGCAGCGACGATCCGCGTCAGGTCAGCGGCGAACGGCGCAAAGAGGTCGGCGGCAATCGCAGGCGGCCGTGTTGGCCCCGATACGCGCGGCGCGCTGCAGCCGAGGCAGGACAAGAACAAGCAGAGGTGAAGCAGGAACGGTCGCGCCATCGCACGGAGGAGCGTACGCGCGTTGCGAGCGGGGCGGCAAGCGCTGGAACATGCGCAGAAGAAGTCTGATTGCGGCGACGTTTTTGTTGCCCAACAAGCCGCGCGCGGTTAGCCTGCAAGGGGAATTTGACCATCCAATCGCGAGGCTCCGTGTCCAGCATCACACCTGAACTGCCGCGACGCGCGTCCCTGCGGACCCTCTTCGTGCTCGGCCATCTGCCGCTGTGGTTCTTTGCCTTCGGCATCACCGTCGTGTCGTTCGGCGTGCTCGCGATGGTCGACGGCCAAGTCCGCGCCGTGACCATGCAGGTCGCGCAGACGGCCGGGGAACGCCTCGCCGTCGAACGAATGGGGACGGCGTTTGTGAATCTCTGGCTCTGGTGCCTTGGAGCCTTCTTCACGTTCGTGGCGCTCGGATCGCTCCTGGTTGGGTGGACGCACCGCACGCTATCACAGCGCATCGGCCGGATCGCCGCGCACGCGGAGCGCCTGGGGTCCGGGCAATCCACGCAAGCCATCGACCGTGAAGCCGACGACGCCCTGGGACAGTTGGAAGATGCGTTGGCGCGCGTGGGCCAGACACTGGCAACGCGCGACGCTTCACGGCAACTCGAACAGGAAGCGCGCGAACAACTGGCGCGTGTCCAGCGGGCGATGACGATGATCGACACGGAGCCGGATGCGTACCGAGTCGTCGGCCGGGCGCTATTCCAGCTGGCCCGCGACGTGCCGGCGGAGTTGCTGATGGCCGACTCCAGCTTGGCGCACCTGCGCGCCGTGGCGCAGGGGCCCGGTATTGCGCCTCCGGGCTGCTCGGTCGAGTCGCCGCAGCGCTGTCCCGCTGTCCAGCACGGCGGCACGCTGCTTTTTGCCGACAGCCAAGCGTTGGATGCGTGCCCACGTCTGCAGGATCGCGATCCGCCGTGTTCCGCCGCCTGCCTGCCGGTGACAGTGATGGGGCGTGCCGTCGGCGTACTGCATCTCACCATGCCGATCGGCGTGCCGTTTACCGCGCCAACCGTAAACGCGCTGGAATCGCTGATCGCGGCGTTTGGCGCGCGGACCGGCACGCTGCGGACGCTGGAGACGACGCAGCTCCAGGCGGGCACCGATTCCCTGACCGGCCTGATGAACCGCCGCAGTCTGGAAGCCAAGGCCAACCAACTGCTTGGGCACAGCGCCCGCGTGGCAGTTGCGCTGGCCGATCTGGACCATTTCAAGCGGTTGAACGACACCTACGGCCACGCCGCTGGCGATCGCGCGCTCCGGGGTTTCGCGCAGGTTCTGCGGAGCACGCTGCGGCCGGGGGATCTGGTGGCGCGCTGGGGCGGCGAGGAGTTCTGCGTGTTGCTGCCGGATTGTGGCGGCGAGGACGCGCGTATCGCCCTGGATCGGGTGCGCGTCGCCTTGGCCAAGTCGGTCGTGGATGGCCTGCCGTTCACCGTCAGCTTTGGTGTGGCGCAGTTTCCGCAATCGGGCGCTGCGCTGGACGTACTCGTTGAGACGGCGGATGAGGCGCTGTATCTCGCCAAACAGGCGGGACGCGATCGGGTCGTGGTCAGCGGCGAGGCGCCACCGCCGAACTGATCGCCCCGGCTCTCAGGCGCCGGTCAAGTCGCTCAGCATCTGGCTCAAGGTGTCCGGCAGCGGCTGCGCCCCAGTCAACTGCGCCGGTGTCAGCGAGAACCCGCCGTCCACCAAACGCACGCGCGTCGTCACGTTCTGGCCGTAGCGCGCCGTCAGCCGCTCCAGCAGCTCGCGCGCCACTTTGCCCGAGTCCATCGTCTGCATCGGGTGCAACTGCAGGGCAAACCAGAACTGCTGACCGAGGGTAAAACTCCGGCCGTGCGTGCCCAGCATGCCCGCCAGCCAGCGCCGCTCTTCGGGTTGCTGCAGTCGCGACGGCGGCAACTTTGCCGCCACGAGATAGCGGACGCCCTCCGCGACCGGCGCCACCGCGTGCGTGCCGGACGGCGGAATCGGCCGAACGGACGAAGTCTGGGTGTGCGGCGCGAAGCCACCCGACGGCGAACGATAGGTATCCTCCACCGGCTGAGGCGTCGGCTCCTGCGGCGGGAGCCATGACGGCCGCGGCCAAGGTTCAGCGAGCGTCGGACCCTGCGCTGACTGCGGCGGCGGCTGCTGCCAAGCCTGCGGCTGCTGTACCTGCGACTGGCGAATCGCCTGGGAAATCGGCGATTCGCCGTCCGTATGCACCATCGTTTCACCGAACACGTCGACTGGCGACGACGGCGCGCGCGCTACGGGCTCAGCGCCGACGCGGTCCAGCGCGGCGATGAAGTCCGCAGCGGTTGGCGGCCTGAGCGCCGGATCCGTCGCCAGCGCCGCTGCCAGCAACACCTGCAGGGAGCGCGGCACCTGCGGCATGTGGTTGGGCGCCACGGCCGCGGGCGGCGGTTGCTGCAGACGGCGCAGGACGCCCGACATGTCCTGGCCGCTCTTGGCCGGCCCCGCATGCGGCAGTCCGCCGGTCAACAGTTCAAACAGCATCAAGCCAGCCGCATACAGGTCAGCGCGCGCGTCGATCGCATAGCCCAGGAGCTGCTCGGGCGCCATGTACGCTGGCGTGCCAATGACGGCACCAGCGCTGGTCAGCTGCGTGCCCGCGTTGCCTTCCGTGGGTCGCGCGATGCCAAAATCGATGATCTTGACGAGCTCCGGCGTCCCCGGCGCGATCACGATATTGGCCGGCTTGAGGTCGCGGTGCAGGACGTTCGCCGCGTGCATCGCCGCCAGTCCGGCCAGCACGCCGCGGACGATGTGCACGGCGCTCGGCCATGGCAACACCCGCAGCCGCCGCAGCCGCGCACCCAGCTCTTCACCGTCGATGAATTCCATCGCGATGACCGGCAGGCCCTTGCCCGTTTGGCCAAAATCGAGGATCGCGACGATGTTGGGATGGCGCACGCGGGCCATCAACTGGGCCTCGCGCTCAAAGCGTTTTTCCAGATCCGCGGACGTGTTGGTGAGGATCTTGAGCGCGACGACGAGCCCCAGGCGCTCATGGCGACCGCGGTGCACTTCACCCATACCGCCGCGACCGAGCACGCCCTCGACGATGTAGCGATCCAGAACCCGTTCACCAATTTCCAGGGTCATCGCTTCCTGCTACGCGCGCGCCCGGCCGACGGCCGCCTGAAGCCGAACTGGCTGCTGCGGCTCGACCATTTGCCCCTGCACCAGCACCATCGGCCGCCACGGATCGCCCGACGGGCCGGGCTCCAATACCACACCCACCCGACCGTCCGCCAGCCGCACACGCGCGCCGGGCGGCAATTCACCCACCGTCGCCACCAGCGCGCGCAGCCATGCCGGGTCAAGCTGCGACTGCGCTTCCGCCAGCGCGCCCGCCAGCAAGTCCGCCAGCGACAACTGCACGCTTTGCTTGTCGTTTTGCCGGCGCCGCTCCAATTCGTAGAGCACGTCGATGAGACCGATCGCGCCGACCCAGCGCCCGTGGAACGCAGTCCGCCGGTGGACGGCGTTGAGCAGCGCGCACACGCGAATGCGATGCCGTGCCGCGCCGCCTGCCGACTCCAGCGTCGTGGCCAGCAAGCGCGGCAGGCCGGTCGCGGCGGCGTCCTGCATCGTCAGCGCATTGTTCGTCGCCATGCCAAAGACGCCGAGGACCAACGCCGCGTGGCCCGCAGCGCGCGTGGTTCCCGCCAGCGAGCCCATCTCCCGCAGCACTGCAACGACGCGCATCGTCACTGCCACCGCGCGACGCCCGGGCGACCACGGCGCGGGCGCGAGCTCCAGCGCCCGATCCGCCGCGGCTGAATCGACCTCCAGCGCCCGTTCCAGACGACGCACCACGCCGACGCCCGCTGTCCAATGCCACGGCTCATTGCGATCGGCAACCAGCCGTTCAGCCTCCGCGATCGCCAGCGCCAACTGCGTCACGGCAAACAGATCGGCGTCGATCGCCTGGGACTCCGCACCCCATCCCGCGCCGGCGATCTCCCGCCAGGAAAGGCCGTTCAGCGCCAGCGACTCCAGCCAATCGGTCGGCCCCTGCGCGCCGCGCGCGAGGACCTGCGCAAACTTCAGCAACTCCGCCGGCCCCGGAATCGCCTCAAACGACAGTTCCTGCACACCGCAGTGGCTCATCGCCCGCGACAGCACCTGCGAGCGCTGAAAACCTTCCAGATCCAGCGGCAGCAGCGTCCGATCGCGGAACGTCGCCTCACGGACGAATTGCAGGGAAAACGGCGGCTTGGCGTTGGCCACGGCGTCGCGCATTGCGCCCGCGCCTTCCAGCGCCTGCGGATGCGTCGTACCCAGCGTGCCGACCGTCTTGATCAGCACGAACAGGCGCTCCAGCAGCGCGACCGTCGGCGTATTGTCGGCGTGGTCAAAGGCACCGGACTGCGCCGTCTCGAGCGTTTGATTTGCTTGATTCAAGGCTTCCGCTCCTTGCGCAGTTCCGCCAACCGCGCGCGCATCGCTTCCGTGTCCATCAGCTCGGAAAAGCGCCACTTCAACGCTTCATCGGCCAGCGGCGAGCGCGCCAGCACCTCCAGCAGCATCAACCGCACTTCCGGCGGAGCCTGCGTGCCGCGCATCAGACCGACCAACGGCGCCGCAACGTTCTGCCGCACCGCGCCGGCGGCAACGAGGCGAATGGTCCGCAGTTCCCAGCCGTCGGCCAGCGTCTCAACCAGCACGTCAACCAGCGGCTTCGCGCCGTTGCTGCGCTCGGGCGCCAGCAGGATACCCGTCAGCGTGTGGCGATCGCGCGGTCCCGTCTCGCGCAGCAGCCGGAGCATCAGCGTGTCGAGGCGCGCGACGGTGCTCCCGGGCAAGCGCTGCACCAGTTCGAACGCTGCGGCCGTCGGGACCGTCGCGAGGATGACACCCAAGAGTTCGCCGTCGGCCTGCGCCTGGATCGCGATACTCGCCAAGGACGTCCGCGCGCCGGGAGTCAGCTTGGCGATATCGATCAGCTGGACGAACTTGCGGATGCCAACGGAGCTGGCGAGACGCGCTGCGGCGATCTCAACGGCGGTGCCGCCCTTGGCGCTGTCCGCGGATGCCCGTTCGCACAAGCCCCGGGCAATGCCGGCGGCGAATTTTGCCGACTGGCCTGTCAACAAGTTCAGCAGGCGCTGCAAGCCGGCCTCGGTCAGCGGCGAGCGTTCCGCGATAGCGTCGCC
Source organism: uncultured Myxococcales bacterium (assembly GCA_903850505.1). Classification (GTDB taxonomy): domain Bacteria; phylum Myxococcota_A; class UBA9042; order UBA9042; family UBA9042; genus CAIYBN01. The sequence goes on along the minus strand of CAINLT010000421.1, from coordinate 10,406 downwards.
CACCGGCTCATTTTCCAGCGCGGCGATCACCGCCTTGGCGTAATCGTCCGGGTGCTGTGAAAGCGCCGACACCATGCCGAGAAAGTCGCTGTCGAACGACTCCGCGGCGACGCGCACCAGCGAACGCGCGACTTGCGCGGGCGGCAGCGCCTTGCGCAGCGCGGGATGCGCGAGCGCGAGCGAGATCTCCTGACGCACCCAGAAAGCCGATTCATCCACGGCCTTGCGCAGTTCCTCCGCTTCTTCCGCCGTCAGCCCAAGCCGCCCCGAGCGCGCAGCAGAGGCGAACGCATCCAGCGGCGTCTGGAATTCCTGCAGCAGCGCGGCCGCGTCCAGGTCGCGCACCGTCACCTGCACATCACTCGCCAGCGACATCGCCATTTCCGCGCGCACGGCGCCGATGTGCAGCTTCTGCCGAGCCGGATCATCGGTCAGATCAAGAACTTCCGCGAAGCTGGTGTGCAACTCTGCGTCGAAGCCTTCCAGGCCATCGGACCACAGCCAATCGGCAAATTGCTCGAGTTGCCGCGGCACGAGCTTCAGCGCCGCGAGCTCCGCCGCCAGCGCGTGCAAATCCTCGGGGCGGCAGTCTTCCTGGGCCTGCACGCGGCGGAGGCCGGCCATGAAGGCGGGCAGCAGCCAGCGACCGTGGTCTTCATCGGCGGTCAGCGCCAGTTCTTCGTCGACGCGCAGCGCTGTCGCCTCGATGTGCAGGGAAGGCCGCGGCTCCTGCATCAGGATGTCAAAAGTCCGGCCCACGGTCCCGGAAGTCATCGCGTTCTGCGTGCGGACGGTGCGGATCAGCGCGTCGACGGAGCCGGCGATCTGCCGGGCGCGGCTGCGATCGGCCAACACGGTCGCATCGGACATGCCGCGATAGCCGGCGGACTGGCCACCGGGTCGAACGGCGGGCTGGGCTCCGGAACTGTACGCGGCAGAGGCTGGGCGCCCCAAAGGCGCAGGCCCGGTTGCAAGGGGTGGCGGCTGGGGCTGTCGGTCGTCCGGCATCGGGACTCCAGTCCAGAGAGCAAAGGAAATACCGGCAAATCGGCACCGTGCCGACTCGCGTGAAGAAGCTCCAAATGGGTCGCGACAGACTGGAATTTGCGCGCCAAAGCGAGTGCGGGAAGTCTGACGACGCGCCCCACGGGCGTCAAGCGCGAAGGCCGCGCGGGCGGGCTCCGGGCAGCGACGCTCCGGGCAGGTATTCGCGATCGGAGAGGCCCGTGAAATCGCGGATGGGCCGACTGCAAATTTGTGGCAACACGGTCAGGGGTGCGTGCCAGGAGTGTGTCGGAACCGTTTTCCGACGGGGCTCCTAGCGGACGGCGTCGCCCTTGCGCACGAGCCGGGCGGCGATGACGAGCGAGACGACGCCGACGGTCGCGGGCCACGCGAGGCCAAAGAAATAGGCGAGGCTGGCACCCAGCTCATTGGCGATCCAGAAGCCGACGGGACCGAGCACCGACAGCTCGGGATCGACGGACGCGAGAACAGCGAGGCGCGCCGCCTCGACCGGATTCATGGCCGCCAGCGCAAACACGACCGGCGCCGGCACATGCCACTGCAGCAGGACGCCGATGAGGGCGAAATCGTGGAGCGCCACGGACGCGAGCCAGACCAACAGCGCGTACACGACGGCGCGCTCCAGCGATTGGGCGATGGCGGAGACCAGCAGGCCAAGGCCGACGTAGGCGAGCACGAGGCTTGTCGAGACCAGAAGCGCGTGGACAACCATGGGCAGCAGCGAGGCGTCCTGGCCCGTGGTCACGAGGCCGACGACGGCGGTCGTTGCCAAAAGCGCCACCAGCGGCCCGAGCAGCACGACGAGACGCGCCAGCAGGAGACCGATGAACCAGTCGTTGCGCTGCGTCGGCTGGGTGAACAGCAATTCGAGGTGGCCGGACGTGCGGGCCTTGGCGATGGACTGACAGGTCGCCACCAGCGCCACAAGCGGCACAGCGACGACGGTCGCGTTGGCGACGTTCAGGACGACGCGCGACAGCCCTGTGAAGCCCAGCACGCTGGATTCCCGCAGGCCAAGCCAGACAAACGCGCCAAAGACGAGGATATAGACCGCGGCGGCAAATTGCAGCCACCGCGACCGAAGCGAATCCGTGAGTTCCAGACGGGCGAGCGCGGCAATGCGCTGGCGACGGGAAGGGAGCGACATGCGCACGTCCTGCGAGGGATGAGAGGTCACGCGGACGTCGGGCTTCTGCCGCAACGGCCAAATGCTTGTTTGGGGGACATCGTACACGGCGGGCTCCTATTTGGCGCGCAGCTTGGCGCGCACCGCTTCCGTCACCTGTTGCCACGTCACGGTCCCCGGCTTGGCCGTCGCCACGAAGCCGAAATCCATCGGCGTATGTTTGGCCGGGGCAAAACCAGCCTTCGCGAGCGGCACCCACGTCTGCGCGTCCGACGCCCGCACCCACTGCGCGCGCGTCGCGTTCGGGTGCGCGTCCATCCACGCGACGAGGCAGCCGAGGTCGTCGAAATACAGCCGGTCGTCATCCAGCGTCAGCACCTGCGCGCCGTGTTCTTTCTCGGACAGCAGCATCGCGCAGTGCTCGCACGGCTGCTTGCCCCACACCGGCTCCTTGGCAACCGGCTCACTCGGCCCGCATGCAGCGTTCAGGATCGCGAGCAACAGCAGCAGCAAACGCTTCATCACAAACTCCTAGACCGTCGCCTGCCACGCATCTACGTCGAGCACGCGCAGGTCGTCAATCTCAGCGCGGTGCGCCAGGATCTGGGAAATCAGCTCCAGCTTCTCTGCCGGCGTGCAGGTCCGCTGCCACAGGTCATCCGTCACCGACGTAAAGCCCAGCGTTTGCAGCGGCAGCAGCGCCGCATCGGAGGCCGGCACGACTTCAATCCGGCACACCGCGCGGTCGCGCACCACGTCCTGCAGCAGCGCGTCGCCGATCAGCCGGCCTTCCCGCAACTCAACCACGCGATCGACAAGCTGGCGAACTTCGCTGGTGCGATGCGAGCAGAGGATGAGCACGGCATCGCTCGGCCGCGCCGCGACGAGCGCAAAGAATGCGTTGCGCGCCTGCGTGTCCAAATTGGCAGTCGGCTCATCGGCAACGAGAATCTGCGCATCGGCGGCCAGCGCCATCGCCGCGAGAATCTTCTGCTTGGTACCACCCGACAGATCGCGCAGCCGCACCTTGGCGACGCGTTCGTAGTCCACGCCCAGCAGACCTGCCAATTCCGCCACACGTGGGATCGGCTGGCCGCGCAGTTGGCAGGTCGTGCGCACGAGGTCTTGCACGGACGCGTCGAGCGGCGGCGCCACCTGCGGAATGTAGGCGACGTTGCGGAGCGCTTCCTGCGGATTCAACGCGACTTCGGCGCCGTGGATCTGCACGCGGCCCTGACAGGCGAGCAGGCCGAGCGAACAGCGCATCAACGTCGTCTTGCCGGAGCCGTTGCTGCCGACAAACGCGACGCGCTCGCCCGCGTCGATACGGAGTGAAACGTCGTCGAGGGCTTGCACCGCGCCGTAGCGCTTGGACACGTGGTCCACGATCAGCACGCTCATGGCATCACCTGATTCAGTTTGTGCGGCTGCATCGCCGGCAAGGCGTCGCTCAGCAGCAGTTTGGACGCGAGCACCGGCACCGCCCGCGCCACGCCATCCAGCGTCGCGAGCGCCGCAGTCCCATGCAGGAACTTCAGCGTCGGCCGCGTGTCCGTCAGTTCCGTCGACAGGCGTTTGATCTGCCACGCCACGTCGCCGGTGCCGTCGTGATTCAGGTCAAAACCCGCGTAATCGCTCCAATAGTTGCGCGACCATTCCGCCGTCGTCGCGTCGCCGCCGCCGTCCACTTCCGCCGTCTCGGCATTCTCGTGCAGGTCGTTGCCAGTCACGATCACGCCGTGCGGCTGCGCGTGCATGCGCAGGCCAACGTTGTTGAGCGCGATGACGTTGTCGGCGATCTTCAGCGGCTTGTCCGGCGAACGCGGCGTCTGGTCGATGTACATGCCCGCGGTGTTGCCCACGAGCCAGTTGTTGCGCACGGTGACGTCGTCGCTGTCCTTGAACCCCAGGCCGATGCCCGCCGGTCCACGCGCGCCGGCGAGGACGTTGCCCTCGACCAACAAGCGCTCGCTGTACATGACGAAGATCCCGACGACGTTGTCGATGACCGCGGAATTGCGGACGATTGCGTCATGGGCGTACATGAAGTGGCTGCCATAGCGGCTGCCGCGAACGACGTTGCTGTCCAGCGTGACGTGCCGCGAATACCACACGACCAGGTCGCGGCTTGTTTCCACGAGGCAATGGCTGACGGTCGAGCCGTGCGATTCCCAAAGCTTGATGCCATCGCCGCGCATTTCAGCGACGCCATCGCGGCCGATCACGTGGAGGCGGTCGAGTTGGCACGCGTGGCACGCCTGCAGCGACGCGCCGAACAAGACCCGATCGAGAAAGAGCCGCGTCAGCCGGTTGTGCTGGCCACGGAGCTTGACGGCGCTGTCCTCGTGCGTGTGGCGATCGCCCGTACCGGCGATCGTCAAGTTGTCGATGAGCGCGCCGTCCGCCTCAATATCCAGCACGGTGTCAGTTCCGCTGCCTTGCAGGACGGTGCCTGGCCCCATGCCGTGCAGCTGCACAGCGCGGCGGATCTGCCAGTCGCCGTGAAACACCTGTTCCGGCAGCCAAATCTCCCGCGGTCCGGTCGGATCGGCGAGCCACGTCCGCAGCTGCTGTTCATCGTGGGCAACCGCCACCGTCGTCGTCGGCTGTTGCGGCAGCGGCCCCACGTCCATCTTGCCGTTCTCGTACAGCCCGTGGATTGGCAGGTGCTGCACGTCCGTCCGCGTCTCGTTGGCATGCGAGGTGCGCGGCGCCGGCGCGCTACAACCCAGCAGCGCCACCAGCGTCACGATGATGTGCTGGTGGTGACGCATCAGTTCACCCGATACGGAATGTTGCCGAGCACGAGTTTCTTGGGACAAGTCGCACCACAGCTGTCGTGCAGCGGGCACGTGCGGCAGAGACGATAGCGCAGGATCATCGCCAAAGTCATCGTACCCAAAGCCGCGACCGCCAGCCAGAACCCGATGAGCGGCATCGCGTAGGTCTCGAACTGGCCGATCTTGCCCCAGCCGAGGAACTGCGGTGTGAACATCGGAATGTTGAGCGGCGCGTGGCGGTCGAGCGAGTGGCCAAAATGGTAGAGCCACCAGACGGAATCGCCGACGAAGCCCGCTGGAAACAGGAATCCCGGCACGATGAGCAGCCAACTCCACTTTCTGCCGACGATCAGTGCGAACGCCGCCGACATCAGCCCGACCAGCCCAACGCCCCAGACCGCCCACTGCCGCTCGAACGACGCCGCTTCGTCCAAGCCCTTCATGCCTATGTAGTGATTCAGCATGTTGATTTCCTTGGCATCGCCACCCAGACCGGTGAGTGAGATGTCAAGGACCAGGCCGTTGGGATACTGTGGCGCGAACAGATAGAACTGCCACCACGGCCGCAGGTAGGCGAAGACCCACAGCACGAGGGCGGCCACAACCAGCGCGACGACCAGCCAGCGCTGCAACCGCGCGTGATTTTCCGCCTTGCGCGCCGCGACCTTGGGATTTGGGTGACTGTCAGTTGGCGATTGCGTATTCATGGAGCCCTCCGGCGTCTGCCGTGAAGCGCCCGTGCCTTACAGCGTCTTGAGGAAGGCGAGCAGTGCGGGCAATTCCGTATCGGCCGCGACGTTCTGATTGGCCATTGGGGTCATCAACGCCGCGAACAGTTTCTTGGCCTCAGGGTCTTCTTTGACCATCACTTCCGGCTTGAGAATCATCTTTCCCATCCAGGTCAACGACCGCCGCGCCGTCACGCCCTTCAAGCCCGGGCCAACGAGTTTCACGTCCGTGAGGTTGTGGCAGGCTTTGCAGCCCTTGCTGACGAACAGCGCCTCGCCCTGCTTGGGATCGGCTTTGGCCACGAGGTCGAGGAGACCTGCCGGCACCGTGATGGTCGCCGGGCCGTCGGCCGCATTCTCGCCCGCGGGGGACGCGCCTTCTTGCTTGCTGCAGCCAAGTGCAGACAGGGAAGCGACGAGGCCGGCGAGGAAGAGTTTGTGTTGGGTTTTCATGGGGTACCTGCGAGATGAGTGTCGTCGGACAGCGCGTTCAGCAACCATGCCGGCGGCGCGGGGGGCTGACCGGGGTCCGTGGGCGCCAGGCTTCCCTGTGCGCCCACGGTCCGGTCGGATGTCGGCGTCGGTACTCGACCCAACGACGAGTATTCAAGCGACATCCATGTCCAGTGTCAAGGGGAAAGTGCGGGCGGCTGTTCGGTGCTCGGCCCACCCGGCACAGTTGTCGACACAGGAATCGTCGCCGGCGCGCCCTTGGGCCGCACCAGCATGTAGCCCGCCATCTCCAAGTGCAACGCGGAACAGAACTCCGTGCAGTACATCGGATAGACGCCAGCCTTGGTCGCAATGAAGTCGACGTTTTCGTGCTTGCCCGGTTCCAGCGACAAGTCGATGTTGTGCATGTTGATCGTGAAACCGTGCGTCTGGTCCTCTGACTGTTCCAGCGACGTGATGTGGATGAAGACGTGTTCGCCCTCTTCCACTTCAAACTGGTCCGGCGTGAAGTGACTGCGGATCGCGGTCATGAAGACATGCGTGCCGTCGGCGCGCTTCTCGATGCGCTCCTTGCCGGATTCCACCGCGTTCGGATCCTTGGCGTTGGTGTAGATGTTGGTGCCCGGCTTGTAGATCTTGATCGGGTGGAGCTTGTCCGCCTTGATCATCTGCGAATAGTGCGGCTCACCAATGCCGATCGGCGCGTCCGCGAGGATCTTCATCTTCTCGCCCGTCGTGTCGATCAACTGGAAGTTCTGCGGATACAGCGGGCCGACGCCGTTGAAGCGGTCGATCGACATCTTGTTCATCGCGACGACCCACTTGCCGTCGGGGCTGACCGTGTCGCCTTCCGCCGCCATGATGTGGCCGATGTTGTAGTGCACCGGGATCTTCTCGACGACCTTCAGGTCCTTGAGCGACCATTTGGCGACAACCGACTCCAGGAACACGCTGGTGTACGCAAAGCCCTTGTCGTCAAACACGGTGTGCAGCGGGCCAAGGCCAATCTCGCACTGGCCGTCGATCGAGTCCTTGAAGCTGAGGATCGGCACGCCGTAGGCGTCTTTCCCTTCGTACTTCTTGGCGTCGATGAGCGCCTTCATTTTGGCGAAGCTGTAGACCGTCGTGTGCGTATCCAGCTTGCCGCCGACGATCACGCGCGTGCCATCAGGCGTCACATCCGCACCGTGCGGGGACTTGGGCTCGCCCACCAGCGTGAGCACGCCTTCCGCGGCCGCCACCGGCAGACGCAGCACTTTCACGCCCAGGATGTCTTCAGCTTTGCCGGCGTTGACCAGTTCTTCCGCTTTCTTCCAGTTGATGACGTGGAGGTAGTCCATGTCGTTTTGCGAAGCGCCGGATTCGATCGGCGGCTTGCCCTGCAACGTGCCGCCCGTCGCCATTTCCGTGTTGAACGAGTTCACGAACGCCCAACCGTCAGAGACCAGCTTGCCGCAATCGGCCAGGTCCTGCGTGTACGGCGGCAGCTCGATCGCCCACGACTTCGCGACGTCGATGCGCCCCTTGGTGCGGTCAAATTTCCAGAACATCGCGAGACCGCGGTACTTGTCCTTGTACTCGGACAGCGGCGCGTAGGCGCGGCCGAACGGCACGGGGTACTGACTGGTTTCGATGACGTAGTTGGTGTTCGGGTCGACGAACGCGCCGCCGTGGTCTGAACCGACCAGCGTGTTCACGACGATCTGCTTGGTATTGAAGTCTTCCAGATCGACGACGGCCACGCGACCGTTCGACTTGTCATTGACGAACAAGAACTTGCCGTCGTAATCGCCCGCGGTCTCAGACAGATTCGGATGGTGAACGTCCGCCCACGTGATGCTGCGGCCATCCTGCTTGCCGCTCTCGATGATCTTGTTGCTCTCGCCGCCGTAACCGTAGCCCTGCCACGGCTCAGGCGTGAAGACGCCAATGACTTTCAGGAGCCGCATGGACGGCACGCCAAGCACGAGCACTTGGCCAGACTGGCCGCCTGACGCGAAGATCAGGTAGTCGTCTTTTTTGCCGGTCGGCATGTAGGTCTTGAGCGCTGCATCGACGTCGCTCTCGCTCAAGCCACGCGCGGCCATCAGGTCCTTGATGGAAGCCGAGGCGCCGAGGTTCACGGAAGGTCCGCCAGAACCTCCTGCGGGCGCACTGCCGGGTTTGGGCGGCGGCTGGCAGCCAAAGGCGGCAAGCGCAGCGACACTGGCGAAGGCGGCCAAAAGTTGGCGTCCTCGCGCGTGAAATGTCGGTTCGTGGGCGTTCATCGTGCTCCTCCCTCGGTGGCCTGACGCGTTGAATCTGGCGCCTGACCGTTCAGCTGGCGAAACGAGCGCCTCAAGCAGGCGAGCGCGACGACCAGCAACGTATGGGCGAGCATCCAAGCCACGCCCAACTCTGCGCATCTTAGATGCGACATTTTGTCGCGTCCAGTGCTTTACGGACTACAACATCGATTGATTGTCACAATTTTGTCCAAATGTATCAGCAGCTAGAATTTTCGTGACACCATCACGAGCCATGACGATCCTGTGATGATGGACCAAACCGGTCCAAAATTGATTCGGACCCGCCGCGAGCGGCGATCCGAGAAAGAATCACTTGATGTCAATGACTTGCAGAAACGATAGGGCGCAAACGGCGGGCATCAACGGAGTTTGACCTCCACAGACCAACAACCTAGCCTGTACGCGGATGGCGAGACGACCGGGTGGTCCAGCAGTTTTGCCGACTTCAGTGGCGCAACAGGGTTGCGTCACCCAATCGCCGCAGCGTTTTCTGCGGAGGAGATCGCCATGAAGAAGTACGTCCTGTTTGTCGCCGCTGCCTCGTTGTTTGGTTGTGCGAAAGAAGCGCCTGCGCCCGCCGCTGCCCCGGCACCCACCGCTGAGGCCGCACCTGCCGCAGCGCCCGCAGCGGAACCGGCCAAGGTGGAAGAAGCGCGCCCCGATCTCGGTGGCACGGTCTCAGGCGTCGCGTCGGGTTCCAAGGACCACACCACGCTGGTGGCGGCCCTCAAGGCTGGCGATCTCGTCGGCGTGCTCGCCAGTCCGGGCGGTGCGTATACGGTGTTTGCGCCGACCAACGCGGCGTTTGACGCGCTGCCCAAGGGCACGGTCGAGACGCTGCTGAAGCCGGAGAACAAGGCGGAACTGCAGCGGATTCTCAAGCACCATGCGGGCGTGCCGGTCAAGCAGCTCAAAGACCTGAAGGACGGCGAGACGCTCGGCATGGCCGACGGCACCAGCGTGACCTTCCATGTCAGCGCCGACGGCAAGGTCAAGGTCGACGACGCCAACATCATCGGCACCGTGCAAGCGTCCAACGGCGTGATTCACGTGGTCGACGCCGTGATCGTGCCCAAGCCGGTCGCGAAGTAGCTACTTCAGCAGATTGGCTTCCAGCCAGGCAAACGCGACCCGCTCCTCCCACCGCACGTGATCGTGCAGCCGTTGCGCGGTCGCAAGCAGCCGATCGCGCTGCGGCGTGGGCGAGGCGGCGTGCACCAAATCGGCTCGCAGCGCGCGGTGATCGGCCAGCAGGCGATCGCGCAAGTCCGCGGGCAGGAGCGGCGCCAGGGTCGTCTCCTCCAGCTGAAAATGGCCATCCAGCGGCAGTTGCAGCAGATGCGCCGCCAGTGACGTCGGCGGCTGGTCGTCGGCGCCCGTGAGCACGCGCCGGGCCGCGGCCAGGGCGTCAAAATGTTCGTGCGAGAGCGGCACCAGCGACGGATGGCGTTGCATCTACAGACCTCCAGCGCGCGCAGTCAGTTGCAGCGCCAACCCGAGCAGACTGGCCACGGCCAGCAGCCAACCCACGCGCGCCATGTGCCGCGGCCGCACGGGCACGAGCGTCAGCAGGATCGCCGCGCCCGCCATCGGCAACACGGCGCGCCACTGCGGCCGCAAGAGTGCGCCCGCGATCGCCAGCAGACCCGGAACGAGCGTCGCGATCGCCAGCCGCGCGTAAGTCCCCTGCTGCAGCGCGCGCGCCTTGCACGCGTGTACCGCTGTCGTCATCAGGGCAAAACCGCTCGCCCAGGTGGCACACTGGACCCACGCGTCGGGCAACGTCACGCCAGCGGTGAGCGCCACGGGCAGCGCACCCATGGACAACAGCCCGCCCGCCAGCCACTCGCCGGGCAACGACTTGTGCCGCCCCGTCAACGCCAACGCCAACTGCGCCGTGGCCAGCAGCGCCAACACCAGCAGCGCACTCCACACCGCGCGCGACGCGTGCAGCAACGGCCAAAATCCAGCCAGCGTCGCCACGGCGAGGCGCTGCAGCAAATGC
>CAINLT010000420.1 GCA_903850505.1 uncultured Myxococcales bacterium | reverse complement strand
GCCCAGCACGCTGGCTTCCATCAACAGCAGGCGGCCGATCGCCTCGCGTTTCATGCCCAGCGCGAGCATCGTGCCGATCTCGCGGGTCCGCTCCATCACGCTCATCAGCATCGTGTTGGCGACGGCCGTCACCAGCAGAAGCAGCAGCACGCCCACGACAATCCGCAGCACCGCCCGCAGCATCGACCGCACGGACCGAATCTGCGGCAGCAAATCCAACCACGACACGACCTGATACTCCTTGCCCAGCGCGGCCTGCAGCACGTCGCGCATCTCGTCGGCGCGGTCATCGCGGTCCAGCGCCACGGCGTATTCCGTCACCCGCCCCGGCATCTGCAGGAGCTCCTGGGCTTGCGCCAGCGTCGTGATCACCAGCCGCCGCGCATCGATCTCCGTCGCCGCCGGAATCTTGCCGATCAGCTTGATGTCCAGCAGGTTCGGCTGGCCGCTCTCGCCCGACGCCAGCAACTGCAGCTCATCGCCGTTCTTGGCGCGCAGACCATCGGCCAGCTTGAGTCCCAGCACCGCCACACTCTTGTCGTCCGACGTCACGGGCCGACCGACCTCATTGGCGTAGCGCGCCGGACACACTTTGCCCTCGCGCGCCGGATCGACCGCCGTCACCAGCGCCAACGTGCTCTGATTGCCGTTGCCGATCGTCGCCTCAAACGTCATCCGCGGTGCCACGGCTTTCACCCCCGGCACCTTCGCGATGCGCGCCATCAGCGCTTCGTCATAGGGCAGCGTGAATTTCAGCGCATCCTGATCTGCCTGCAAGTGGCCCGCGCGATGCACCTGGATCGCCCCGGTCCGCCCCTGCACCACCACGCCGCCGAGCAGCGAAAAGATGCCCGCCACGAACGCCTGCAGCACCAGCGCCGCCGCCACACCGAGCGTGAGCCCCAGCAGCGTGATGCCCGTACGGCGGCCATTGCGCGTCAGGTTGCGCGCCGCCAGCGTCAAAGTTTGCACGAAAGCCGTCAACTCAAGACCTCGCTGCTGCAATCACTGGTTCGCCAGCGCTTCGACGGGCCGCAGCTTGGCCGCACGCATCGCCGGGAAAATCGACGCCGCCAGCGCGCCCAGCACGACCACCGTGATGACCACTTCAATGTCCCGCGCCAGCACCACCGGATGGATGTGCAGCACGCCGCCGCCGGGCGCCTGGAAATGCACGTCGGCCTTCTCCAGGATCGCCAGCACGCCAAATGCCGCCAGCAGCCCCGGCACCGCCGCCGCGATGTTGATGACCGTCGCCTCCATCACGAACAGCAGCACAATCGCCTGCCGCCGCATCCCGAGCGCCATCATCACGCCGATCTCCCGGGTCCGCTCCAGCACGCTCATCAGCATCGTGTTGACCACGCCGACGAGCGCCACGACCAGCAAGATGGCGGTAATCAGCTTGAGGATCTCGTCCTGCAGCGCCGTCGCATCCGCCACCGCGCGCGCCAGTTCGCGCCAGGTCGACACTTCAAAATCCTTGCCCAGCACTTTCAGCAGCGCCGTGCGCGTCGCTTCAAGCTGGTCCAGATCATCGACCGCCACCGCGATCTCCGTCGCCCGCCCCGGCATGCGCAGCAGCTCCTGGGCGTGCGCCAGCCCCATCAGGCCCAAGCGCGTCTCCAGTCCCGGCGAGCGCGGCAGGCCATTCACGCCAATCAGCCGCGTGTCCACGGCGTTCAGGCTGCCGTCGTGATCGTTGGTCAGCACAGCCACGCGGCCGACGTCGCCCGGCTGGATCTTCGCGCCGATGCGCCGCGCCAACTCCGCCGAGAGCACGAGCCCGTCGGGCTGCTTCGCGCTCGGCAGCGCGCCGTCGGACAGCCGTTCATACCGCAGCGGACAGACTTGCGCGTCGCGCGCCGGATCAAACGCCGTGATCATCGCAAACGTCGTTGAATCGCCGGTCGAGACCATCGCGCCAAAGTTGATGCGCGGTGCCACCGCCTTGACGTTTTCGACCGCCGCGAGCTTCTTGAGGAGCGCGTCGTCATACGCCAGATCCAAATCCAGCGGCGTGCCAAAGACTTGCGCCATGTAGCCAGCCCGGTGGATCTGCAGCGCGCCGATCTGCGAGGCGATGGCCTCTGAACGCAGCGCCGCCTGCACACCGTTGAGCATGCCGCGGAGCGTCGTCACGGAAAGCACGCCGAGCATGATGGCCAAACCGGCGAGCAAGGCGCGGCGGCGATTGCCCCGGACGTTGCGGACCGCGATGCGCAGGAGTTGCGGGTAGGAAGCAGCCTTGGCCATGCAGAGCAACCAGCGCCGGGGTCGGCGAATGCGGAGGCTGCGCGTTCTGCAGGCGCCGCGTCAAGCTGTGCGACGAAGTCATGACAATCGCGCACAAAATCGCCTTGCGGTGCGCAGCTGGCCGGGCGAGAATTTTGGATAGCTGAGTCCGCGGGACAGCTGGGGGAAAAATGCACGAGCCGGGTAGCTTTGAGGCGGCGTCAGACGCGCTAATCGATTTTGGCCACGCGGTCCTGCAGGAGCGCCTCGCCGCGTCGACTTGCGGCAACGTCAGCGTCCGGCTCGATGCGAGCCGATTTGTGATTAGCGCTTCTGGGGCCCAGGTCGGGTGCCTCGCCATCGACACGCTGTCCATCGTCTCCCTGCTGGACGGGACGCGGCTGGCTGGCCCCAAGCCGTCGATGGAAGCTGAGCTGCACCGACGCGCCTATCTCGCCCGGCCGACCATCGGCGCGGTGCTGCACAGTCAATCGCCATCGGCGACGCTTTTTGCCTGCGATCCCAACGCGCCGCAGAACCTCGACTTCATTCCGGAGATCCCGGCGTATGTCCGCAAATTCGCGCTGGTGCCGTATGCCGCGCCGGGCACGTTGGCGCTGGCGCAATCGGTGACGGATGCCTTCGCCGATCCCGACGTGACCGTCGTGCAAATGCGCAACCACGGGCAGGTCATCATTGGCTCGACGTGGCAGAACGCGATTCGCCGCGGCGTGTTCTTTGAGCTGGCATGTTGGATGGCGCTGCAGGGACGGACCTTGCAGCCGATTCCTGACGCCGATGCTGCGCATCTGCGCAATTACGCCCGCGACGTGTAGCAGCCCGTCGCCCGCCGCAGAGCCGAGCCAGAATGTCGCTTGACCGCTCACGCTCGCGAAGGCAGACTCTTTTTCGCGGATTTCCCAGCGGTTTCTCTCCGACAACCACCAGCAATTTGCTCGCCCGCGCTTGCCGCAGGCCCGGAGTTCCCTTGTTCGCTTTTGCCTCGCTCCGGTCCAACTCCGCCGTCATCGTCGCCTGTTTCGTCGCTGCGCTCGTCCCGGCATGCGGTCAACCGGGCGCGCAGCCACCGGCTGCGGAATGGTCGCTCAGCACGCTTGCCTTGCAAGCCGCTGACATCGTGGGTGCCGACGGCGCGTCCGCAGACAGTGTCGGCGATGCTTCCGCGGCTGCGTTGACGACAGTGGATCCCGTGGCGGTCGATCCGCTGATCAGTTGGCATCAAGCGGAGAAGGCGCGGATCACAGGCACTGCCTCGGCGCAGGCGCTGTACCGCAGCGTCCATGGGCTTTCGAACGCCAACGACGCTGAAGATTGCGCCGTGTACGTCCGCCAGCGCTGGACCGCAGCCGAGCAGTCGAGCTGGGCGCGCAATGGCGTTGTCGTCAATCCGGACGTCTGGGTTCCCGCCGTGCCGGAGTATCACCACGCGTGGGGCTTCCATCTCGCGCGCGTGCCGTATGCTCAGGTGGCGGCGCTGTCGGCGGACAGCAACGTCGTCGCGCTCCGCAGCACGGAGATCCCGTCGCGCCCGCTCAACGACCTCGCGCGCGCTGCCATCAAAGCCGACCTTGTGCAGGCGGGCACGGGCGTGACCGCGCGGACAGGCGCGGGCGTCAAGATCTGCATCGCGGACAGCAGCCTGGACACGACGCTCTCGGACATTCCGACACCCGTCGAGAAATACGACCTGACGACCGGCACCTCGACGGCGAATTGGAGCACCAACGTCGCTTCGACGGTCAGCAACCACGGCACGCACGTCGTCGGATCCGCGGTCGGTAATGGCACGTACTCCAGCGGCAAGTACAAAGGCAGCGGCCCGGGCGCCTCGCTGTACTTCTACAAGATCGGCGACAACGTGACCGCGGGCGCCACGTCCACCGACCAGATCGAGGCGATCCAACGCGCCACTGTGGTCGGCTGCAAGATCTTCTCGATGAGCTATGGCGGCGTCGGGTCTGATTTTGACGGCTCGGGCACGATGGAGCAGGCCATCGACGCCGCGACGGTCGCCGGCGTCACGTCCTTCATCGCCGCGGGCAACAACGCCGGCTCAGGCTGGCACGCCGTCACCGCCAGCATCGCCCCCGGCGGCAACACGTCGGTCAGCTACACCATCAACAACAGCGCGGGCGCCTCGGCCTACACGACGCCGACGCAAATCACCGTGGCCTGGCGCGACGGCACGGCGGTGGACACCAACATCACGCCCTCGATGGCGGGTCTGGGCACCGGCGAGTCGTTTGCCATGAACCCGGGCACGCACACGACCCGCAACACCAAGAGCAGGCTCACGCAGTTGACGCCCAACGTCGCGGCGGGCACGAGCAAGACGTACACGCTGACTTTGGCCAATGCGGCGGGTGGCGTCGCCACGCCGGTTCACGCGTACCTGCTTGGCAGCGTGGCGACGATCACCTTCACCGCGGCCAGCGCGAGCACAACGGTCGCGTCGCCATCGGTCGCCGACAGCGCGATTGCCGTCGCCGCATGGGTACACCGCGCGAGTTGGACCGACTGGAAGAACAACGGCTGGGGCTATGGCGAGACGCTCAACACGGTCGCGACGTTCAGCAGCCGGGGCAGCCGCATGGACGGCGCGCAGAAGCCGGACATCGCCGCGCCGGGATCGGCGATGATTTCGACGAAGGACAGCGTCATTGCGGTGGCGAGCGAGCTGACGATCGACGACGACGGCTTGAACCTCAACGGTTCCGGACCGGCGCACTACACGATTGAGCAAGGGACCTCGATGGCGACGCCGATGGCGGCGGGCGCGGCGACGTTGTTGCTGGAGGCGTATCCGGGGCTGAAGCCGGCGTACGTCAAGGCGGCGCTGACGAGCACGGCGTCGTTGAAGGCGGCGCCGGACTTCAACGCGGGGTACGGCCTCATCGACATCAAGGCGGCGATCGTCGGCCTGCCGCAAGTGTGCGGCGACGGCGTCAAGACCGGCACCGAACAGTGCGACGACGGGAACACGACGTCGGGCGACTGCTGCTCGGCGACGTGCACGTTCGAGTCCACCAGCGCGTCCTGCAGCGACGGCAGCGCCTGCACGACGGGCGACCTGTGCAACGGCGCGGGCACATGCGTGGGCGGCGCCGCGCAGGTGTGCAGCGACAGCAACGCGTGCACGACGGATTCGTGCGTGCCCGCGACCGGCTGCGTGTACACGCAAGCGGCAAACGGCACCGCGTGCAGCGACGGCAACGCCTGCACCCAGAGCGACACTTGCCAGGCGGGCACCTGCACCGGGACCAATCCGGTGACGTGCACGGCGAGCGATCAGTGCCATACCGCCGGCAGCTGCAATGTCGCCACCGGCGCGTGCAGCAATCCCAGCGCCGCCAACGGCACCGCGTGCAGCGACGGCAACGCCTGCACCCAAACCGACACCTGCCAG
>CAINLT010000419.1 GCA_903850505.1 uncultured Myxococcales bacterium | reverse complement strand
CGGAAAGCCGTGGATGGCCTGACGACAACAACTCAATTTCACATCACCTGCGGCTTCAACGAGCAATAAACTTGCGGTGACCTTGGGCGCTGGCAAGGCTCTGGGCAACGTCTATTTCCGCAGCTACGAAATGTTGGCGTGCAATTGCACTACGAGATGCAGACTGTCCCAGTCGTGATGGCAGGTGACCCGTCACGCACTTGCCGCAGAACAGGCGACGTCGAGTAACGCGGCGATGTCCTGGGCACGCTCCACGGACCAAAGCGCATCGAGGGCGCAGCGCGCAGCGCCCTGGTCGCCCCAAGGCTGATACAGCATGGTGAATTTGGCTTCGAGTTCCGCTTCCGACAGCACATTGCCGGCGTTCCCTTTTGGGTACTCCTGCAGGTGGACGAGGGTTCGTCCGTCGCGCATGTGGACGGTGACACGCGTGGCGCATTGCTGCGGGAAGCCACGCGTTAACTCGTCCGAATTGGTGACGCGGATCTTGTTCATCAATGCGCGCGTACCGGCATTGACCAGCCGCTCTGGCGCATAGGAGTCGGAATTGAGTCTGCCATCCTCCAGCGCGACCGCGACCGTGAATGGCAGGCTGTGATCCGCCGTCTCACGCGTGGCGGGAGCCCAGCAATGCGGCTCGGCACCCATCATCTGGAACGACGCGTCATAGGTCTCGACCTCGATCTGTTCGACCTCCCCCGGCGAGACGCCAGGTCGCAGCGCGAGTGTTGCGTCAATCGCCGACTGGCCGTGGTAACAGACGGGATGCAACTTCAGGTGCGTGCCGGTGATCAAGGGCAGTTGTCCCCTGCCCGCTTGCCAATCGAACTGCCCCATCAATTCCATCAGGCCGCCCTTGCCTTCAATCACACCGCTCGGTCCAGTGAATCCACGCGCCGCCAGCAGTGCGGCGAAAGCCCCGTTGCGCGCCCCGTTGGGTCCGGCGCAGCCCTTCCATTGCGAGAGCGTCCCGCGGCGAACGTTGTACAGGTGCAGGTTGGGCGCCAGCGCGAGTGACAATGCGTGACCCATTGCGTCTTCGTTGAGACCCAGCAGCCGTCCCACCCCGGCGGATGTGCCGACCGCCGCGGCAGTCGCCTGATCGATCGCCCGGCTCTTGAGTGCTACGGCGTTGCACAGGCTGCAATAGATTTCGTAAGCGGAAACGATGGCTGCCACCAGCGCTTCACCCGAGCGCTCATATGCTTCGGCGGTCGCAACGAGCGCGCCAATCATGTCGCTGGGGTGCCCGGCGCTCCTGCCGAAGTGGGTGTCGTTGTGATCCAGGTAGCGCAGCATCGTCCCGTTGGCGAAAGCGGCCATCTCGATGGACGTGCGCTGGCCGCTGCCCCAGATGCGTGCCTGCGGCGTTCCTGAATACATCGACGCGAATTCGCGGGTGCGTGCGCAGAAGGGCTCGAGGTACGCCCCCGCCGCGCAGGCGATGCTGTCGACGATGCGCCGCCGTGCCTCGTGAACGGCTTGCGCGGGCAGGATGGCGAAGTCGGCATTGACCACGTAGCTTGCAAGGCGTCGTGTGGTCAAGTCCAAGTGGCTGCCTGTCATGGGTCGACCTACTTTTGCCGCAGCAAAACGGAGAACACGCGCACCATTACAAGTGAGTGCAGACCACCCAATGCGTAACTGTGGACAGGCAGATTGTCGATGGCAATGACGCCACCCCCGTCGTCAGGCATCGTGTACTTCACGGTCTGCACTTCACTCACAGTTTCTCCTTTTGCTTCGCGTCATACGCCGTTCGGCGCTGGAGG
>CAINLT010000418.1 GCA_903850505.1 uncultured Myxococcales bacterium | reverse complement strand
TGGCTACACTGCGCGCGCGCCGTTTGGCGCCCACTACGAGGTTTGCCCATGCTGTCTCTCCGCGTCACGTCGTCCCGCATCGCCCTTGCCCTCGCGACAACTTTCACGCTCACTGCTGGTGCCGCTTGGGCGGACCTGGAATTGCCCGCGCCCAGCCCTGCCGCGAAGGTCATGCAGCGCGTCGGTATCACGGACGTCAGCCTTGAGTACTCCAGCCCTGCAGTCGACGGCCGCAAGATCTTCGGCGCGCTCGTGCCGTGGGACAAGGCATGGCGCACGGGCGCCAATTCCCCGACCAAGATCACGTTCAGCCGCGACGTGACGTTTGGCGGCGCGGCCGTTCCCGCGGGCACGTACGCGATCGTGACGATTCCGGGCGAGAAGTCCTGGACCGTCGCGCTGAACAAGGATCTGGCCATCAACGTGACCGATCACACGTACGACGCCAAGGACGAGCTCGTGCGCGTCAAGGCGACGACGAGCGCGATCCCGCACCGCGAGCGCATGACGTTCGTGTTCGACAACACCAAGGACGACAGCACTTCGCTCGATCTGGAATGGGACAAGCTGCGCGTCTCCGTGGGCATCAAGGTTGACACCGGTGCGCACGTCGCGGCGAGCATCAAGTCGACGCTGGACAACGCGTGGCGGCCGTATGCCAACACGGCGCGCTACCTCGCGGAGAAGAAGCAGGAATACCCGGCGGCGCTCGAGGCGATCGACAAGTCGCTGGCGCTGAAGTCCGTGTGGTTCAACAACTGGATCAAGGCCGACATCCTGCACCGTCAGGGCAACAACGCTGAAGCGCTGAAGTTCGCGCAAATCGCCAAGGATCTTGGGGATAAGGACGCCAACTTCTTCTACAAGGAGTCGGTCACCAAGGCGCTGACCGATTGGCAGGCCAAGAAGTAGCCGTCCGGTCAGGTCGTGTCGGTCGATTGACCACTTCGGCCCGGCATCGCAGACTCGGCGCGCGGCGGATAGCTGCCATTGCGAGGATGCGCCATGACCGAATTCGCCTGCCACCGCTCCCTATTCGCCATTCTCGCGATTTTGGCGCTGAGCACCGGCTGCCGCCACAATGAGCCCACGACCGTCGGAACTGCCGCTGGCGACGGGGCCAAACGGTCATTTCCAACTGGCTTTGATTTCACGGCGCTGAAGCAGCGCGTCGACTGGCGCGCCCACGTCCTCGCGTCCGGGCAGCTGGACGACTCGGGCAAGGCCAGCGTGGAGCGTGGCCGGGCGCTCTTCGCCAAGGTCTACACCGCCCAGACGGGCCTCGGACCGTTCTACAACAACACCAGCTGCCTTGGGTGCCACAACCAGGGCGGCGTGCTCGGCCACGGCGTGCCGGACGTGACAACGCACTTCTGGGCGGGCGTCTACCCGGGCAATGACGCGGACGAGGCCAAGAATCCGCGCCTTATGCCGCACTATACGCTGCCCGGCCACGCGCCGTTCCCCATGCCGGCCAATTTCGCGCATTCCGGCGACCGCCTGCCGCCGCAGTTGATGGGCCTCGGCTGGATTGAAGCCGTGCCGGGTGAGCAGATTCGCGCGCAGCCGCACCTCGCCAAGCCGGAACCGGGCGTGCACAAGGAGCCGATGGGCTGGGTCCCGGACAAACCGGAGGCGGCACGCGGAACGATGCGTTTTGGCCTGAAACCGGCGGTAGGGACGGTCGACGAGTTCATCATCGGCGCTCTGCACGCGGAGCTGGGCGTGACCTCGCCGAATCGGGCGTTTGACAAGGACGACGACGGCGTCGCGGATCCGGAGATTGCGTTTGACGCGGTTGTCGATCTGGCCAACTACGTCGCGCTCTCGGAGTCGCCGGCGCGCGCGCTCCCGCCCGAGCACGCAGTGGGTCTGCAGCGGTTCAAGGAAATCGGCTGCGCGAACTGCCATTTCGGCGCGTTCACGGTGGAAGGCAAAGCCACGCCCCAGTTCTACTCCGACCTGATGGTCCACGACATGGGTCCCGAATTGGCCGATGTCCAGCAGATGGAGAGCTCACCGCCGTCCTACTCGCGGACGACGCCGCTTTGGTCGATGCACTTGAACACGGGCCCATACTTGCACGACGGCCGGGCGCCCACGGTCGAGCAGGCCATCTTGCGCCACGCCGGCGAAGCGACCAAGGCCCGCGATGCGTTTGGCGCGTTGGACGATGCCGCGAAGAAAGCCGTGCTGGACGCGGTCAAGAACCTGTAGCGTCGGCCGCAAGCACAGCGCGGTAGACCGCCTCGTACGCGTCGACCGCCGCGTCTGCCTGGAACAGCCGCTGGACCCGCACGAGCGCCGCATCCGACATCCGCTGCCAGCGCGCGTAATCGGCCAGAATCCAGACCACATGCGCCGCCATCGCCGCCACGTCGCCGACCGGCGCGAGAAAACCGGTCTCGCCGTGCGCCACCACCTCGGGCAGCCCGCCGACGTCCGACGCGACGACCGGCACGCCGCACGCCATCGCCTCCAGCGCAGCCAGGCCAAAACTCTCGGTTTCGCTCGGCAGCAGAAACACGTCCGCGGCGCCCAGCCACTGGCCAAAATGCTCCTGCCGACCGAGGAACGCCACGCGGTCCTGCAGGCCAGCCGCCTCCAGCAGCTCTTCGGCCAGCGGACAATCCGGGCCATCGCCAATCAGCAGCAAGCGCGCCGGGCGCTGGGCGTGGACCTCCTGGAACGTAGCGATGACGTCCGCGATGCGCTTGACCGGCCGGAAATTCGAGACATGGACGAGGACCGCCTCGCTGTCATTCAAACCGGCAAAGAGTTCGAGCAGCACGCGGCGATCACGCGTCGCCGGCGGATGCCAGTGCGCGGTATCGACGAAATTCGGCACCACGGCGATCGGCAACGTCCGCGGCAAGTCCAGTCGCGTCCAGGTCGCCTCGCGCAGGAACGCTGACGGCGCCGTCACCGCGTCGCTTTGCAGCACGGAAAACCGCGTGATCGGCAGGTACGTCGCGTCCGTTCCCACCAGCGTGATGTCGGTTCCGTGCAGCGTTGTCACCAGCCGCGGCGCCTCCCCGCCGAGCACCGCCCGCGCCAGCCACGCCGCCGTCGCGTGCGGCACCGCGTAGTGCACGTGCAGCACGTCCAGATGGAACTGCCGCGTCACCTCGATGATTTTGCTCGCCAGCGCGATGGGATACGCGCCGTCCGGCTGGAGCACGTCGTGGTCCGGCTCGACGACCTCGTGAAACGTCACGCCCGGCGTCGCCGGATTGAGGCGAATCGGCAGCGCGCGGGCGATGAAATGGACCTCATGGCCGCGCTTCGCCATCGCCAGGCCGACTTCCGTCGCGACGATGCCGCTCCCGCCAAAAGTGGCGAAGCACGTGATGCCAATGCGAAGCGGCGCGGCGGTCGTCAAAGCGTCAAATCCTGCTGGCTGCCGGCAAATGGCTGGCACGCGGCGAGCACGGCCGTCACCATCGGCTGCAGTCCAAACCGCGCGGCAAGCCCAGGTATTCCATACACGCGCTCCTGCGGCGCCCCGTCCGGCATCAGCCACAGCCGCGCGCGGTCCATTTTGTCCACGCTCGCCTGGTCGCGCTGCGCCAGCGCCTTGGCGTACTTGTCCAGCAGCTTGGCCAGCGCCTCCTGCACCATCTCCTGGGTCCGCTGCGCGGCCTTGGCCAGGTTCGGATCGAGCGCCGCCATCTGCCGCGCCAATTCCGGCAGGTCGAGCGCGGCCATCATCGCGTCCAACCGCGCCGTCGGAGCCTCACCCTGCCCGAGCGCCGCCATTTGCCGCAGCAGGTCGTCCCGCGGCCGCGCCAGCATCGCCACGGTCAAGCCGCGGTCATCCAGAAAGTGCCGCGTCCGCTCGTCCAGAAGGGTGAAACGGTCGCGGTGAATCACCAGCGGCATCGGGAGGTCAAAATGCCGGTAAAGCGGCTGAAGCTGGGCAAAATACGCCATCTCGCCCGGACCGCCGACGTAGCCGACCGACGGCAGCAGCAGGTCCTGCAGCAGCGGCCGGGAGAGCGCGGACGTCGTGAGGCGCAGCGGTTCCTCGGCGAGCCACGCGCGCACTTGTGCCGTCGTCGCGGTCGCGTGCGCGGGGTCCCCGACCAGCGTCCAGGTCTCACCGTCCGCGCGCGGGTCCAGCCTGTACCGCGGCCCATCCAGCGCGTCCGGCGCGACAAACGACAGCGGCGAACCCGGGCGAATGTGCACTTGCGGCTCAAAACCCGCCGCGCGCAGCTTCTGGGCCTGGACCTGCAGCAACTCAGCAATCGCCGGGGCTTCCGCCAGACAGCGCTGGTGAAACGGCGCGGCAAACGGCGCGACGTCGGCATCGCGCGGGTCAAAGAAGACGAGGCCCTGCTCGGCAAAGATCGCCGCCAGCGTCTGGGCAAAAGCGTGGGACACCGTCGCCCCGGGCGTGTAGAACATGTGCAGCAAGGGCAGGATGTCCGCGGCATGCGGCAGACCCGCGAGCGCCGTTTCCAGCTCCAGCAGCGCGGGCAGCACGCTCTCCCCGAGAAGCCGGTGCGCAACCGGAACCCGCGAAGGCTCGGTCGGCGCCAGCGCGATCTTCACCGGCTCGGCCCCCGTGCGCGGCACGAAACAGTGGTCAATCTCAGCAAAATCGTGGTCTTCGGTCTGCAGCCAGAACACCGGCACGCACGCGACGCCCGTCTCAGCCGTCAGTTGCCGCGCCGCCGCGATCGCCGTCGCCGCTTTGTAGAGCGTGTACAGCGGCCCGAGGAACAGCCCCACCTGCTGCCCCGTCACGAGGACGACCGTGCCCGGCTGCGCCAGCGCGTCCAGGTTCGCGTCCCGCTGCGGACTTGCCGGCAGCCCGGCATTTTGCCGCCGCACGACAGCCAACAGCGCAGGATGCATGGACTTCTGCGCGGCGATGCGCACCGCCTCCGCGCGCGCCGCTAGACTGCGAAAACGGTCCGGCAGAAGGTCTGTCGCCTCCCGTTCACCACTCAGCCACGCTGTCGCAAAGGACTTCGCCATCGGTCGCTGAGATAGCAGATCGCGCGCGTGAAGGCCATGCGGATTTTCCAAGCCAGTGCTAAGGTTCACGCTATGGTCAAGTCGCTGCTTCAGAAGGTCCCCGTCGCGATGCTCGCTCTTCCCTGGTTTCTGCTCAGTTCGCCGCTGCTGGCGCAACCCGCGCGGCAGCCGCATTCCGGTGAGATGCAGGCCGCGCTGCAACGGCTCGGCGTGGTGGGCAGCGTGCTGTACGTCGCTGCGCACCCGGACGACGAGAACAGTCGCCTGTTGGCGCAGTTGGTCGGCGAGCGCGGGCTGACGGCGGCGTACCTGTCCCTGACGCGCGGTGACGGCGGCCAGAACCTGATTGGCACGGAACAGGACGAGCTGCTGGGGCTGCTGCGGACGCATGAACTCCTGGCGGCACGGCGGATTGACGGTGCGGAGCAACTGTTCACCCGCGCGCGCGACCTGGGCTACACGAAGCGCGCGGACGAAGCGCTGGCGATCTGGGGCCACGACGCGGTGCTTGCCGACGTGGTGCTCGCGATTCGGCGGTTCAAGCCGGACGTCATCGTCACGCGGTTCAACACGCTGCCGCCCAATCACGGCCATCACACAGCGTCCGCGCTGCTGGCGGCGGAGGCCTTCACGGCGGCGGCGGACGCCAAGCGCTATCCCGAGCAACTGGCGCTGTTCCCGGCGTGGCAGGCGGCGCGCCTGATCCACAACGTGCCGACTTTCAATCTGCCGCCGAACACCGACATGTCCGCGTACCTGAAGCTGGACGTGGGCGGCTACGACCCGCTGCGTGGCCGATCGTGGCCGGAAATCGCCGCGGAGAGCCGGAGCCAGCACAAGAGCCAGGGGTTTGGCGTGACGGCGGAACGCGGGCCGTCGCTGGAGTATTTTCAGTGGCTGGCGGGATCCAAGCCGGTCCATGAACCGCTCGACGGGCTGGACCTGACGTGGCGGCGTTTTGCCGGCGGGGAGAAGATTCAGAAGCTCGTCGACGCGGCGGTCAAGGCGTTTGAACCCGCGCATCCGGAGAAAACGATCCCGGCGCTGTGGCAACTGCACGGGCTGCTGAGCGCGCTGCCGGATTCGAACGCATGGAAGGTGCGCAAGCTCCGCGAGACCGAGGCGCTGCTGCTCGCGTGTGCGGGCGTGGTGCTGGATGTGCGCGCGGCTGAACCGACGGCGATTCCCGGCGACGCGGTGAAGCTGGAGTTGGTGGCGGTGAATCGGTCCAATGTGCCGGCGAAGCTGCGGTCCGTGCGCCTGCCCGATGGCGTGACGGAAGTGAACGCGGAGCTGAAGTCCAACGCGCCGGTCACGCGCCAGAAGACGCTGCAAATCGCCGCGGATGCGCCGATTACGACGCCCTACTGGCTGCGGAGTCCGGCCGATGGCGGGCTGGACCACGTGCCGGAACTGGAGTTGCGCGGCTTGCCGGTGGGACCGCCGGCGCTGCAGGCGACGTTTGAGCTGGAGCTGGGCGGTCACGCGCTGCAGGTCGTGCGCGCGGCGCGGCACGTGTGGAATGATCCAGTGAAGGGCGAGCAATCGCGGGCGTTTGAGCTCGCGCCGGCGCTGACGGTGACGCCGGAACGCGAAGTCGTCGTGGTGCCGCAGGGGACGCGAGTGAGGCTCGGCGTGCGCGTGGTTGCGGGCGCCAACGTGGACCAGCCGGACGTGCGGCTGATCCCGCGCGCGGGGGCGCAGCCGCAAGCGATGAATCCGCCGGCAAAGATGAGCAAGGGCCAGTCCCAGACCGTTGAATTCACCATCGCACCGGAGAAGCCGCTGACGGAACCGGTGCCTTTTGTGGTGGAGGCGCAAGCGGGCGCGCGCCGCGAGTCGTGGACGGAACGGCAGATTCGCTACGACCACGTGCCGCCGCTGACGGTGCGCCAGCCCGCCGATGGCGTCATCGTGCCGGTGAACCTGAAGCTGGGCGTCAAGCACATCGGCTACGTGCCGGGACCGGGCGACCGCGTGGTGGAGAGCCTGCGGGCAGTCGGCTACGACGTGACGTTGCTGCCGCCGGAGAAGCTGGCGACGGCTTCGCTGGCCGAGTTTGAGGCAATTCTCGTCGGCATCCGCGCGCTGAATCAGGGTCCTGAGCTGGCGACGCACAAGCGCAAGCTGCTGAACTACGTGGAAAACGGCGGGCGACTCATCGTGCAGTACCAGACCAACAGCAAGCTGGCGCCCGTCAAGGTGGACCTGAGCCCCTACCCGCTGGAAATTGGCCGCGAGCGCGTAACCGACGAGAACGCGGTCATGACGCCGCTGGATCCGCGTGACCCGCTGCTGGCGGGGCCCAACCAGCTGACGGCGGCGGATTTTGCCGGGTGGGTGCAAGAGCGCGGCTTGTACTTCGCCCAGAAGTGGGATCCGCAGTACCGCGCGGTTTTTGCCATGCACGACCAGGATGAGGCGCCACTGCAGGGCGGCCTGCTGATCGCGAAGCTCGGCAAAGGGACCTTTGTCTACACTGGCTTGGCGTTCTTCCGGCAGCTGCCGGCGGGCGTGCCGGGCGCTTACCGGCTTCTGGCCAACCTGATGGCGCAATGACGGAACCACGCCCGGAAATGGCCGACAAGCCGCCACTACTCGGCAGTTGGCGCAACCTCTACGCGGTGGAGATCGCCATCCTGGTGGCGCTCATCGCGCTGTTTTGGCAGGTGACGGTGCACTACAGCTGAGGACCGGGCGCACGGGACCAGGCCGCCCGCCGCCCAAGCCGCCATTTCCCCGGCAAGACAAAAAAAAACGCTCGGAAAATTCCAATCTTGCCGCGGTGACGCAATTTGTCACCCCAAGCAATACCCAATCGTTTCAGCATCACATCCCCGACCAGGAACCCGCCGCTGCCCGCCGCTGGCGCCAATGTGACCAATCTTGTCACCGCGCGGAGCGCAGTTGAGCAAAAGGCGACGAGAAACGTCACATCCGGGTCGGCGGCGGACGAATCGGTGCCGCTGGGCGGACGAACGGCCTCGGGCCCAAGCGAAGTTGTCGAGCAATCACAGGCAAGTGAGCGAGAACATTTGGCCTTGGCACGATAGGTGCAATGCTTCCAAACGTGCCCCGGTCGCTTCCTTGATGTACTTGGAGTCGGCGCGGACATGGTGGCATCGGCAACGGTGGCCGCCAATACAGCTCGACAGCATCTCCTTCTCTGGGAGCTGCGGGGCACACCCGGCAACGGGTATTTTCCAAGGAACCATCATGATGCAGAATCTGCGCAGCAAGAAGGGCTTTACGCTCATCGAATTGATGATCGTCGTCGCGATTATCGCCATCTTGGCGGTCGTTGCGGTGCCGCAGTTCACGA
>CAINLT010000417.1 GCA_903850505.1 uncultured Myxococcales bacterium | reverse complement strand
CTGGCAGTCGGCACCTCCGCCGGGCTGTCCTGGCTGTTGGCGTGGGATTTCCTGCATTTGGCGCCGCATGGTCAGCCATTGCCGGCGCTGGTGCCGTGGTCGTTCCAGTGGCTGCACTTCCAGGACAACTTCGCCATCAACCTGGGCACGCTGCTGGACCCGATCTCCGTGATGCTGCTCGTCGTCGTGACCACGGTCTCCACGCTCGTCCACATCTACTCGACCGGCTACATGCACGGCGAACCCGGCTACGCCCGCTACTTCGCGTTCCTCAACTTGTTCACGTTCAGCATGTTGGGCCTCGTGCTCGCACCCAACCTCGTGCAGATGTACGTGTGCTGGGAACTGGTCGGCGCCAGTTCGTTCTTCCTCATCGGCTTCTACTTTGAGAAGCCGTCTGCGGTCTCCGCGTCCAAGAAAGCCTTCATCGTCACGCGCTTTGCCGATCTCGGCTTCCTGCTCGGCATCCTCGTCATCGGCTTTTATGCGTACCAGATCCACGGCGCGATGGCGCCCGACCTGCTCCACGGCCAGCAGCCGCTGGACTTCGCCTTCCTCACGCGCCCCGACGTGCTCGCCCGTCTCGCTGGCCTGAACGTGCATTTCCTCGGCGTCGGCGTCCTGACGCTCTCCGCGGTCCTCATTTACATCGGCGGCGCGGGCAAGAGCGCCATGTTCCCGCTGCACATCTGGCTGCCGGACGCGATGGAAGGGCCGACGCCCGTCTCCGCGCTGATCCATGCCGCAACCATGGTCGTCGCAGGCGTCTACCTCGTCGCGCGCTGCTTCCCCATCTTCGCGACGTCGGGCGAGGCGCTCACCGTCGTCATGTCCGTCGGCGCGTTCACCAGCCTGTTCGCAGCGGTCATCGGCTGCACGCAGGACGACATCAAGCGCGTGCTCGCGTTCTCCACGCTCTCGCAGCTCGGCTACATGATGTTCGCGCTGGGCGTCGCCTCGTTCGCCCATCCGCTCGGCTACTCCGCGTCGATGTTCCATCTGTTCACGCACGCGTTCTTCAAGGCGCTGCTGTTCCTCGGCGCGGGCTCGGTCATTCACGCCGTCCACTCCAACGACATCTGGCACATGGGCGGGCTGCGCAAGCACATGCCCATCACGCACGCGCTGTTCCTCATCGCCACGCTCGCCATCGCCGGCATCTATCCACTCGCGGGCTTCTTCTCCAAGGATGAGATCCTCGCCGCCGCGCTGCATTCCGGCCACACCGTCGTCTTTGGCGTTGGCCTGTTGGTCGCCGGCATGACCGCGTTCTACATGTTCCGCATCTACTTCGTGACGTTCTGGGGCAAGCCGCGCAGCGAACACGCGGAACATCCACACGAGTCGCCATGGGTCATGCTCGCGCCCATGGCGTTCCTCGGCGTGCTCAGCATCGGCGCGGGCTTCGTGCCGATTCCGGAATGGGTGCAGTTGCCCGGCGCGCCGGTCGAACACGAAGGCATCGACCTCGCCGTCGCCATTCCCAGCACGATCCTCGCGCTCGCGGGCATCGGCCTCGCGTGGCTGCTCTACGGCGGCGCGCCGGAGCGCGTCGACAACCTCGTCAAGAAGCTCGGCGGTTTCTACGTCGCGGCCAAAAACAAGTTCTACTTTGACGAATTCTACTTCTTCGTCACCCACAGCATCATCTTCCGCTTCGTCGCGCAGCCGATCGCGTGGTTTGACCGCAACATCGTCGACGGCCTCGTCAATCTCGGCGGCTGGTTCGCGCGCACGGCGGGCTTGCTGCTCGGCAAGCTGCAGACCGGCCAGGTGCAGACCTACGGTTCGTGGCTGGTCTCCGGCGCCATCGCCGTGGTCTTCGTCCTCTGGGGTGTCTTGAAGTCAGGGGGAAATTAGCTCATGGGTCTGGCAAGTTGGCTCATTCTGTTGCCGTTCCTGACCGCGCTCGGCGTGCTCGCGGTGCCGTCGCGGCGTTCTGACCTGATCCGCTGGGTCGCGCTCGTCGGCACGGGCGCGCATCTGCTGCTCACGGCGTTCACGACCCTGCAATTCTGGCAGCTGGCGTCGCCCGACATCAGCATGGCCAAGACCGCGACGCTGACCAAGCTCTACTTCGTCGAGCGCGTGCCGTGGTTCAAGAGCCTCGGCGTCGACTACCTCGTCGGCATCGACGGCATCACCATGTCCATGGTCATCCTCACGTCGATCATCATTTTCACGGGCGTGTTGGCCAGCTGGAACGTCGTCAACCGCACCAAGGAATTCTTCGCGCTGCTGCTCGTGCTCGTCACCGGCGTCTTCGGCGTGTTCCTGAGCTTTGACCTCTTCCTCTTCTTCATGTTCTACGAAGTCGCCGTGTTGCCGATGTACCTCCTCATCGGCGTCTGGGGCACGGGTCCCAAAGAATACTCGGCGATGAAGCTGACGCTGATGCTGATGGTCGGCTCCGCGTTCATCCTCGTCGGCATGCTCGCGCTGTACCACTACGCCGGCGGGACGACGTTTGACCTCACGCAGCTCGCGCAGCACCACTATCCGGTGGAAATGCAGCGCTGGGTCTTCCCGCTCATCTTCATCGGCTTTGGCGTGCTGGGCGCGCTGTATCCGTTCCACACCTGGTCGCCCGATGGCCACGCGTCCGCGCCCACAGCGGTCTCCATGCTGCACGCCGGCGTGTTGATGAAGCTCGGCGGCTACGGCGCGCTCCGCATCGGCGTCTATCTGTTGCCGGAGGGCGCGCAGTATTGGGGCGTGTTCTTCATGGCGCTCACGACGATCAACATCCTCTACGGCGCATTCGGCGCCATCAAGCAGACCGATCTCAAATACTTCACCGCTTACTCGTCGGTCAGCCACTGCGGCTTCGTGCTGTTCGGCGTCGCGAGCCTGAACTTGATGGGCCTCAAAGGCGCCGTCCTCCAGATGTTCAGCCACGGCGTGATGACGGGCCTCTTCTTCGCGCTTATCGGCATGGTCTATGGCCGGACCCACACGCGCATCATCCCGGACATGGGCGGCTTGGCCAAGGTCATGCCGTGGCTCGCGGTTTGCTTCTACATCGCCGGCATGGCGTCGCTGGGCCTGCCGGGCTTCGCTGGCTTCATCGCGGAATCGCACGTCTTCCTCGGCGGCTTCTTTGGCAATGAATGGTCCGACCCGATGCTGACCCGCACGCTCACCGTGCTCGCGACGCTCTCGATTGTCGTGACGGCGGTGTACGTGCTGCGCGGCCTCGCCAAGGTCTTCCAGGGGCCGATCACCAATCCGCATTTCCTTGAACTGACTGACGCCAAGCTGACCGAACGTCTCGCCACGGGAATTCTCGTGCTGACGCTCGCCATCGTCGGCCTCGTGCCAGGGCTGCTGATCGACCTCATCGAGAGTTCGCTCCTGCCGTTTGTGAACCGTCTGCACGCGACCGGGGCCCTTGCGGTCGCCGGTCATCCCTAAGGACAGCGCGCCATGCTGATGCTGCCAGAACTTATCATCGTCGCGACGGGCTTCATCTTGCTCGTGCTCGACCTATTCCTGACCGAGAAGCAGCGCGACCTGTTGGTGCCGCTGGCGCTCGCGGGCATCGCGACCGCGCTGGGGGCGCTGTGGCTGACGCCTGACCACGGCGTGCTGCTCGGCGGTCGCTTTGCCATGGACCCGCTGGCCTGGTGGTTCAAGCTGACGTTCCTCATCGCGGCGTTCGTGACGGTGATGCTGACCTCCGGTTTGCTGGAGAGCGCCGCCCCGGAAGCGCGCAAGCTGCACAGTCCCGGCGAATTCCTGACGATCCTGCTCTTCAATCTCACCGGGATGCTGCTGCTGGCGTCGACGCGCGACCTCATCACGCTCTACGTGGCGCTCGAACTGGCGACGATCCCGCTGTTCCTGCTGGCGGCTTGGCGGCGCGATGCGCTGGGCGGTGAAGCGGGGCTGAAGTACATGGTGATCGGCGCGCTGGCGTCCGCGCTGATGCTCTACGGTTTTGGCGTGCTGTACGGCGTGACCGGCACC
The DNA here is from genome assembly GCA_903850505.1 of uncultured Myxococcales bacterium. Taxonomy (GTDB): domain Bacteria; phylum Myxococcota_A; class UBA9042; order UBA9042; family UBA9042; genus CAIYBN01. The sequence continues at coordinate 1,330 of CAINLT010000417.1, read as the reverse complement.
ATGCGCCTGGACGCAATGCCCGCGCTCCTGCACGCGGATCGCACGACGCTCTACGCGGCCGCGCTGATCGTCGCCGGCGTCGGCTTCAAGCTCACGCTCGTGCCGTTCCATATGTGGGCGCCGGAAGTGTATCAAGGCGCGCCGCCGCCGGTGACCGCGTGGCTGTCCGTGGCGTCCAAGGCTGCGGGCTTGAGCGTCCTGATGCTCGTGCTGTTCCGCGTGTTCCGGCCGTTCCTGCACGACGTCAGCTTTGCGATCGCGGTGTTGGCCACGGTAACGATGACCGTCGGCAACCTCGTCGCCATCGTGCAGCGCAACATCCTGCGTTTCATGGCGTTCTCGGCGATTTCCCAGGCGGGTTACCTGCTGCTCGGCTTCCTCGCAGGCGGCAGCGTTGGCGCGGCGGCGATGGTCTTTTACCTGCTGGTCTACGCGGTGACCAACCTCTCCGTCTTTGCCGTCATCATCTTGCACAACCAGCAGACGGGAAGCACGCAACTCACCGATTACCGAGGACTTTCGCAGCTCAACCCGCTGCTGGCGCTGGCCCTGATGTTTGGTCTTTTCGGCCTCGGCGGCATTCCGCCGCTGTCCGGATTCGTCGGCAAGTTCCTGCTCTTTTCCGTCGCGGCGCAGGCTGGCTACCACTGGCTGGTCGGCGTGGCGGCTGTCAATTCCACGGTGTCGCTGTACTACTACCTGCGGCTCGTCCGTCAGATGTACATTGAAGCGCCGGCAGAAGACGCTGTTCCCCTCAAGCCCGGTTGGATGCTGAGTGCGGGACTGGCAGTGACGACGGCAGCGTCGATGCTGCTGGGCGTGGTGCCAACGGTCTACGAGTCGGTGCGAGCAAGCGCCGCCGTTTGGCTGCAATCCCTGGGGCAATGACCGCCAGGGCAACTTTTTACGGAGGATGAAATGGCTTTCAAGATCACGGATGACTGCAACAGCTGTGGCGCGTGCGAACCCGAGTGCCCGAATCACGCGATTACGGAAGGCGCGGACTACTACGTCATTGACGCGGTGAAGTGCACGGAGTGCGTTGGGTTTCATGAGAAGCCGCAGTGCGCGGATGTTTGTCCGGTGGATGCGTGTGTTCTCGACGCGTAGTGATCCGCTGGCGGCGCGGGCTTTGAGGCACAGACCAGTGCGAAGGTTCGATGGGGTGGCCCCCGGCGATGCGCCTGCGGCGCTAGCTGTGAGGCACAGACCAGTGCGAAGGTTCGATGGGGTGGCCCCCGGCGATGCGCCTACGGCGCTAGCGGTGAAGCACAGACCAGTGCGAAGGTTCGATGGGGTGGCCCCCGGCGATGCGCCTGCGGCGCTAGCT
>CAINLT010000416.1 GCA_903850505.1 uncultured Myxococcales bacterium | reverse complement strand
GGCAGCATGGCGTGTCGCTGCACACGGGCCACGGCGGCAATGCCATCGCCGTCGCGGATTGGGTCCATTGGGCGCTCAGCCGACTGGCGCTCCAGAACCGGCGCGTGCTGATTGTCGGCGTGGGCGCAGTGGGGACGGCGGTGGCGCGGCTGCTGACCGCGCGCGGTTTTGACCTGACGTTCTGCGACCCGCCGCGAGCCGAGCGTGAACCCGATTTTGTCGGTGTGACGCTCGATGAGGCGCTGCGCCACGGTCCGTGGGGCGCGGTGACGCTGCACGTGCCCAAGGCGCTGGACGGCGCGCACGCGACGCAGGACCTCCTGAATCGGCCGCGGTTGCAACAGCTGCGTGGCGCTGTGGTGCTGAACGCTGCGCGCGGCGGCGTGCTGGAGGAAGCGGCTGCGCTGGCGCTGCGGGCGGAGGGCTTTCTCGGTGGGCTGGCGGTGGACACGTTCGTCAACGAGCCGCGGCCGCGCGTGGACCTGCTGCACGCGGCGGACCTCGTGACGCCGCACATCGGCGGGCACAGCATCGAGGGCAAGCTACGCGTGGCGCATCGCGCGATGGCCGGGCTGCGCGCCGCGTTGGACCTGCCGCCGTCCGGCACATTGGCGACCGCGATCAGGGACGTGCTCGCGACCCTTGGCGAGCGCGACTTGGCGGCTTTTGCCGCGTTGGATACGGCGAATCTCGCGTTGAAGGCCCAGCCGGAGCGGTTCGAGGAAATCCGCCACGATCACCGGCGCATTGAACATTTCTTGCCGTGACTCCGCGCATCTGGTACTGGTGAGGCGGAGGTTTGCATGCGCCGCATCATCGTTCTCTGTGCCCTTCTGAGCAGCCTGCTCGCCCTGCCCGCCTTTGCGATTCCGGGTATCGGCGCGCTCTACGGCGGTATCGGCACCCACACGTACGGCGGCTTTCCGGGCCAATCCACGACGTCCTACGGCGGCACGCTGGAACTCGGCTGGGACGACATGATCCAAAAGTTCGGCTTTGGCGTGCGCTTCGACCTGCCAACGCTCAAGGCTTTTGACCCAGCAGCCAATGTTGAACTGCGCTATTCGATCGTCTCGGTGCCGTTCTTCCGCCTCGTCGCTGGCGTCTTCGGCGGCGTGAAGAAGGACGTGGGATTCAGCGGAACGTACGGCGCTTTTGGCGCGGCCCGTGTCTCGCTCGGCCTGCCGTACATCGGCCTGAACCTCGGCGTCCAGGGCGTCAACTCGGACGTCTCGGCGTTTGGCCAGATGACCGTCGGCGTGGTCTTTTAGCCGCCGTTCAGCAATAACCCTTGGTATGGATGCATGTCGCTGGGTCGCCAAGTGTGCCCGCTGCGCGGTACGCCCGGCGACACACGGCTGGGACTTGATCGCGTTGTTCTTGCGCGAGCCCCTAGCGGACTTTCCAGGCCGCCATCGCCAGACAAATCCAGCCGATGATGAACGCCAGGCCGCCAAACGGCGTGACCATGCCGAACTTGCGTTCACCAGTCGCTACGAGCGCGTAGAGGCTGCCCGAGAACAGCGCAATGCCGATGGCGAAAGCCCACCCCGCCGTGCGCAGGACCGGCAGCGGCCCCAAGCCATGACCGCGCGCGAGCGAGGCCAACACGTCGACGCTGAACAGCGCGAACACGTGATAAAACTGGTAGCGCACAGCCGTTTCAAACACGCCCAGCTCATACGGCGTCAGGCGCTCTTTCAGGGCGTGCGCACCAAACGCGCCGAGCGCGACGGCCAACGCGCCGAGAATCGCACCCAGAAAGGCAAAAGGCAGCTGCGTGGGCATGGTCGGACCTCAATCGTCGTTCGGCTGGCTCAGGAAATCGGCCAGCCCGGG
>CAINLT010000415.1 GCA_903850505.1 uncultured Myxococcales bacterium | reverse complement strand
GTCACGTTTGACAGCACCACCGGCAAAGGCTCGGTCTCCGTCTGAGGACGCAGGAGGTTCAGATGTTCAAGCGCCTCTTGCAGTCGCTCGTCGTGGTCGCGCTATTCGCGATCGCCCTTCCCGCGCAGGCTTTGCCGCGGTTTACCCTGGACGCCGGCTCACGCTGCTCCAACTGTCACGTCAATCCGCAAGGCGGCGGACTGCGCAGCAATTCCGGCTGGTACATGATGAACACGACCAGCTCCGGCATGGTCACGTGGGACAAGCTCGGCCTGAAAATAGTCCATGAAGCGGAGAGCAACACGTTTTTTGATGGCAGGCTGACCCTCGGCGGCGACCTGCGCATCCAGGAAGCGCGCTTGGGTCGCCCCGTCATCAACGATGCCGGCATCACGACGGTGCCGGATCGCATGTGGGTGCCGATGCAGATGACGCCCGCGGCGGACCTGAAGATCGTGAAGACGGTCTCAGCGACGGCGAGCGTGAATCTCGCAGGCGTTTATTATCAGACGGTGATGGGATCCAGCATTTATCCCGGCCAATCCAATTTTGACGGCTGGATTCGCTGGGCTCCGGAGCGCTCCGCTCCCGCTGTGGTTGAAACCAAGGCAGCCGAGCCTGCCGAGGGTGCAGCCGGTGCGGACGACTTTGACGCCCCGCCGCCGGAAGCACCCGCTGTGGCAGAACCGCCCGTTGGCCTGCCGAGCGTGCGCGTCGGCATGGTGCAACCCAGCTTTGGCATCCGCCACGACGATCACACGATGCTGATTCACGGCAGCGCGGCCAACCTGCGACAACCGGTGCTGCCGGCGTTCTACAATGACCTGGGCGGCGAAGTGAACTGGGAAGGCCTGCATTGGCTGTCGATCGACGCGGGCGCCTATTGGCCGCGCAACTTCAGCGAAGCGCGCTTTGGCACGATGGCGTCCCAGAACAAGACCGACGCCGCTGGCAAACCGCTGGCGAGCGCGCGCGTGACCTTCTGGCCGCGGATTGACAGCGTGGGCATGAATTTCTGGGCGGGCGCGTCGGCAATGTACACGCCCAACTTCGCCATCGAGGGCGCGCATTTCGGCGTCGGCAAGACGTACTGGGGCTCCGTGTTCGCGGAAGCGACGCACTCGCGCGACGACACGCTGGCGCTCAGCCGCTATGCGTGGATGGTGCAGGCGGACTGCCCCGTCAAGCCGTGGCTGGCGCTGGAAGCGCGGTATGAAACGTCGCACGCGGAGGCTGACTCCGGGAAGATCACGGACGCGCAAGCCGTGGTCGCTGGCGTCCAGTGGATTCCGTTCCCGATGATTGAACTGCGGCCGGAATACCGGTTTCTCGACACGACGGCCTATCGCATGGCCCAGTACACGCTGCAGGTCCACTTGTTCTACTAGCTTGCTGGCTTGGCGGTGAATCTTCCCTACCGTCCAGGCGTTCATTCACCAGGAGCGCAATGCTCCATCGCTCAGGAGAGAACCATGAAGAACCGTTTCCTTATCTCGCTCGCCACCGTTGTGGCTTCCCTCGTCGCCCTGCCCGCGTTCGCCGACTCGCCGTTCACCGGCAAGACGGGACCGCTGAAGTTTGAAGTGGACTCGGCCAAGTCGCAGTTCTCGTTCAACGCGGACACCGCGGCGGAGAAAGTCGGCGGCATCGCCAAGGGCATCACGGGTTCGTTCTCCATCTCTGACGCAGCGGCGCCCGAAGGCACGAGCGGCACCATCACCGTTCTCGTCGCCAAGATGGAATCCGGCAACGCGATGCGCGACGACCACATGCGCAAGCCGGAATGGCTGAACGCTGCGGCGCACCCGACGATCACGTTTGCCATCGCCAACGTCAGCGACCTCAAGGTCACGGGCAACAAGGCGACCGGCAAGGCCCACGGCAAGTTCACGCTCGCTGGCGTGACCAAGGACATCACCGCGCCGGTGGAAATCGTCTACTCGGCCGAGAAGAACATGGTCAAAGTGACGACCGACCTGAAAGTGCCGCTGCTGGAATACGGCGTCAAGGGCAGCGCGGGCACGGTTGGCGACAAGGTCTCCGCCATCGTCACCGTGAAGTGCACGCTGTTCGCCGCGGCGAAGTAGTCTCCCAGGTCATCCAAACTTACACACAGGAGGCGCCATGGATGCTGCCAAAACTCGGATCAAGCGGGCCATGATCGTCGTCATTCTCGCGGACCTCGCCATCTTCGGCACCTGGTTCACGATGTGGTCGCAAGTGCCGCTGGGCAGCCGGAGCTGGTTCTACCAGACGGCGTACCAGATCACCGTGGTCGAACACGACGCGGACTTTGGCGACACCGCCAAGGAACAGTTGGTGCAGAAGTTCACGCCCGGCTTGGTCGACATGGCGTTGCCAGTCTCCGCAGCGGTGACGGCGGGCGCGATTGGCTGGCTGCTCCTGGGCCACGCGAAGGCGCGGAAGCGCGCGGCGGCCAAGCCCGCCTAGAGACGCGGCTTCATCCCCGTGTCGGGTTGAAGCACAGCGAATTGCTGTTGCGCGCCGTGCTGCCGATCGGCCATCCTCGGCAGCATGGCGCGACGCATCGACAGACCTGACACGCCAAGCGCCCAACACGGCCGCGGCGCCGTCAGCAATCCCGCCGGGCGATTTGAGGCCTTTGCGTCCGTCGCTTTTGACGACGGCTGGGGCTCGCTGGAGGACGACGCGGGCCGCGTGAAGACCGTCGTCGCGCCCGAGCGCGCCAAGTCCATCATCAGCTACAACGACTCGCCGGACATCCCGTTCGACCGCTCGATCAACCCGTACCGCGGCTGCGAACACGGCTGCAGCTATTGCTACGCCCGGCCAAGCCACGGCTACCTCGGTCTATCGGCCGGTCTGGACTTTGAAACGCGGCTGTTCGCCAAGGTCAACGCCGCCGATCTGCTGCGCGCGGAGCTGGCCAGGAAGAGCTACAAGCCCGCGAAGATCGTGATCGGCGTGAACACGGACGCGTACCAGCCGATCGAGCGCGAGCACCGCATCACGCGCCAGATCCTGGAAGTGTTGGTGGAATGCGGCCATCCGGCGGGCGTGATCACCAAGTCGGCGCTGGTGCTGCGCGATGTGGACCTGTGGCAGGCGCTGGCGCAGCGCGATCTGGGGATGGTGCAAGTGACGGTGACGACGCTCGATCGCGCGCTCGCCCGCAAGCTGGAGCCGCGCGCGCCAACGCCGGAGCGGCGGCTGGAGGCGATCGCGGGGCTCGCGCAGGCGGGCGTGCCGGTGTGCGTGATGGCGTCGCCGATGATCCCGGGGCTGAACGACCACGAACTGGAGGCGATCCTGCAGCGGGCGCAGGAGGCGGGGGCGCAACTGGCGAGCTACACGCTGCTGCGACTGCCGCACGAGGTACGCGCGCTGTTCAGCGATTGGCTGCAAGTGCATGCGCCGGGCAAGGCGGGACACGTGCTGCGGCTTGTCGATGACACGCGCTCGGGACCGGAGCGGAACAGCGATTTTGGCGTGCGGATGCGCGGTCAAGGCGCGTACGCGGGGTTGATCGAACAGCGTTTTGCCGCGGCGATCCGCAGACTTGGGCTGGACCGCGGCGACCGGCAGCTGGCGACGCATCACTTCCGCCCGCCACTGAAGGGCCAACTGCGGCTGTTTTGACGCGCTGCACAATTCTTGCGCGTCACCCCGTTGCATCCCGCCGCCGCTTCTGCCAAGTTCCCGCCGCCCCGGAGACACTCCGGCGGGAGGTTCACCATGCAGCTGCAAAACGCCATCGCCCTTGTCACTGGCGGCGCTTCCGGTCTTGGACGTGCCACTGCAACCCGTTTCGCCCAAGCCGGCGCGCACGTCGTGATTTGCGACTTGCCGTCCAGCGCTGGCGCGAGCGTCGCGGCCGAACTCGGCAAGAACGCGATCTTCTGCCCGACCGACGTGACGAGCGAAGCCGACGTCCTCGCCGCCCTCGCCGCCGGTGAAGCCGCTTTCGGCAAGCCGATCAACGTCGCGATCAACTGCGCTGGCATCGCCGTCGCCGCGCGTACGGTGTCCAAGAAGGGCGCCCACGATCTCGCAACGTTCCAGCGCGTGCTCAACGTCAACGTCGCAGGCACGTTCAACATCATTCGCCTCGTCGCCGCGCGTCTTGCGGAAACGGAAGCGGGTCCAGATGGTGAGCGCGGCGTGATCGTCGATACCGCTAGCGTCGCCGCGTTTGACGGCCAGATCGGCCAGGCCGCGTACGCTGCGTCAAAGGGCGCCATCGCGGCGATGACCCTGCCGATCGCCCGCGACCTCTCGGGCTTTGGCATCCGCATCTGCACGATCGCCCCGGGCCTGTTCAAGACGCCGATGCTCGCGAGCTTGCCCGAGCAGGTGCAAAACGAGCTCTCCAAGACCGTGCCGTTCCCGTCGCGCCTTGGCGATCCGAGCGAGTACGCGATGCTCGCGCAGCACATCGTCGAGAACCCGATGCTGAACGGCGAAGTCATTCGGCTGGACGGCGCACTGCGCATGGCGCCCAAGTAGCATCGCATTCGGCGACGGGGCAGGCCGGAACGGGCGATTTGCCGCCGGCCTGCGCGTCAGCAAATACCGCAAAAAGAAAAAGCTTCCCAAGACCGGGATCTTCTGCTATTTTTGTTGAACCTCTGGAGCAAACTGGTTGTTGCGGAGGAGACAAGACGGGCGCAAGCCTGAGGCACTGTCTGCATACGCGGGCATGAACTCAGACCAAGCCCCGGCGAGAGTGGGGCACATGCCCCGGTAAGAGAGAAGATTCGATGGGTAAGAAACTGTTTGTGGGCGGCTTGAGTTGGAATACGGAAGACGCGTCCTTGCGCGCGGCGTTTGAGCAGTACGGTGCGGTCGCGGACGCGAAAGTCATCAAGGATCGGGAGACGGGCCGCTCGCGCGGATTCGGTTTCGTGACGATGTCGAATGACGCTGAGGCCACCACGGCCATCACCTCGATGGACGGCAAGGCCATCGACGGTC
>CAINLT010000414.1 GCA_903850505.1 uncultured Myxococcales bacterium | reverse complement strand
TGTACTTGAAGGCCATGAAGAGGTCCTGGAACATCTTCGTCGCGCCTTCCAGCTCCTTCCACTTGCCTTCGCCGACCAACTGCACGACGAACGCGAGGTTCGCGCCCACCGAGAAGTTGCTGCCGTCGTTGGCGATGACCATGCCGGTCCAGCCCTTGCTGTCGATCTGCTCGAGGCCTTTCCAGCCCATCTCGATGATCTTGTCGTCGAGCGCGTTCATCTTGCTCTTGAAACAGAGGCAGAGGACGTTCTCGCCAATGTCGAGCAACTGCGCCGACTCGTTCTCCGCCACGACCTTGCCAGCCGCGCGCACGTCCTTCAGGTGGATGCCCGGCAGCGCGGGAACGGCGATCTGCGTCGCCTTCGCCGTGGTCTGCTTGCCGTCCGAGTAGAACGTCGTCTTGCCCGAGGCGAGCAACTTCTCGACGATCTTCGGCACAGCGCGGCCTTCCGCTTTCAGGCGGTCAACGACGTTCTGCACGCCGATCGCGTCCCAAATCTGGAACGGTCCGAGCTGCCAGTTGAAGCCCCATTGCATCGCGCGGTCGATCGAGATCACGTCATCCGCGATTTCGCCCAGCAGGTCCGCCGCGTAAACGAGCGAGTGCGACAGCGCCTGCCACGCGAACTTGCCGCCGCGATCCTGGCTCTCGACGATGGCCTTGATGCGCGCGCCGGTGTCGCGGATCTTCTTGGTCTCGACGAGGCACGGGAAATCCGCCTTGATCTGCGGCACATAGGTCTGCGTCGCCGGATCCAGCACAAAGATGTCCTTGCCGACCTTCTTGTAGAAGCCCGCGCCCGCTTTCTGGCCCGTCGCGCCCGCCTTGATGAGCGCGGCGATGACCGGGTGCAGGTTGAAAATTTCGCGGTTCGGGTCGCTCTGCAGGTTGTCGTAGCAGTTCTGGCTGACGTGACCGAGCGTGTCCAGACCGACGACGTCGGCCGTGCGGAACACGGCGCTCTTGGGCCGGCCCATCGGCTCGCCGCACAGCGCGTCGATTTCGTCGATGCGGTAGCCCTGGCTGAACGCGATGTTGACCGCGCGCATCATGTCATGCACGCCGATGCGGTTGGCGATGAAGTTGATGGTGTCCTTGGCGTCGACCACGCCCTTGCCGAGGTCGTCGCGGCAGAACGCCTGCATCTTGGCCGTCGTCGCCGGGTCGGTGAACTCGCCCGCGACGATTTCCACCAGCTTCATGTAACGCACTGGATTGAAGAAGTGCGTGATGAGGAAGTTCTTCTTGAAGCCTTCCGGCTTGCCCTCGGCCATCGTCGCGAGCGGAATGCCGGACGTGTTGGACGAGATGATCGTGTGCGGCTTGCGGAACGGCTCAATCGCGCTGAACACAGCGTTCTTGATGTCGAGGCGCTCCGTCACGGCTTCCACGATCCAATCGCACGCGCCGAGCGCCGCGAGGTCGTCCTGCAGGTTGCCAAGCACGATGCGCGAGGCGTCGGCGTTGCGCTGGAACGCCGCGGGCTTGAGCGCCAGCGCCTTGTCCAGGCCGGACTTGCAGATGGCGTTGCGCGCGGCCTTGGTCTTGGCTGTGCCATCGGCCGCAGGCGCATCCCTGGGAACGATATCGACCAGCAAAACGTCGATGCCAGCCGAAGCGAGATGAGCGGCAATGCCTGTGCCCATAACGCCGGCGCCAACGACACCGACGCGACTGATGCGGTGCTGCGACATGAAGACCTCGTGAAAGCGGAAGAGAGAAAACAGCGCCGGAATCGTCCGACTGCGCGCCAGTTCGACTCGGCAGCGTGCCAAGAGGACCCGGTGGCGCGGCAGTGTAGGCCGGTTGCCGTGCCGTGTCATCTGGGTCAAGCGCTGCGATGACGAAGATGTGGCGAAGCGCAGTTCAGCGTTCAGGGCATCTTGACTGTGAGGTCCTGATCGACGGCGGGCGCGGTCAAGTCGGTGATCTTGCCCGACGGCCACCACACGCGCACGAGGTCGATTTTTTCGACGCTTCCCAGACCAAAACGCGCGGTCGGCGCGTGTTTTGCACCCCAACCCGTCGCGGCAAGAACCTGCTGCTCCTGCACGTGGCCCTGCGCCCAGACTTGCACAAGCGCGCCCAGCACCGGGCCCACGCCATCGACCGCGTGCACGTTCAACCAGTGATTGCCCTGCTGCGTGTCATTGCGCCAGACGCCGATTTGGCCGTTGCCGTAGGTGAAGAACAGGTCGAGATCGCCGTCGTGATCGTAGTCGCCGGTTGCGCCGACAGGACTTATGAAGTCCGAGATCTGGCCGTTGGGCCAAGGCAGCTTTTGGACGGCGAAGTGACCGCCCTGATTCTGCCCGACGATGTGAAAGCCGGGGAGGAAGATGCTCGAGTCGCCGTCCTCGACCTGACCGACCTTGCCAGGCGTGGTAGCCGACGAGACCGTCATCGCGTAGTCGGGCGAACCGTCGCGGTCCCAGTCTTCGGCGAATGCCGCCCAGTTGACCGTATCGGTCGTGTCTGGCCAAACGCCCCAAGCGGAGCTGGCGTCTTCAAAGCCCGTCGTCGTCGCATGGTAGAGCGTCGCGGGACCCCAGTCGGTCACCAGCAGGTCGTCGCGGTGGTCGCCGTCAAAATCAGCCACCACGGAGCCCATGATGTGGGCGTACGGGCGCATGCCGACTTCTTTCTTCAGCGCCGCAAAGCCAGCGCTGCGGTTGATGAACCAGCCGTGCTGGCCAAAATCGTCGCCGATGAAAAGGTCCATGCGGCCGTCGCGATCGATGTCACGCGGCGTGACCGTCATGCCGGCGCCCGTGTCCACGACGAACTTGGCGCTGTCGTCCACAAGCACGCCGGCCTGGTTGCGCAACACCACATGCGGAGACGGCGGCGGTGCGCTCACGCAGCAGTTGGAGAGGTCGCTGGCACCGTCCTTGGTCTGCATGCACGCTGCAGAGGCCACGTTCAGGCAACACAGCACATACGGCGCATCGGCGTTGCCGCAGACGTATTTACCTTGGATGCCGACGTCGAGATTGGTCGAGAGGTAGACGTCCGGGACGCCGTCACCGGTCAGATCGGCTACGGACACGGACCAGCCAAACGGATAGAGGCCCGACAGGAACTTCTTGTTCACGATACTGCCGGCTTTGGCGCCCGTCAGCTCAAGCACCGCGAGCCCGGGCAGCGTCGTGACAAGGAGCTCCGGATGACCGTCGTGCTCCAGATCGGCGACCGCACAGTCAAAGGGCTGGGCCAGCAGCTTGGTCGCGTGCACCTCCACCTTCAGCGTGCCGTTCGACTGGCCGCGGGCAATGACGAGCTTGCGGCCGCCGATCGGCGAATCCGGGGCGATCAGGAACGTCAGGTCCTCCAGACCATCGCCGTCGAGGTCCTGCCAAAACATACACCGATCCGCTTGCGCACCCATCGGCAGCGCGAGGACACCCGACGCGAGCGTGAAGGCCAGCGGCTTCGCGGCAATGGGAGAAGGCCAGCCCGGCAACGCGCACTGCCGACCGGGAGGTGGCGCAATGGGTGAGGAACCCGTGACCGGCGGCGCCCACGACGGCGTTGGATCGGGCGGACAGCCGACGGGGAGCGCGACTTCCCCATCCAGCACATCCGCGTCAGGCAGGTCGCCTTTCGTGTCGATGGTGTCCGTGGGCGCCGAATCCGCGACCGCCGTGGCGTCCGTATCGGCATCCTTCACCGCGTCGACCAGTCCGGAGAGTTCGAGCCCAGCAACGTCCACGGTCGCATCGAGGCCCGCATTGCCGCCCGATTGGCCACAACCGCCGAGGCACAGGAAAGCGAGGCAGAGCGAAGCCGGGAAGACTTGCGTCCCGACGCCACGAAGGATCACCCAAAATACCTCGTCCTGCTGCACACTTACCGCCTGAACCCAGCTCCGTGCTTGGGTTGAGGTTCCTTGTACTGCACACACATGTCAACATAGATGTTTGTGTATGTGACAGGTGAAGGGTGTGCTGCAATTCATCGGCGATTCAGTGCAGCCGTGATGCAATCCAAGTCTTCAATTCTGCAGTCAATTGCTGCGGGATGACGTGGCCACCCTCATGAGTTGTCAGCGTCGCGTCCAGCCCGGCTTTGCGTAGCACCGCGACGGCCTCCTGGGCGTTTGCGTAGGGCACCATCGGATCGTGGGTGCCGTGGACAAAGCGAATCTGCACGGCGTGACGGCCACGCGGCACCTGCACCGGCGCAATCAGCATGCCGCCAAAACACAGCGCCGCGCGCACCTGATCGGGATGTGCCGCCACGTAATGCGCCGCGACCATGCAGCCCTGGCTGAACCCGACAAGCGCAACTGGCTTCTTCCCCGCCTTGGCCACCTGCGCCGCAACAAGCGCGAGCGCCGCCTGCAGCGCGGCCTTGCCGCCATCGGGCGACTGGCGGTCAAACCATTGCGCGCCCGGCGCGTCGGGCTTCCACTGCAGCGGCCCACGCGGAAACTGCCAGTGCAATTGCGGTCCGAGGCGCTCCGCGACAGACCGGAAATTCTCCGGCGTGTCGCCGCGGCCATGAAGACCAATGACGATGGGCGCGTTCGCGTCCGCCGCCGGCTGATCGACGACCGGCAGCAGCGCGAGAACGAGCGTCAGAAGCAGCGTCGACATTCAGGACCTCGTCAGGTGCGACGCAAAAACCGCCACGTCCTGGCACGGCGCACCGGCCAGATACCACATCCGGGTCGCATCCGCGTGCACGTGCACTTGCGTGTGGCTCACTGTGGCGGCCAGCGGCTCGCGGTGCATGCACACGCCTCGCGGCGAACCATTCCGCGCGTGGCTGGCAAACCATTGGCGCAACGTCGCCTGAATGTCGTGGGTCTTGGGCAGATCCGTCCGCAGCGCGGTGAACTCCAGGTTGCGCGCGGCCCGCACTTCCGGCGCGTCAAAAGCCGCCGACACCCGCAGCAACGGCAGCGCCGCCGGCGTCAGCGTCAACTGCGCGCCATCCCAACGCGCGTCCAGGGCGTGCTGCGACGCATCGACGCCGAGCAGATGAAACGGCCGGGTGTGCGCCAAGTGCGGGTGTTGCTGGATACGCACCGCCAGGTCCGCGAGCGTCGCGGCATCCGCGAGATCGGTCACCAGCAAGCCGCGACTGCGAATCGGCGGCTCCGGTTCCCGCATGGCTGCTTCATAGACGTTGAGCGCTGCCAGCGTCAGGCCGAACGCGTTTGTCGCGAGCCAGGTGCCGCCGCCTTCCGGGTCAATCGGCGCCAGGACCACCCCGCGTTGCTGCGGTGGCAGCGCCGTCGGACGCGACAGCAACTCATCGCGGTTGAACGCCAGCACGTAGCCGCCCGGCAGCGGCCAGACCACGGTGGTGCACACTTATTGCACCACAAAATCATCGCGGTGGATGAGCTCACTCGCCGGCAGCCAGCCGATCTCCTGGGTAATCTGCTCGGTCCGCAGCCCAGCCGCGCGGCGGGCGTCCGCGCTGTCATACCGCGACAAACCTCGGCCCAACGGCTGGCCCGCCGGGTCGACAACCAGCAGCGGATCGCCCACGGCAAACTCGCCCTCGACGCGCTTGACCCCAATCGGCAACAGCGAGCGACCGCCCGAGCGCAGCGCGTCAGCCGCGCCCTGATCCACGTGAATCGTCCCCCGCGGCCGCAGCGACGTCGCGATCCACGATCGCTTGCCGGTCAAACGCCGCTTGCCCGGTAGGAGCAGCGTCCCCACGTCCTTGCCGGCAAAAAGCGCCTGCAACACGCCCGCGTTCTTGCCGCGCGCGATAGCCACCGTCACGCCGACTGATCCCGCCTTGCGCGCCGCCAGCAGCTTGGAATGCATGCCGCCCGTGCCAAAAGCGCTCTTGCCGCCCGATGCGACCGCCAGAAGCGCGTCATCGTGGCTCTCGCCGTTGGCGATGCGCTGTGCCGTCGCGTCGTCGTGTGGATTGGCCGTGTACAGGCCGTCGGTCTCCGTCAACAGCACCAGCACGTCAGCGCCGACCACGTGCGCGACCTGCGCCGCCAACGCGTCGTTGTCGCCGAATTTCAGCTCTTCGACCGCGACCGTGTCGTTTTCATTGATGATCGGCAAGACGCCCGCGGCCATCAGCTCCGCCATCACCCGCCGCGCGTGCAGGAATCGCCCGCGGTCGGCCAGATCGGCGTGCGTCAGCAGGATCTGCGCGACCTGGACGCCGTGCGTGGCGAACAGCTCGCGATACCGCGCCATCAGCAGCGGCTGGCCAATCGCCGCCAGCGCCTGTTTGCCCAGGTTCAACTTGGCCGCAACGCCCGTGCCCGACGCCACCGCGCCCGAGGACACGAACGCGACCTCCTGGCCCGCGCGCAGCCGATCCGCGAGACCGCCGACCAGCTCAACGAGAACGGCGTCATCCAGCGTCCCGTCGTCGCGGCACAGCACCTGCGAACCCACTTTCACGACGATCCGCTGTGACCGCCCGAGTGCATCGCGCTCCATCTAGCTTTCCTCGATGCGTTCAATGCGCGCGCCCAGCGAAGCCAGCTTCACTTCGATTTTTTCGTAGCCGCGGTCGATCTGGCGAATGTTGTGAATCGTCGTCGTGCCATGCGCACACAGCGCCGCCATGACGAGCGCCATGCCCGCGCGCACGTCCGGGCTCTGCACGCGCTGACCGACCAAACGGCTCGGACCGGCCACGACCACGCGATGCGGATCGCACAAGATGATCTGCGCGCCCATGCCGATCAGGTGATCGACAAAGAACATCCGGCCCTCGAACATCTTCTCAAAGAACAGCACCGTGCCGCTCGACTGCGTGGCCACCGTGATGGCGATCGACATCAAGTCCGTGGGAAACTGCGGCCAGATCGAGTCGTCCACGCGCGGAATGCCGCCGGCGAGATCCTGGCGAATCCGCATCTCCTGCTCGCCGGGCACCAGCACGTCATTGCCGTCAATTTCCGTCCGCACGCCCAGGCGCTGGAACACCATGCGGATCATGCGCAGATGCTCGGGCGCCGCGTCCTGGATGCGCAGGCTGCCGCCGGTCACCGCGGCCAAACCGATGAAGCTGCCGACTTCCAGGTAGTCCGGACCGATCGTGAAGTCCGCGCCGTGCAGCTTGGCCACGCCGTCGATGATCAGGCGGTTGGTGCCGATGCCTTCGATCTTGGCGCCCATCGCCGTGAGCAGCCGCGCGATGCCCTGCACGTGCGGTTCACAGGCGACGTTGGACAGGACCGTCGTGCCCTTGGCGACGGACGCCGCCATCAGCAGGTTCTCCGTCGCGGTCACTGACGCTTCATCGAAGAAGAAGTCGGCGCCGACCAACCCCGTGGAATCGAGCTTGTACGTCTCACCGACCGTCAGCTTGGCGCCGAGCGCGGCAAAACCGTCAAAGTGCGTGTCCAGCCGGCGCCGGCCAATCACGTCGCCACCGGGCGGCGGCAATTCGCAATGACCCGCGCGACCCAGCAGCGCGCCGGCAAACAGGATCGACGCCCGCACGCGCCGACCCAAATCAGGCAGTACCGTCGTGCGCAAATCGCGCGTCACGATGCGAATCGCATGCGGCTCCAGCCACGTCACTTCGCTGCCCAACTCGCGGAGGATGTCGATCATCACGCGGACGTCGAGGATGTCCGGGATGTTGCGCAGGATGACTGGCTCGTCGGTCAAAAGCGCGGTGGCCAATGCCGGCAACGCTTCATTCTTGTTGCCAGAAACGCGAACGGTACCGGAGAGCGGCACGCCGCCTTGGATGCGAAAGAGGCTCATGTCACACCTGTGGAAGAATCGGGGGAAGTCGTCCGGTCGAAACGGCCGGTCTCAGACAAATGGCCGGCTTGCATCAGGAAGACCTGGCGCGGCGCGGCGACGCGAATGTGCGCGGCGTCCGTCGTGGTCAGGAACACCTGACCACCCAGCTCGTCCAGATAGCCCATCAGCGCGCGGTTGCGCGTGGCGTCGAGCTCCGAGGAGACGTCGTCCATCAGCAGCACCGGCGGTTCGCCAAAATCCGCCTCAAGGCTGCGAATTTCCGCGATCTTCATCGCCAGTACCAGCGCCCGGCATTGACCTTGGCTCGCATGCAGCGCGGCGGTCCGGTCGGCGATGCGCAGGTCAACGTCGTCGCGGTGCGGCCCGCGCGTCGTGTGACCGCGCGCCAGATCCCGCGGGCGATTGGCAAGGAGCAGCCGCAGGAGTTGCGCTTCGTCCTCGACCTCGTCGCGCGGCAAATACAGGGCGTCGGCCAGCAGTCCCGGCGCGGCGATGCGGGCGAACGCGTCGCGCAGGATCGGCGCAAAACGCTGCAACACGCGCTGGCGCCGCAGGATCAGCTTGATGCCGGAATGCGCCAGCACCTGGTCGTACGCGTCCAGCAGACCGGTATCGACGTGCGTCGTCTTGTGCTGGCGGAGCAGCGCGTTGCGGTTGGCGAGCGCCTGTTCATAGCGGCGCAGGTCGGCCAAATGCGCCGGCTCGTGGTTGAACGCCAGACGATCGAGCCACCGCCGCCGTTCCGAGGGCTCCGCATGCGGCAGTCCCAGATCCGTCGGGGCAAACAGCACGACGACCAATCGGCCGAGGTAGTTGGCCATCGAAGTCGCGCTCTTGCCGTCCAGGAACAGCTTCTTCTGGCCATGGGCGATGCGCACGCCGAGGTCTTCCCGCAGCCCGCGGCGTTCAATCCGCAAGCCAAGCGTCGCTTCTTTCTCGTCAAAAGCCAGACAGTCGCTCAGCTTGCTCGTGCGAAAGCTGCGCAGGCTGGCCGCCACGGCAATCGCTTCCAGCAGGTTGGTCTTGCCTTGACCGTTGTCGCCGCTTATCAGGTTGAAATGGCGATGCGGCCACCACTCGATGGTCTCGAGGTTGCGGAAGTGTTCAGCAAATAGGCGCTCAATATGCACGACCCTTCCAATCTGGCCGGGCTACATGCGCATCGGCATGATGACGAACACGCAGCCGGGCTCTTCGTCGGCATGCAGCAGGCACGGCGAGAACTGGTCAGACAACTCCAGCGTGATGTGCTCGGTGCCCAGCACGTTGCACACGTCCAGCAGGAAACGCGGATTGAAGCCGACCTTGATCTTGGCGCCCTGGTAGTCGGGCAGGTCAATTTCTTCGTGCGCTTCGCCGTCGTTGTGGCTCATCTCGAGCACCATGCGGCCCGCTTCCAACTCGACGCGCAGCGGAGAATCGCCGCGCGCTGAAGCCAGCGACGACACGCGACGCACCGCGCTCATGAATTCGCTCGTCCGCAGACTGACCGAGGCATCGCCGCGCTCCGGGATGACGCGCGTGTAATCGGGGAAGCGCTCTTCAATTTGCCGCACCTGCACGCGGGCCTTGTCGCTGGAAATCACGACGTTGCGGCCGACGAATTCAATGCGCGCCGACGGATCCGCGCCTTCAAAGATGCGCTGCAGTTCCGAGGCGCCGCGATGATGCAGGATCCACTGGTGCTTCTGGCCGTCGTAGTCGCTCACGGTCATCGACCGCTCGGCCTTGGACAGCCGCGTGCCGTCGGTCGACACCATGCGGATGCGCACCTGGTTGGCCGGCGCGCCGTTGCCTTCCGGCTCGATTTCCAGCAGCACGCCATTGAGCGCCGGGCGATTTTCTTCCTGCGACACGGAGAACAGCGTGCGTTTCAGCATCGTCTCCAGGTGGCTCTTGTCGCACAGCAGGCCGCGACCTTGGGTGTCCTCAATCGCGTTAGGCGGAAATTCTTCCGGCGCCATGCCGTTCAGGTAGTAGTAAGCGCGACCCGCTTCAATGCGCAGCCGATTGTTCGCCTCGGTCGACAACTGCACCGTCGCGCCATCCGGCAACGCCCGCACGATGTCAAAAAGCGACCGACCGTTGACGACTGCCGCACCCGGCTCGATGACGTCCGCCGCGACTTCCGCCACGACCGTGACGTCGTATTCCGCCGCCGTGAACACCAAGCCGTCTTCGCTCGCCGCGATGTGCACGTGCGCCAGGACGTTGTTCATCGGCTTGCGCGAAATCACGCCCTGGGCGCGGTAAAGCGGCACAGTCAAAGCGGCTTTGTCGATGCGAACTTTCATCTAGGCACTCTCCTGCCGAACACGACTTCTGATGCTCGGCTGACGCCGCGAAGTTGTACTCTGGATGGCCGCAATTGACCAGACCCGCCCGCCGCGGCGCGAGTGCTCCAGGCAAGTGCAGCACGGGGTTGGATTGAATCAGATGAGATCTAGAGAGGTGCTGTCGCTGGTCCTGTGGATGGCTGTGGGCAGGCGAAATAGCCGAGTCATGCAGCCAAGTTGCCGACGATCAACCTGTGGATGGATCCGTGGACGGGTGTGGACAGGTTGGCCGGCTGTCCACAGGCTCAGCAGTCTGTCCACAGGCCTGCGCGCTTGTCCACAACAGGCCAACAGGTTGTTCACAACTTATCCACAGGATCAAACTCAATCAACATCGGAGTTTTCCAAACAATTTCACAGCATTTTGTGCTGACAGCAGCACAATTTCCAACAAAAACAACGCGCGTGGCTTCTCTCATCTTGGCACCTGCACGCCTTCGCGCGCTGCGACAACAGCCGCTTCTTCGTAGCCAGCGTCCAGATGGCGCAGCACGCCGAGCGTCGGGTCGTTCGTCAGCACGCGTTGGATGCGCTTGGCGGCTTCTGGCGTTCCGTCGGCGACGATGACCACGCCCGCGTGTTGGCTGTAGCCCATGCCCACGCCGCCGCCGTGATGGACGCTGACCCAGGAAGCGCCGCTGACGGCGTTGACGAGCGCGTTGAGGAAGACCCAATCGGACACCGCGTCGGAGCCGTCCTTCATGCTCTCCGTTTCGCGGTTGGGAGAAGCGACGCTGCCGCAGTCCAGGTGATCGCGGCCAATGACAATCGGCGCCTTGACCTTGCCTTCCGCGACGAGCTGGTTGAACAGCAGGCCGGCCTTGGCGCGTTCACCCAAGCCCAACCAGCAGATCCGCGCAGGGAGGCCCTGGAACGCGATCTGCGGCGCGCCTTCTCGCAGCCATTGCTGCACGCCGGGATTGTCGGGAAAAGCGGCGAGGATGGCGCGATCCGTCACCGCGATGTCCTCGGGATCGCCGGAGAGCGCGACCCAGCGGAACGGTCCTTCACCGCGACAAAACCGCGGGCGGATGTAGGCGGGGACGAAGCCGGGAAAAGCAAAAGCGGTCGCGTGGTCCATGCCACCCGACACAGCCTCCGCCCGCAGGTTGTTGCCGTAGTCAAAAACGTGGACGCCTTGGCCAAGCCACGCGCTCAGGCGCGCGACGTGCGCGCAAATGTCCTGGCGCACGCGGGCAATCCACGCGTCCGGATTCGCCTCGCGTGCGACCTGGGCTTGGGCCAGCGTCAGCCCCGTCACGTGGTAGCCCACCAGCGGATCGTGGGCGCTGGTCTGGTCCGTCGCCAGGTCGGGCAATACGCGGCGCTGCTCCAGCGCGCGGAGGAGTTCCAGCGCGGTGGCTTGCACGCCGATCGAGCGCGCTTCGCCCGCAGCCTTGGCCGCCAGCGCCCGGTCGATAGCCGCGTTCACGTCGGTGAATTGCTCATGGAGATAGCGTTGTTCCAGCCGCCGCTGCAGCCGCGTCGGGTCGACTTCCGCCGCGAGCATCACGCCGCCCGCGAGCGTACATGCCAGCGGCTGCGCGCCGCCCATGCCGCCCAAACCGGCTGTAACGGTCAAGCGCCCGCGCAATGGCCGATGCGGATCAAAGCCGGGCAGATGGCCAAAATGCTGACGACCCGCTTCGGCAAAAGTCTCATAGGTACCCTGAACGATCCCTTGGCTGCCGATGTAGATCCACGATCCCGCCGTCATTTGGCCGTACATCATCAGGCCTTTCTGCTCGAGTTCGCGGAACACCTCCCAGGTCGCCCATTTGGGAACCAGGTTGCTGTTGGCGATCAGCACGCGCGGTGCATCCGCGTGGGTCTTGACGATGCCCACCGGTTTGCCGGACTGCACGAGCAGCGTCTCGTCGTCTTCCAGCGTTGTCAGCGCGCGGCAGATCGCGTGGAAAGCCGGCCAATTGCGCGCCGCCTTCCCAATGCCGCCATACACGACGAGGTCCTGCCAGCGCTCAGCGACGTCCGGATCCAGGTTGTTGCACAGCATCCGCAGCGCGGCTTCCTGCATCCAACCCCGACAGGAAAGCGTTGTGCCGTGGGCGGCGTGGATCGGTTGTTCTGGCGGATTGTTGTGCATGACGGGCTCCTTCAATGGCCGTGGCAATTGTGGCAGACCGTACGAATCGGAACAAACGTTGGCGCGTTAGGGTTAGGATGGCTTGGTTTGCAGCCGGAGCAGGTGGACATGGACAGGCGGACATTCTTGCGCAGAACAGTAGCGGGCGGTGCGGCGATAGGCGTCGCGGGCATCGCGGGCATGGCGGTTGCGCAGGGCGGCGTGCGCATCACGCGGCACGACTTGCCGCCCGATCACGCGCCGCTGCTGGCGCCAGGTCGACGTCTGCGCGTGGCGCAGCTGACGGACATTCACGTCGGCTGGGGTACTTCCGCGGAGACGCTGCGCACGGCTCAGGTCCAGGCCAAGCTGGTGCGCCCCGATCTGCTGGTGCTGACGGGCGACTACCTGAATCACTCGCTGGCGGAGATCGACACGCTGCGCGCGTGGGTGCGCGGGCTGCCGCGGCCGTGCATCGCGACGTTGGGTAACCACGATCACTGGAGCGGCGCCATGGCGATCCGCCGCATGCTGGAGCAGGAAGGCATCCCGGTGCTGTCCAATGAATCGACCGTGATGGACGTGGCGGGGCAGCCGTTGCGCATCGTCGGCGTGGAGGACGGTTTTACCCGCCGCGATGACGTGGACGCCGCGTTTCGCGACGTGTCGCGGCCTGAGCAAGCGCTTGTGTTGAGCCACGATCCGATGACCGCGGACAAGATCGCCCGCACCGGTGCGCGCATCGTGCTGTCCGGTCACACGCACGGTGGCCAGTTCGACATCCCCGGCCTCACGGCGGCGCTCGCGACAGTCGCCGGCATCCGCTACCTCAAGGGCTGGTACATGATCGGCGACACGCGGCTGTATGTGAACTGCGGCGTCGGCTCGTCCGTCGGCGCGGGCCGGAACGGCGCGGCGGCCAGCGAACTTGCGGTCTTCGACGTGGGCTGACCGCGGGAAGTTTCGGGTTCCCGCCGTCAGCCATTCACCTTCGAAATTCTAGCCTTCCGCTACGCTTGACGGGGCTAGCCTTCCGCTACGCTTGACACCGTCATCGCCGAGAGCGTCACCGACGCATTCGGCGCAAACGCGGCTTCGCGGACGCGCTGGTCGATCTTCTTGAACAGTTCCTTCTCGTCTTTCAGCAGCTGGCGCACTTTCTCGCGGCCCTGACCGAGGCGCTCGCCGTCAAAGCTGTACCACGCGCCGACCTTGTCCATGATGCCGGCTTCGGCCGCCACGTCGATCAAGTCGCCGCATGCGCACACGCCTTCGCCGTACAGGATGTCGAATTCGTGCTGGCGGAACGGCGGCGCGACCTTGTTCTTGACCACTTTGACGCGCGTGCGGTTGCCGATGTTGTCCTCGCCGCTCTTCAACGCGCCGATCCGGCGGATGTCCAGGCGGATGGAGGCGTAGAACTTCAGCGCGTTGCCGCCCGTCGTCGTTTCCGGGCTGCCGAACATCACGCCGATCTTCATGCGCAGCTGGTTGATGAACAGCACGATGCAGTTGGACTTGGCGATGGACGAGGTCAGCTTGCGCAGCGCCTGGCTCATCAACCGCGCATGGCCGCCGACCTGGCTGTCGCCCATCGCGCCTTCCAGTTCCGCCTTGGGCACGAGCGCCGCCACCGAGTCGATGACGATCACGTCAACCGCGCCCGAACGCACCAGCGTGTCGCAGATTTCCAGCGCCTGTTCACCGGTGTCCGGCTGGCTGACCAGCAGGTCGTCGGCCTTCACGCCCAGCTTGCGGGCGTAGCCCACGTCCAGTGCGTGTTCCGCGTCGATGAACGCCGCAATGCCGCCGGCCTTCTGCGCTTCCGCGATCAGGTGCAGGGCGATGGTCGTCTTGCCCGACGATTCCGGCCCGAAGATTTCCACAACCCGGCCGCGCGGAAAGCCGCCCACGCCGAGCGCGATGTCCAGGCCGATGGAGCCCGACGAAATCACGCTGATGTCGCGCGCCGTCGCCGCTTCGTCGCCCAAGCGCACCATGGCGCCTTTGCCAAAGGCGCGTTCGATGGTCGAGAGCGCCGTCGCAATGGCTGCGCGCTTGTCCGTTTCCATCGGTTCGTTCAGGTCTTTCTTGGGCTTGGCCATGGTGTCCTCTCCGCTTCGTTTTGTGTGGCTGTTGGTCTGTCTGGTCGCTGTCTTTGCCGTCTCTAGTCGGGGTCTGTTCAGTAGTTTGGCAACTTCCGTTCAGGCCTGTACAGATGTTCAGTGATCGTCGCCGATCTGGCAAGTATTTTGCCGCACGCGCGCAAAAAAGCCACGTTTGGTTCGTGGAACCCGTTGAGATCACAAAAATCATCAGCTTGATCAAGAATCGCCCGGCGCGCGAACGCGTTGCGGCTTGGTGGGAGATCATGGCAAGCTGCAGTACCACGAGGTGCCCATTGTGATGTCAGAGCGTCGCCCGCATGACACGGACCCGAGCCCGCCGCCTTCGCCTTCGGGCGATGTTGCGGTCGAAGCGGTTGAGCCGGACGTGGCCGATGACGGCAAGCGCACGTTTATCCAGCCTTTTCGCACGACCGCGACGATTGAGGACGCCTCGACCCTCGCGGCGCTACAGGCGGCGCTGAACGCGGGTGATACGGAGCGTACGACGCCGGGCAAGGCGATTACCGGACGGCTGATGAGTCAGTCTGAGGCCCTGGCGCACCTCACGTCCTCGCCTTTGGGCGCGCTTGGTGGCGCGGACGAGGCGGTGCTGCCCGTCGAGTCAGAAGGTCGCTACGTCATCGGTGAAGAGATCGGCGTGGGCGGCATGGGCGTTGTGCGGCGCGTGCAGGATACCGCGCTGCGGCGCGACGTGGCGATGAAGCTGCTCAAGCCGGAACTGCGCGGCGAGCCCGGTTTCGTCGGCGCGCTGCGGCGGGAAGCGCGGATCATCGGCGAGTTGACGCATCCGGCGATCATCCCGATTTACGAGCTCGGCGTCTGCAAGGACGGCCAGACCTACTACACCATGCGCATGATGCCAGGTCGCTCGCTGGGCGACGTCATCGGCCTGCTGAGCATGGGCGACGCGGGAACCGTTGAAGAGTTCACGCTGCGGCGCATGGTCGGCGTGTTCATCCAGATCGCCCAGGGCATGGATTTCGCGCATCGCTCGCGCATTGTCCACCGCGACCTCAAGCCCGAGAACGTGCAGCTTGGCGATTTTGGCGAAGTCTTCGTGACCGACTGGGGCGTGGCCAAGCATTTTGACAAGGCCAATCCGGAAGGCGAGGGGATGATCATCGGCACGGCGGCCTACATGGCGCCGGAGCAGGCAGCGGGCCGCGAGGATGAAGTGGATCAGCGCGCGGACATCTACGCGCTGGGCGTGATGCTGTACGAAGTGCTGGCGATGACGCGGCCGTATCAGGCGGAGACGCGCCAGCAGTGGCTGGAGGCGGCCAAGAACGTTGTGCCGTTGCCGCCGTCCAGCGTGGCGCGCGATCGCCTGGTGCCGCCGGATCTGGAAGCGCTGTGCATGCGGATGCTGGAGAAGCTGCGCGAGCGGCGGCCGCAGTCGATGCGCGAGGTGTGGCAGGCGCTGGACCGTTTTCTGGCGGGCGATCTGGAGCGGGAACGGCGGGCGGAGCGCGCGGAAGTGGCGTACCAGGAAGGCGTGACAGAGCTGGCGCGCTGCGAGGAATTGCACGTCGAGCTGGCGTTGCTGCGCGAAGAGGAAGTTGCGCTCGCGCGCGACGTGCGGCCCTGGGACGCGCAGGCGGAGAAACAGCGGGCGTGGGCGGTGCGGCGGCAGCGCGAGATGCTGGAGGTGCTCTACGCGCACGCATTTGCCAGCGCGAGTGAAGCGCTGCGGCAGGCGCTGACGGAAGATCCGAGCCATGAAGAAGCGCGGAGCCGGTTGATCGAGCTGTACTGGCGACGCCACGACGAAGCGGCGACGGCGGGCGATCACGCGACCAAGCTGTATTTTGCCCGGCAGGCCCATGAACTCGCGCTGACGCAGCGCACGCGCCAGCTGCCCCAGACCGGGACGGTGCACATCCGCAGCCAGCCGCCCGGCGCGCGCATCTACGCGATTCCGTTTGACCGCATTCGCGACACGCTGGGCGCGCCCGATCCCGAGTCAGAGCTGGGCGCCGCGCCGATCTCGGGCCGCGAGCTGCCGCTTGGTCCATACGTGCTGATTGCGCGGCTGGACGGCCACCAGGACGCGGTCGAGACGGTGCACGTGCGCGCCGGTTCGCAGGATTTCCTGCTCCTCTGCTATCCGTGGTCGTCTGAGCTGCCGACGACGGGCCGCGAGGTCGAACTCAAGCGCCTTTGGTCGCTGCTGGAAGACGTGGAACTGCGCTCTCGGCCGCTGACGTGCCTGGTCGCCGGCGCGCTGGGCATGGGCAAGAACGTGCTGCTGGACGCGTTCCGCCGGCAGGTGGAGCAGCATCCGGAGAAGCTCTACTTCCTGATGGAGGTCAGCTGCGATCGCCTGCACGCGGATTTGCCCTACTCGACGGTCGTTGAGCTCGTGCGTCTGCGTGCTGGCATCCTGGAGACGGATTCCGCCGAGCAGGCGCGGCGCAAGTTGCAGCGCATGGTGGAGCTGGCGTTCTCGCGCATGGGCCAGCGCAAGCTGACCGCGCAGCGGCGCCAGGAAGCCGCGGAAGTTGCAGAGACGATCGCCTCGCTTCCGGCTTTTGACATCACCGAGCCAGGGCGCGCGGGCATGCAGTCCGGGATTGGCCGCGACACGCGCAAGGAGATGGCGGCGGCGCTCGCGCGTTACTTTCAGGCGGTCGCGCTGGCTGCGCCGATGCTCGTGCTCATCCGCAACGCGCAGCACATGGATCCGTCGACACGCTCGTTCTTCCAGGATCTGCTGGCGGATCTGGGCGGCTCGCCGATCCTCATCGTGTCCAGCTCCACGGAACTGGATGACGTCGAGCCGCTCCAGTCGTCCGCGCTGCGCCACCTCGTGCCACGCCAGCCGCCTTTCCACTTTGACGAGCAGCTCGACCTCCTGCCGCTGCCCAATCAGGCTGTGGTGCAGGTGGTGCGGGAGATGCTCGCGGCGCCCGTCAACGCCAAGCTGCGCGATTGGATCCAGACGCACGCGCTGGGCAACCCGTTCCTCGCGGGCGAACTGACGCACCTCCTGGCGCGGCTGGGCGCGATGGATCTGGACAACGCGCAGTGGCGGCTGGTGCGGGAGAAGCTGCCGACGGAAATCCGCCCGGGCGTGGTGGACGGCGTGATCCGCCAGTTGATCGGCACGTTGCCGCTGCACGTCCAGCGCTGCCTCTCGGTGGCGGTCGTGGTCGGCGCGGAATTCTGGGCCAACGCGCTGCACTTTCTGGGCGTCGAACAACTCGATGACGCGCTGGAACAGCTGGTGCAGACCGGCTTTGTCGTCCGCAACGCCTCGTGCCGGTATCAGGGCGATCGCGAGTACCGCCTGACGTCGACGCTGCGCCGCCGCGTCGCGTACGACTTCCTGAATCCCAAGCAGCGCCGGGCGTTGCATCGCAAGACCGCTACGTGGATCGCCGATCGCGGCAGAACCGATCTGGAGGAAGGCCTGCGGCTGGCGTTCCATTTGAAGATGGGCGGTCAGCCGGAGGAAGCGGCGCTGCTGTACCTGCGGCTGGCGCGCGCGGCGATCGCCGTAGGTGCTGAAGAGGAAGCGGAAAGGCTGTACACGCAAGCGCACGTGCTCTCCCAGGATCCGGACATGCAGGGTCAGGTGGAAACGGCGTTGCGGGCGATGCGCGCGGCGGTGCGGAGTCGGGTGCTGTAGCGGTTGCACGGTCGGCCTCGATCGATTCTGCTGGCAGATACGCATTCAATCCTTGACGCGCGGCGCTGACTGCGGCACAATTCGCACCCCCTGCGCCCCAGTCGGCTTGGTCGATTGCTAGCGCAAGTCTGCGAAACGAGGACTACCATGGCGAGTTATGCGATCTTCAAGACCGGCGGCAAGCAATACCGCGCCGCCCCGGGTCAACAGCTTACGATCGAGAAGGTCGCGGACGCGGACGGCAATGCCATCGCGCGCGGCGCCGAAGTCGTGTTTGATCACGTGCTTCTGATCGGCGGCGATGCCGGCGTGCAGGTCGGTACGCCGCTCCTGGCGGGCGCCAAAGTGCGCGCGCAGGTCGTCGAACAGACCCGCGACAACAAGGTGCTGATTCACAAGTACCGTCGGCGCAAGAACAGCCGCAAGACGATGGGCCACCGGCAGTCGATCACGCGCGTGCGCGTCACGGCGATCGAAGCCTAAAGCACCCGACGCGTTCACACGCAGTCCCAGAACGAGGCAACCATGGCACACAAAAAAGGTCAGGGCTCATCCCGCAACGGCCGTGACTCCAATCCGCAATACCGTGGCGTCAAGCGCATGCACGGTCAGGTCGTCCCCGCGGGCGACATCCTGGTGCGCCAGGTCGGCTCGACTTTCCACGCTGGCAAGGGCGTTGGCACGGGCAAGGATTACTCCCTGTTCGCGTTGATCCCCGGCACCGTGGCGTTCGGCGCCTCCAAGGGCCGCAAGACCGTCTCGGTCTTCCCCGCCGCTCAGGCGTAAGGTGCGGACTCAGGCGTCAAGCCTGAAGTCGACGCGCTCCCCGGCACTTTCCTGCGCATGCTGCTGATCCGCGCTCTCTCCTTGCGCGCGTGATCGCTTTAGGCGCGCCATTTTCAGTCCAGATTCGCCGTCGCTGTGAGCCGTCCTTGTGACGCGCTCATGGCAACACTTGCTTTCGCGGCGCGACACTTGCCGTTGTCGGCCCGCGCCGACTGTGCTACAGCCCTGTTGTTGGAAAGCCAGTCTGGCTTGGGCCGCAACGGGCCTGCGAGGACTGCGCGAATCCGGTGGGATCGCGTCAGGGCAAACCAGAAGTGACGGCCGCACAGCGGCGCTAGCGGGTGAAGGGAACCATGGCGAATGAAGAGCGACGCGGCGGGAATCCTCCTCCTCCGCATCTGGAAGAAGACGACGAGCCGATTGAAGCGACGCGCGCGATCCGGCTGGACGACTTGCCGCCAGCGCCGACTACGCTTCCGTCTTCGCCTGCGCCGGGCAAGTCGCCCGTGCCACGGCCCATGCCGCGTCCA
Source organism: uncultured Myxococcales bacterium (assembly GCA_903850505.1). Taxonomy (GTDB): domain Bacteria; phylum Myxococcota_A; class UBA9042; order UBA9042; family UBA9042; genus CAIYBN01. The sequence continues at coordinate 36,401 of CAINLT010000414.1, read as the reverse complement.
ATGCAGCCGACCGGCGCCGCCGCGCAGGGTCCACGGCCGGTAGCGAAGCCCGCCACGATGCCGCCGCCGATCCCTGATCACGACGAAGAAGATCAATCAACTCGCGTGTTTGAAGCCGCGGAGGCTGAAGCGGCCACGCGCGCGATCGACACCTCGGCGCTCGCCGCGATGCGCCCGACAGCGAAGTCGGCCACGCCGATGGAACTGCGGGCGGTGTCCGGGCCGGATCGCGGCAAGATTCACCGCGTGCCCGAGGGCCGGCATCTTGTCGGTCGCGGCTTGGACTGCAACATCGTGCTGGCGGACCCCGCGGTCTCGCGCAAGCACTTCCAGATCGAGCGCAAGGAAGACGAGGCCGTGCTGAGCGATCTCGGCGGCGCCAACGGCACGAGCATCAACGGCGTCAAGAAGCCGCGGCACGTGCTGGAGTCCGGCGACCGGATCGAGATCGGCACGAGTGTGCTGGAATTCTTCATCGAGGGCGCTGAGCCCGTGTCGCGCAATCGCCAGGCCATGCCGGAGCGTCAGGCGTCCGCCACGCCGCAGGTCGGATACGAAAAATCGAAGTCGCGCAAGAAGCTGTTCATGACGGTTGGCGGCATCTTTGCCGTCGTGGCGATCGGTGGCGGCGTTGGCGCGTTCTTTGCGACGCGCAAGTCGACGCAGGCGCCCAAGCCAGTAGCCGCGCCCGCCCAGGACGAAGGTGCCAATGAAGTGGCCGCCGCGATCGCCAAGGCCAAGGAGCTGATCTCCGACACGCCGCCGGATTTTGCCAACGCGCTGGACATCCTCAAGGCGGCCAAGAAGAAGGATCCGACCAACAAGGAGTTGAAGGAGTTGATCGCGTCGACCCGCAAGGAAGTCGAAGCGGAGGACACCTTTGAGGAGGCCAAGCAGGCGCTCAAGGCCGGGGATTTCCCGGGCGCGATCAGCAAGTTTGGCGAGGTTGACAAGGACACGCAGAAGTATGCGGATGCGCAGGATGAGCTGGCTGCGGCCAAGGAATCCCTGTTCAGCCAGCGCATGACGGACGCCAAGAAGGCCAACGAGACGGGCGACACGCCCGCGGCGATCAAGGCCCTGGATGCGATTCTCGCGCTGGATCCGAATCGCGCGGAAGCCAAGGCGATGCGGGCGCAGTTGGAGGGCGAGCCGGCCGATGCCAAGGCGGGCGCGAAGGCCGCGGAAGAGAAGCCGGGCAAGCCCGAGCCGAAGGTTGAGGCGCAGGCCGAGAAGCCGGCGGCACGTCCAGGCAAGCCGGAAACGGCGGCCAAACCGGAAGTGCTGCCCAAGCCGGAGCATGCGAAGCCCGAGCACGCCGCGAAGCCGGAAGCCAAGCCCGCAGTGAAGTCGGAAGAGAAACCGGCGCCGAGCAAGCCGGAATCGGCCAAGGGCGACTCGGGCAAGAAGGCGGATTTCTCCGCCGGGCTGACGGCGTATCACAATCGCCTGTGGACCCCGGCCGTACAGGCGTTTGACGCCATCGCGGCGGGCAGCAATTCCAAGGACCAAAAGGCCAAGGCTGCGGCGTATTCGGCGGCCGTGCGGCAGGTGGAAGCGTCGATGAACGAGGCGCAGGCCGCGGGCAGCAACGCCAAGAAGGCGATCTCCGCGTGGAAGCAGGCCTACAACGCCGACCGCCGCGTGGACGGCACGCACAGCGGCTTCATTGCGGGCAAGCTGGCGGATGGTTATCTTGGTCAGGCCAAGGCCAATCTCGCCGCCAAGAAATACGCCGATGCCTTTGAAGATGCCCAGGAAGCGCTCAACTACCAGCCGGAGAAGGCCGAGGCCAACCAGGTTGTGGACAAGTGCATGCAGCAGGCGGCGACGATGCTGAAAGACGCCAAAGACTTGATGGACAAGAAGAATTATCTGGGTGCGCGCGATTTGGCGCGGACTGTGGCGCACATCCTCCCAGCCAGCGACAAGCGGGCCCAGGAAGCGCAGGAAATTGCCAAGAAGGCGACCGAATTGAGTCGCCAAGACGCGGACTAACATGCCTAAAGACAATGGAATCAACGTACTGATTGCGGAAGACGACCTGGAGATTGCCGGGATTCTGCGCAAGACCTTGGCAGCGGAAGGCTATCGGATCGCGCTGGCGTACGACGGCGAAGAGGCGTTGCGCTCCGCGTTGGCGCACAAGCCGGATCTGATCGTGCTGGACGTCATGATGCCGCAGATGAACGGCTGGGAAGTCTGCAAATCCCTCCGTGCGCGTGCGGAATACAACGACGTGGGCATCCTGATGCTCACGGCGATTGGCCCGAACCTGAACGAGATGACCGCGCCGCTCTACGGTGCGGACGACCACCTCGACAAGCCGTTCATGATTCCCGAGCTGCTCGAGAGGCTCGCGGCGCTGGCGCTGAAGAAGCACAAGTCGGCTGCAGGCGCGACCGCGTGAAGTGTGCCGCGGCGTTCGCTGTCCTCGCGGTGCTTTCGGCTGGCTGTGCGCAAACGCAGGCCGCCGGTGGCACGACCTACGTAGCGCCCGCTGACGCCGGTGGCGATGTCGCCCTTGCGACCGATACGGGCGCCGGGACCAGCGACGTCGCGATCACCGTGGGCAACCTGCCGCCCGGACCGGTGCTCGAGCTCAAAGCCAACAAGGACTACATGGGCGGCGCGCTGGAGGTCATCCAGACGGCGCACGTGCAGTTGGACATCACCGAGTTCGAGACGACCGCGATCAGCGACTACCTGGCGATCATCGTGGGCGCGCTCAAGGCGGCGCAGGCGCGCGGGGTCAACGTCCGCGTGCTCATGGACGACGAAATCGCCAACAACGCGCTTGTCGTCGCCGACCTGAAAGCCGCGGGCATCAACGCCAAGCTGGACGGCACCAAAGCGGTGCGCACCCACGTCAAGCTGATCCGCAGCGAGCAGGGCTTCGTGCTCGGCTCGACCAACTGGTCGCAGTCGTCCTTGTTCTACAACAACGAGACCAATTTTCTGGTGCGCGACGCGGTGGCCAACACCGCGATCGCCGGCTATTTTCAGGCGCTCTGGGACAAGCCGACCGCCATGAAGAAGGTGGTGACGAGCGCCGATCCCAACGTCGCGCTCTACGGCGACGGCGGCTTCAAGGGCGTGGTACAGCCGCTCATCCAGGCCGCCAAGACGCGCATTCTGCTGTGCACCTACGCGATGAACGTGGACGACAGCGATGTGAAGTCGTTGCTGGCCGACGTCGCCGCCGCGGTGAAGCGCGGCGTGAGCGTGCGGGTGGTGCTGGACCAGTCCTCGGGCGACTTCGGCGATCCCGCGCTCAACGTCGATGCCGGCACGTACCTCAAGAACCTCGGCGCCGCGGTGCGCAACGATCCCGACACCGTCATCACCCACGCCAAGTTCATCGTCATCGACGACACGGTGGTGCTCGGCAGCAACAACTGGGGCCACGGCGGCTTTGTCAGCTACCACGAGGCCGGCGTGAAGACGAAGTTCGCTGCCGCGGTGACCGCGGTCGTGGCGTACTTTGAGAAGCTGTGGCTGACGGGAACTGCAATCTAGCGGTCAAAACACCTTGCGGATATCGATCAGCACCTGATCATCGGTCCGGTACAGCCCGCCGGGACTCAGCAGTGGTCCGCCGGTGAATGCCGCGCCCAGGCCGGTCTGCCAGCCTTCGGCGAATTTCCAGCTCACGCGCGGCAGCGCTGCCCAGTCGCCCAACGAGATGCCGTACATGCCGCCCGCCTGCAGCGCCCACGCCTGACTCTCGCCGAACTTCCACTGCGCGCCGCCGGCGATCACCGCCTGATGCCGCGCCATCAGGAACAGCGGCTGGTCTTTCGGCACGTCGATCGACCACTGGTATGTCGCTTCAACGACCACCGCCAGCGTGTCGCCGTGCGTCCACTCCACGCCCGCTCCGGTCATCAGCATCGACGTCACGATCGGCGCGAACTGGTCCGTGAACACCACGCGCCCCAGCGCCGATCCGACCTTGGGCGCATACGCCACGTCGCCGCGGACGATCCAGCCCTCGGCCACTTCCACGCTCCATTGCCCGCCCAGCGTCAGGCGGCGCTGCCACTCCGCCGTCGCCAGGTCCAGCGGCCCCTTGCCCGAGCCTTGGACTGCCGCCTGCGCCGCCTGGTACTCCGGGTCGCCCAGCAGCGCGACCTGCTTCTGGGTATCAAAACCTACCGCGGCGATCTTGCCCAGCAGCGTCGCGATGTTCGGGTCAAAGCGCAGCAGCGGCATCCGGTCCCAGTTGAAGATCGCCGCCACGCCCAGCTCCCAGTCGCCGGCATTCACCAGCCAGCGCGCGCCCATCGACCCCGCGAGCGGCGTTGCGGGCGGCGGCTTGAGCGCCGTCGTGAGCGTGTCGCCCAGCTGCCGATCCAGCCGCAGATCCAGGTGCCGCAACATCTGGAACATGCCCTGCGGCAGCGGCGGACCCACGTCAGGCCGCACCACCGCCGTGTCCGTCGCGAACGGGCTGAAGCGATGCTCCGTGAAGAACGGCTGGAAGATGCCTTCAAACCGGCCACCGCCCAGCGGCTGGGACCAGCGCACCATCCAGTCGGCCAGCAGCGGCGTGTCGTCCGGGTTGAGCGCGCCCAGGATGCCTTGGCTGTAATCCACCGGATTCCAGATGCGCCACGGGCTCTGTAGCTCCAGCGCGCCCCACTGCACGATGTCGCGCCCCACCGTCAGGCGACCGGGGCCCAGATCCCACTGCACGTACGCCTCGCGCAGCTCCGCCAGTTGGTCGTAGCGCAGGCCAAAATCCGGAAAATGGCCGTTGACGTCGAGCTTCCAGCCGTTGCTGTCAGTCCGCGCCGCTGACGTCCGCTGCCACAGCCGCGCGGCGATCTTCACGCGCATCGTCTCGGACACCGGATGGCGCAGATCCAAATCGAGGCGATTGCGCAGCGTCAGCAGGTCCTCGCCCGGCGCGTCCGCTTGCGTGTCGACGCCCAGCACGCTCATCCAAGTGCCGGAAAACAGCGTCGGCTCCTGCGCCTGCGCGGGCCACGCCAGCAGCGCGAGTGCCAGCGGCAACAGCCAGATCGACTGCTTTGTGTTGCCGCGCATCGGACTTTCCGCCATCATTGCTGCCCCTCGGCGCCCGCCGCCATCCCCAGCCATTCTGCCCCGGTGAACGCAATGACGCCAACGAGCCCGCAACCTTCTACCTTGCAACATTCTACGCTGGACGGCTTCGGCGGTCACCGGTCGCGCTTTGACGACATTCGCCTCGTTCACGAGCTGCTGGAAGAGCTGCCCGAGCGCCTTGGCCTCCAGCCGGCGATGCCGCCGATGTTGCTGCCGTACTACAACGGCGTGGAGCCCGATGACTGCGGCGTCTCCGGTTTTGTGTTCCTGCCGGGTGGCCACCTGACGCTGCACACGTTCAGCTTTCGCGAATGCTACTTTGCTGACCTCGTCGCGCCCATGGCGTTTGACAACGGCGAGCTGACGCGCCTGCTGCGGACTGCGCTGCCGACCCGCAACGTCGACGTGCACACCGCCCTGCGCCCCGAGCGTTTTGACGAAGTGCGCGTGCAGCCCGAAGACGATTTTGGCCCGCACCTGCTGATCAACATCCAGGGTTACACGGGTCCGAGCAACATGGACTCGCTGTTCCAGCTGTTTGACAACCTGCCGCCGCGCATTGACATGACGCCGATCATGCGGCCGTATGTGCTGCGGTCCAAGACGGCGAATGGCACGTCGGTGCTGTCGGCGATGACGATGATCGCGGAGAGCCACATCGCGATCCACATCAATGAAGCGACCCAAGAGGCGTTCTTTGACATCTTCTCGTGCAAGTTCTTTGACACGACGGACGTGCTCGAGGAGCTCAAAGCGGCGTTCCCGGGCAAGAACCATTCCGTGCAGCTGATTGCCCGCGGTTGTGGTTATCGCACGCGGCGCACGGAGCGCGAGCCGGAGCACGCGCGCACGAAGGCGTGGCTGCAGTCGCGACCGGGCTAGGTAGAAAATGCCTCGGGGGCGCGCCGCCGCCGAACCCCCGCGGCAGTCCGCAGCCGCGGCCTGCAGTTGCCATGCGCACGACGATTTTCACGAATACCGAGTGCGCGAAGGCGCATGGCAACGAGTTCTGGAGGCAAAAGATGCGCAAGTTGTCAGCGATTCTGGTGATGGCGGCGCTGTTTGCCGCCAACCTTGCGGAAGCGGCGGACGATCCGGCGGCGCGCAAGCTGCTCGACGCCGTCATGGCCAAGAACGCCGCGGGTTTTCAGGCCGGCCAGTCCAAGACCGCGCTGACGCTGCGGCTGGCGTCCGGCAAGGAAAAGACCTGGCTGACGCTGGCGCGCGTGGTGCGCAAGGACGGCAAGATGCGGTCGCGCATCACGTTCCTGCAGCCGGCGGAGGACGCGGGCATCGAGCTGCTGATGCTGGAGCAAGGCAAAGGCCAGGCGGCGCAGCAGTTCCTGTGGCTGCCCAAGATGCGGCGGCTGCGGCGGATCGGCGGGTCGCAGCGCAACGCGGCGTTCATGGACACGGACTTCAGCTTTGGCGATCTGGACAGCCACGGCATGCAGGGCGGCGAGACCAAGAAGCTCGGCAACGAGCCCGTGGGCGGCGTGCCTTGCGCGCGCGTGGAAGTGACGACGCCGGATCCGGACGAGGCGTACAGCAAGATCGAGCTGTGGATTGACGAGAAGCTGTCGGTGCCGCGGCAAATGACGTTTTACGGCAAGGACGGCAAGCTGGTGAAGACGCTGACCGTGGACGCGATTGACGGCAGCACGCTGAAGAAATTCCACATGCAGAACCACGTGCGCGGATCGACGACGACGGTGGAGACCCGCGAAATCGATACCAAGGTCGTGCTGCCGGACGCGGCGTTCCAGCCTGAAGCGCTGGGGCAGTAGCGCGTGGAGCTGTCGATCTGCGCGGTGTGCCGCAAGAAGCCGGGCGAGGTCTGCGATGCGCTGAAAGACCTCGAGACCGAAGCGCGTGAATGGGCCAAGGCGACGCAGCAGAAACTGTCGATCAAGCGCGAGCCGTGTCTTTCAGGCTGCATCCAAGGGCTGACGGTGCTGGTGGAGACGGCGGAAGGGTCGATCCGCTGCCAGCGCGTGCACACGAAGGCCGAGCTGCGGGCGATCCTGGACCACGCCGAGGCGAAGATTCACGCGCCGGTGGCGACGCCGGTGGATGGGTTCGTGCTGTCGCGGACGAATTGGGCGGAATGGGATTCAGAGTAGGCGCCAGCTTGGCAGCCCCAGCTACTCCACCACAAGCGGCTTGCCAAACGCGGTCGTGTAGCGCTGCTCCAGTTCACCCAGCTTCTGCGGCTGGCCGCCGTCCTTGAGCGCGCGCGCGAGCTCCAGCCAGGTTGGTTCAAAGTCCGGAATGAGGTCCAGGAGCGTTTCCAGATGCTGGACCGCGTCCGTACCGTCCCGATGCGATCGCGCCAGCGCCACGAGTCCCTGATGGGCCAGCACGGTCTCCGGCCAGAGCTGCAGCGCCGCGTCGCACAGTTTCTTGCCGCGTTGCGCGCCGCCGCGGCTGTTCAGCGCCAGCGCGCACTGCAACGCGAGGCTGCCCGCGACCTTCGGGTAGTCCCGGTGGAACGCCTCGCCATCGGGCGGGTTCGGCCCCGAGAGCGCCGCGCGGGCCTTCTCAAACCGCTGGCCGTACGCCGGCTCGTCATGTTCCGCCAAGGCCCCCGGCTGCAGGCCAACCACGCGCCGCTGCCGGGTAATCTGCCCGCGCAGCGTCAGGCCTTCCGGGGCAAAGCCCAGCTGCGCGGCGATCGTCTCCGCCGCCGTCAGCCGCCCGGCCTCCAGCAGCACGCTGGCCAAGGCGCGCAGCAGGTCGGGCTCGGTCTCGACCGTCGCGTTCGCCAACGCCGCGTCGAGCAGCGCCTGCGCCTCGTCGTTCTTGCCCGTCCGCAGCAGCCGCTGCGCGTCAACCACGCGGTTGAATCGCGCAGGTTTCGGCAACTGCTCCGGCTTGGCTGTCTGCGGCCGCACGGGCGTCGCCGCGCCGTCTTGCTGGAACGCGCCCGGGTGCGCCGCGATCGCCGCCGTCCGCGCCGCCTGCCACGCCACTTCCGCCGCGCGCCCGGTCTCGCCCAAGTGCGCAAGGCCAAGCCGAATCACCTCAATCGACGCTGGCGAAAACTGCACGATCTGCGGATCATACGTGGGCGACATGATGTAGTCGCCATTGCCGTCATGCGGCGAGCCCAGCGTGTGCGCCCATTCGTGCAGCACCAGCAGCGTCTCCGTGTGCAGGCGCATCTCCTTCCACAGCTGATCGCGCTCCTTCTCCGGCAATGCCTCCAGGCGTTTGTCCAGCCAGTCGCGCTGCCGGACGTTCTGCGTGCCGCGCAGGACCATGTGCTTGCCGGGCGATTTCGCCTGACCCAGATGGTGCCAGTCCGTGTTGAAGGAACGCGCGCCCACGAAGCCGAGCACCCAGTTGGCATCGTCCGCGGCGTCGTGTTGGATCAGCGCGGCGAGGCTCGCGTCCAACACGGCGTCGTCCGGCGTGTCGTTCTCCCAAGCGGCGACGCTGTCGATGACGAGTTCCATGCCGAACTGCGCCTGCAGGATCGTGTTGGCGCGGCCGAGCTGATCGCGGATCCGCTGTTCCCAGCGCAGGTTCTGCTTGCGGTAGTCGTTGTTGGCCCACGCTCGCACGTGCAGCCGCCGCTGCAGCGCAGGCCGGGCGGTGTCGGCATTGACCTGGAACGAGCGCGGCGCCAGCGTCTCGCGCGCATAGTCGCGCTGAATATCCGCCGCCGTGCGGGCGCACGACGCTGTGAAAGCGAGGAGCAACAGCATCGCGAGGAGTCGAGCCCGCATCGGTCACCCTATGTCGGTCATTGCGTGGCCGAGGTGCTATTTTTTGAACAACGCATCCAGCTTCGCCCGCGCCGCATCTTCCGGGCGCTCGGTCTTGCCGCCTTCCGGTGCGCCCCAGCTCACGGTCGGTTTCGCCGCACCGCCGCCGCCAAACATCGCGTCGAGCTTGGCCTTGTGCGCGTTGATCTCCGCGCTGGCATCCTCGCCCACGACGCGGAACTGGAAGAAGCCGCAGAAGTTGCCGGCCTCGCGGTCGCGGATGAACTCGCCCTGGTTCTCAATGCACTGGTTGTGCGCGGAGATGCTCCAGAACCGGCAGTTGCGGCAGGAGTGCAGATACGCGCCGCAGTTGGGGCACGTGTCCAGACGGCCGATCTTGACGTCAAAGACCAGCTCTTCTTCGCACTTGTAACAAGCGTTGCGGACTTCCGTTGCGGCCATGAAGCATTCCCTTAGGCAAAGAGGCGACGGCGCACGAGGATCGCCGCCATCAGGATCAAACCGATTACCGCGCCAGCGCCGTTGCCGCCGCCCGTACTCGCCGTGCAGCCGCTCTTGGCGGGCGCCGCGCTGTCCGTCGGGGTGGCCGTGTCGCCGGTGTCTACCGCCGTGATGGCGTCGCCGCCGGTGGTATCCGTCGAGCCAGCGTCCACTTCCGCCTTCTTGGCGTAGGGATTGATCGCCGCGTGGTAGTTGTCGGTGTTGTGCAAGTCATGGCCGTGCATCGGCCATTCGTTGATGGCGTCCTTGATGACGCCCTTGCGCGTGCCCCACGCGAAGATCCAGCCGTCGCGCGAGCCAATCGCCACGTCGAACTTGCCGTCGCCATCCATGTCGCCCACCGCGGGGGAAGCCAGCATCCAGCCCATGGTGTAGTGCGGGAAGCCGATCGGCTCGACGCCCAGGTAGTTCCACGCGTGGATCAGGTAGCCGGCTGAAGCCGCGACGACTTCCGGGTTCTTGTCGGCGTCCAGATCGACGATGCTCGGGTTCGAGAAGAACTGCCAGTCGTCGATGACGCGCGGCCAGCCCTGCAGCATCTTGCCGGTCGCGCTGTCATACGCGCCGATCAGGTGGTCAAATTCCGCGCGCTGGCCGCCCGAGGCGAACGTGAGCGCGAAGTCGAAGCCCGCGGACGCCTTGACGAAGTCGATGCCGCCGCCCGGATCGATGTGACCGACCGAGCCGTCGGAGATGAGCACGAACGCCGCGGTCTTCTCCTTCGTGTTGGTGTCCGGTCCGAAATTCTTGGCGTTGTTGGAGAACGTCGACGTGCACTTGCCCGCGGCCTTGCCGATGCAATAGGTCTTGCCTTCCCAGGTGAAGAACGTGCCGGCCGAGCCGATCGTGTCAAAGTTGACTTCCAGCTTCTTGTCGCCGTCCAGATCGACGAGCGTCGCGTTGCCCGGCACGCCCGAGCCCACGCTCGGCAACACGTACGCTTGGATGCCGTACGTCGTGACCGGATAGCCCTTGAACAGCGTGCCGTCGCCGTGCATCACGTAGCCGCGCGCTTCGTTCTTGGCTTTGTCGGCGCCAAACACTTCGTTGGTGCCGAGCGCGATGTCCAGCTTGCCGTCGTTGTCGATGTCGCCAATCGACGGCGTCGTTACGATGCGATCGCCCTGGCCAGGCTTGGTCTTGTCGACGACTTCGATCGGGAAGCCCTTCTGCATCGTGCCGTCGTGGCGCCACATGTAGAGCTGTCCGTCCATCGCGCCGACCACGATCTCCAGCTTGCCGTCGCCGTCCATGTCGCCGAGCGACGGTGCCGAGAAGATGCCGTCGTCCCACAGGTGCGTCTCGTCGGCCTTCTTGGAGCGCTCGCGATCGACCTGCACCGGGAAGCCCGGGCGCTTGCTGCCGTCTGCTTCCACAACGTTGACGCTGCCGTCGTAGGTCGTGAAGATGACTTCCATTTTGCCGTCGCCGTCCAGATCGCCAATCGCCGGCGTGCCGGTGATCATCTCGTGGAATTCCGGCTTCACGCCGCCGTTCTTGCGCAGGCAGCCGGTCTTGTCGGTGCGGAACGCGCAGCCCTTGGTGATGTTGTAGAGGAAGTCCTCCGACAGCTCGCGGCGCAACGGCGACCACACCGGCCAGCCCTTGGGCTCCGTGCCGTCGGCCTTGAACGCGTGCACGCGGCCATCGGAGTTCGGCAGGATGAACTCGTCCTTGCCGTCGCCATCGATGTCGAACATCTTGCCGGACGCTTCGATCGACGCCAGGTTGCGGATCGGGAAGCCAGGCAGCAGGTCCGGGTCCTTGAACAGGCCGACGGACTTGCGGAACTCGTTCTTCAGTTCGGTGCCGTCGGCGTTCTTGGCCGTGACGCGCAGGCGCAACGTGAAGCTGTACTGGTCGTGATCGGTCAGCGGCGCGGTGAAGTCCACGGCCTTGGCCGCTTCCGCCACGTCCCACTGCGCCAATTCGCCGCCAAACGCCGCGACGTCCGTGCCGTCCTTGATGGTCGTCCAGCCGCTCTTGGGGTCGATGCCCTTGGCGTATTCCAGCACGTAGCTGTACTTGGCGTAGCGCGACGCCGTGCCATCCGCGCGCGCACCGACGCGGCCCGTGATCGTGTACTTCGGCGTCTTGGTCACTTCGATCGGCTCAAACCACGTCGGGAGCAGGATATCCGCTTCCGGCGGAATCAGCTTGGCGGCGACCATCTTGACGGACGCCGCGACGTTGTTGCGGCCATAGCCGAAGTGCAGATCCCAGCCCGGTCCGGAGATGAACTTCGTCGGATCGTTGGCGGATTCCGGCACGTCGATGTCGTCCACGGTATTGAGCATCACGCCGCGCACTTCCTCCGCGGAAAGCGGCGGGTTCAGCGCAACTTTCAGCGCCGCCGAGTAGATCATGCCCGCGTGGCCGGACGTGACGCCCGTCGCTTCCGACGAGCAGCCGGTGCCCGGCGAGCTGAGGAACAAGTTGCCGCCGTAGTTCGTGCAGTTGTTGAAGTTGAGGAACGTCGTGGAGTTCTTGTCCGACGGGCCGTCAAACACGATCGCGTGCACGTAGAGCGCGTGGTTGGTCGTGCTCGGCTCGTTGTGGTGGAAGGAGAGTTCGTCGGCCGCAGACGCGATGAAGACGACGTTGTTCTGGTAGGCGTAGTCGATGGCCTGCTCCGCGTACAGCGAGCGGCTCAAGGAGCCCAACGCCGACTGGATGACCATCGCGCCGCTGTCGGTCGCGAACAGGACGCCCGCGGCGAAGTCGTTGCCGTCCGCGACGAAGCTGTCACCCGCGCGGATCATCAGCGTCGTGCATTCCGGGCAGATGCCCAGCGAGCCGCGGCCGTTGTTGCCTTCCGCGCTGGAGTCGCGCGCTTCGCCGGTGCCGTGGCCGTAGCGCGTGTCGTCGTACGGATCGTTGTCGTTGCGGTAGAAGTCCCAGCCGGAGATGTCGTCGACGTAGCCGTTGCCGTCGGTGTCCTTGCCGTCGGCAAAGTCCTTGCTGTTGATCAGGTCCTCGGGGTCGAGCAAGCCGTTGCCGTTCAGATCCGAGACGCGCGAATCGCACGACTTGCGCGGCACGCCAAGTGGAGCCTCGTCGGCGTTCCGAAGGACTTGGCATGTCGTGGGCACAGCGCCGGGGCACTTGGCGGCCGAGCAACGCGGAATTCCTTGGTCCTCGCAAACTTTTTCGCCGCATCCGCAGATCGGATCCGCGTAGTCCAGCATCGTGAACTTGCCGTCGCCGTTGCTGTCGTACGGGTCGCTGTCCTTGTAGCCGGGCTTGCGGCACGCGGCTTCAGGCGGCGTCAGTTCGCCGCGGCTCAGGTAGAACTTGTTGATCTGGTCGTCAGATTCCCATTTGATGCCGCAGTCGATGACCGCGATGATCGTCTTGCGATCGCCCACCGTCGTCGACCACGCATCGTTGGTGTGCATGCCGGAGCCGATAGCGCGCTCCACCTGGCGGAAGCCAGGCAGGCGCGTCCACGCTTCCGGGATGAACGAGAAGTTGTTCCATTCGCCGTCGGTGACGTAGATCTTCGGGCCGACGCCGGGCGCGCACTGCTGCACGGTCGCCGCACCGGTGCCGACGTACTGGCAGATCTGGCCAGTCGCGCAGGTCGTGGTCTCCGTCCATTTGCCGGCGACGCAGGTCATCTGTGCTGAGCCGTTGATGTTGCAGATCGGCGTCGCGCCATTGGCGCACGCGCTGCCTGCGGGCACGTAGCTGGCAAAGCCCGGATCGTTGGGCCAGTTGGCGGGATCGAGCGGGTCAGAGCCCGGCGCCGGTGGCCATGCAGCGTCAGCGGCAAGGGGCGCAAAAGCGACGACAAAACCCAAGGCCAGAGCGACACGCCGACCTGCGGATGCAAAACGAACCATTGAAACCCTCCCACTCTGGCCGTAAACGGCGCGCGCAAACCCACTGTGCTGACGCGCTTCCCCGCAACGTGCAACACGGCGCGGGACGATAGCAGGCTACCCGATGCGCGGCAATGAATCGCGGCGCGCGTTGCGTAACAGTTTGGTCAGGAAAATGCGTAGGGATCGACGTCCACGCTGTAGGTTACGCCGGGCGGCAGATGCGGCACGACCTCGCGCTCCAGCACCCGCAGCCCCGCGTGCAACGGCCGGCGATCGCGGCTCCGCACCAGCGCGTGCCAGCGCCAAATCCCGCGCACCCGCGCGACGCCCGCATACAGCGGCCCGCGCACTTCCAGGCCCAAGTCGCGGGCGCGTTCCACAAGCGCGATCATGGCCGCCTGCGCGCGACTTTCCTCCAGGTGCCGCGTCTCCAGCAGCGCGAGGTGCATGAACGGCGCGTAGCCAAAGCGCTGGCGGTTGGCCAGCTCGGCTTGGACAAAACCGGCGTGATCATGGCGCAAAGCCGCCTGGATCGCCGGATGATCGGGCATGTAGGTCTGCACCAACACGCGGCCCGGCTTGTGACCGCGCCCCGCGCGCCCCGCGACCTGTGTCAGCAGCTGGAACGTCCGCTCGCTGGCGCGAAAATCGGGGATCTGTAACCCCGATTCGGCGAGCACGATGCCGACGAGCGTCACGGCCGGGAAGTCGTGGCCCTTGGCCAGCATCTGCGTGCCCACGAGCACGTCCAGCTCCTGGCGCGCGAATTTCTCCAGCGTGTCGTGGAGCCGCTGGCCCGCTGCCGTGTCGCGATCGAACCGCGCCATCCGCGCTTGTGGCACGGCCGCCGCCAGCGTGTCCTCGATGCGCTCCGTGCCCGCGCCGATCGCCAGCAGGTTGCGGCCCTGGCATTTGGGACAGCTCGCGTCGCTCGAGACCGAGTGATCGCACAAGTGGCAGCGCAAGCGGCCCTGGTTCCGGTGCCACGTCAGCGTGACCGCGCATTCCGGGCAATCCAGCGTGGATCCGCAGGTCTGGCAGAGCATGCTCGTGGCAAAGCCCCGGCGGTTGTGCAGCAGGATCGCCTGCTCGCCGCGCTTCACCGTCTCCGCCACCGCCGCCACGAGCTCCTCGGACAGCAGGCTCGGCCGATCTTCCTTCTCGTCGCGCAGCCGCGGACTCTCGCGCAGGTCGATGATCCGCGCCAACGGCAGCGCCCCGCCCGTCGCCCGCAGTTGCAGCTCGGTCAGGTGCAGCTTGCCTTCCTGCGCCAGCAGCATCTCCTCGCAGCCCGGCGTCGCCGAGCCCAGCACGCACACCGCGTTCGCCGCCTTGGCCCGCGCCAGCGCGACGTCGCGGGCGTGATAGTGCAGACCGTTTTGTTGCTTGAAGCTGCTGTCATGGCACTCGTCCACGACGATCACGCCCAAATCCGCCACGGGCGCGAACAGCGCGGAACGCGGCCCCACGACGATGCGCCGCTTGCCGCTCGCCACCTGCGCCAACTGGTCCAGCCGCTCGCCTTCGGTCATCGCTGAGTGCAGCGCCGCGACCTGATTGCCAAAACGCGCGCGAAACCGCCGCACAAGCAGTGGCGTCAGCGCGATCTCCGGCACCAGCACAATGGCCCCGCGCCCCTGATCGAGGATGTCGGCAATGACGTGCAGGTACACTTCCGTCTTGCCCGACCCCGTGATGCCGCGCAGCAGATGCCCGGCAAATCGCCGCGCGTGGGTGTCCTCCTGCATCCGGTGCAGCGCCAGCCGCTGTTCCGGCGTCAGCTCCGGCGGCGTGTCGCGCTTCACGTCTTCGCGCAGGCCCATCGGATCGCGCAGCACGCGGTCCTGCCACAGCCGCACGAGGCCGCGTTCCTGCAGCGCCTCCAGCACCTTGGTCGGCGCAGCCAGCTTGCCGTTCTCGCCCGGCCGCCGCAGCTCCGCGAGCGACAGCGTGCCCGCCGCCTCTACCTTCTGCAGGATCCGCACCTCCGCCTTGCCCAGCCCGTCTGGCCACGGCCGCACGTCGTTGGACGTCACCATCGGCTGCATCCGTTCGGGTGCATCGTCGCCCTCCACGCCGGTGTGGCGCAGCGGCGCGGGCAACGCGAGGCGGGCCGCTGCCCCCAGCGGCGCGTGGTAATACGTCGCGCAAAACCGCAGCGTTTCCAGCAAGTCAGGCGGCAGCGGCGGCTCCTGACGGTGGACGGCCACGATCGGCCGCAGCTTGCGGGTGTCAAACGTCAGCTCGGCAACCGGCTGCAGGCGCATCGCCAGACCGACAACGAGCTTGCCCTGTAGCGGCACGGTCAGCCGCTGGCCCGGCACCACTTCATCCACCAGCGCCAGCGGAATGCCGTAGTGCAGCGCATCGGTGTGGTTGGCGACGGCAACTTCCACTGCGTGGAGGAACGTCTGCCCGGCCAGCGTCGCCTGCCCTGCGCGTGGCTTTTCCTTGGCCGGCCGCGCCCGCACCTCATCGGCAACCGGCTGTGGCGCCTGCGGTTCCGCCGCGAACAAGGCAATCTGCGGCGAAGTGCGGCGCTTGGACATGGCGGCATCCTGCCGTTGCGTGGCGGGAAGGGCAAGCGTAGGCTTGCGCGGCAAAGGGAGTGACGACCATGAAGCACACGCAAACGGACAAGCTGGTGCGGCTGCCGCGCCATGGTGCGCTCTGGCTCTGCGCGGCGCTTCTCGCGTGCGGCAATCCTGCGAAATCGGCGGCGGGTGACGCGCAAAGCCAGGCGCCGGGGCCTGTGGCTGCCGTTGCCGCGGAGAGCCCGGCGGCGACGCTCGGGGTGCCGCCGCCCGTTGAGCCGACCGTGACGTTTGCCCTGCCGAGCGACGAGGTCGCCATCGACGCGCCGCTGGTCCTGGCTTTTTCTGAGCCGATGGTGCCCCTCGCTGCGCTCGATCAGCCCGTGGCGCTCACCGGCGTGACGCTGGAGCCGGACATCCCGGTGCAGTGGCGATGGGTCTCGACCGACACGGCGGTGGGCCAGCCGCAGCCCGGGTGGCCGCACGCGCAGACGATGCGCGCCCATCTGGCCGCCAACCTGCAGACGCGCGCCGGTCGCGTTCTGCGCCAGCCGCTGGATTGGCAGTTTCACACCGCGCCGCCGCAGCTGATTTGGAGTTCGCCGGGCGAGGGCGAGTCGTTTGCGCCGCGCGACACCAAGGTACGGCTGCTGTTCAATCAGCCGGTCGACGTGACGCAGTTGCGCGACCACGTGACGGTGACCAACGAGGATCCGCAGCAGGCGCTGCCGCCCTTCCAGTTGACCGCGCTCGATCCCAAGTCGTTGGCCGATGACACCCTGCCGTTTGCGCTGCGCAATCCGCCCGCGCCGATCGCCGCAGGCCAGCTTGTCGGCCTGACTTTTGCCAAGCGGCTGCCGGCGTGGCAGCGCATCACCGTGTCGGTGACGCCGGGGCTGGCGGGCAAGGGCGGGCCGCTGGTGTCGACCGCGACCCAAAACGTGCTGTTTGGCACGGCGGGCGGCGCTGCGGATCCGGCGGGCGGGGCGCTGGAGCCGTTTGAGCTGCTGCAGGTGACGGATGACACCGATCCGGACCCGGACACCTGGCGCGCCGCGGAGTTGAAATTCAGCACGCAGATGCCGCCCAGCGACCAGACCAAGCTGCTCAAGGCGACGCCCGCCGTCCTCAACTTGCGCCTGCAGTGCTACGACGCGACGTGCTCGATCGTCGGCGATTTTGCCCCCGCGACGACCTACACGCTGACGCTCGCGCCGCAGCTTGAGGACGCGCACGGTCGCCGGTTGGGCAAGCCGATTGCGCTCACGCGGACGTTTGGCCACCGCAAGCCGTCGCTGGCGATCGACACGGACGGCACGGTGATGGAGTTCCAGCAGAAGCCGCACGCCGTGGCGGTCACGCTGCGCAACCTGAAAGCGCTGACGGCGCGGGCGTATCGCGTGCCGGTGGACGCGCCGTGGTCGGTGCTGGCGGAGCTCAAAGTCGATGGGCCGGGTTACGCCGCGGCGCTGGCCAAGCTGGGTGCGCCGGTCGAGTTGCCGATCAAGCCCTCGGCCAAGCCGGACGTGCTGGAGCGCCGCGTGCTGGACCTCGACGCGGTGCTTGGCGGCAAGCCGGGGCACGTCTGGCTGGAGCTGGCGACGCCGGACATTGCCCAGCCGCCGGGTCAGCGCTGGCAGCCGTCGGGGCGCGAGGGGCGGCTTTTTCAGGTGACGGATCTGCATATCGCTGCGAAGTCGGCGCGCAATGAGTCGCTGTTCTGGGTCACTTCGCTGCAAACGGGCCAGCCGGTGAGCGGCGCGCGGGTGGAACTGCGCGATGAGAACGACAGTGTGGTGTGGCGGTCGACGACCAACGCGGATGGCCTGGTCAGCGGTCCGGGCGGCATGACGTGGCAGCAGCGCAAGAAGGCGATGGCGCGGCGCGTGACGGCGGCCAAAGCTGACGACGCGGCGCGGATGCAGTTGGTGGAGCCGACGCCCTGGGCGCAGGAAGACGACGGCGAGGCCGATGACAGCGAACGCGGCTGGATGTTCACCGACAAGCCGGTCTACCGTCAGGGGGAAACGGTGCAGGTCAAGGGCCTGCTGCGGCTGGTCGGCAAGGAGGCGCTTGGTCTCCCGGCGGCGGGGCGCGAGGTGACGCTGCGGTTGCTGGACCCGGCGAGCCACGCCGCCAGCGAGACGCAGGTGCGGTTGAGCGCGCGCGGGACTTTTGCCGCGTCCCTGACGCTGCCGACCACTGGCCGCGTGGGCGGTTGGCAGGTGCAGGCCACGTCGCAAAAGACCGTGTTCACCAAGACTGTGCAGTTGGCGGTCTATCACGTGCCGCGCACCAAGCTCGACCTGACGCTGAAGGCGGCGCACGTGGCGCGCGGGGATGCGGTGCGCGGGGAATTGCAGGCGAGCTGGTTCTCCGGTGGGCCGCTGGACAAGGCGCCGACGCATGTGACCGCGTCCGGTGGGGCGCAGGGCTACGAGCCGCCGGGCTGGCCACAGTTCCAGTTTGGCCCGAACACATGGCAGGAGGATGATGGCGCGGGCGGCACCAATGTGTTGAACCACGAGCTGCGTGGGACGACCGACGAGCGCGGCCGCACCAGTTTCAGCGTGCCGACCGGCGTGGCGATGGACCGCTCGCTGCATGTGGAAGTCGCGGCCGCCGTGCAGGATCCCAACGGCCGCGAGATGACGGCGACCCGCGCGTTCTGGCTGCACCCGGCGTCGGCGCTTGTCGGCGTGGGGATTGCGTCGGCGCTGGTCCCCGCGCAGGCGCCGCTGCCCGTTCACCTGATCGCCACTGATGCCGAGGGCAAGCCGCAGTTGGGCTTGCCGCTCACGGTCCGGCTCGTCCGCCGCGACTGGAAGGCGATTCGCGTGCGCGGCATGGCTGGCGAAACGAGCTGGCAGACGCGCCTGGTGACGACGCCCGCTGGGACCTGCGCGACGACAAGCGCCGCGTTGCCCGTGGACTGCACGCTGACGGTCCAACAGCCGGGCCTCTACGGCATCCAAGCCAGCCTCCGCGACAGCCGCGGCCGCACGGCGACGACAACGCGCGATTTCTACGCCACTGGTCCGGACATGGTCTGGGGACCCGATGAAGACGCGCACCTGCTTGTCGCCGACAAGCCGACTTACAAGGTTGGCGACACTGCGCACATCCTCGTGCGCAATCAGGCGCCGGGCGCGCTGGCGCTGGTCACGGAAGAGCGCGCGGGCATCCTCCGCACGCGCCTCGTCAAGCTGGACTCCGCGGCGCCGACGCTGGACGTGGCAATTGAAGCGCGCCATGCGCCCAACGTGCACATCGGCGTGTTGGCCATTTCCGGTCGGCGCAGCGACGGCGCGCTCGGCTTGGACACCGGCGCGCCAGCCGTGCAGATGGAAGCGATTGAGCTGACCGTTGATCCCGTCGACCACCGGCTGCAGGTGACGGTGACGCCGGAGCACCGCAAGGCGCAGCCGGGGCAAAAGACGTCCGTGGAAGTGGCGGTGCGCGATGCGGCGGGTCGGCCGCGCGCGGCGGAAGTGACGCTGTGGGCGGTGGATGAAGGCGTGCTCGCGCTGACCGGCGAGGCGACGCCCGATCCGCTGACGACGCTCTACGCGGCGATCGGGCGCGGCGTGGAAGACAACGTCCTGATGGATGTCCTGGTCCGGCGGCGCGCTGGCGAGCTGAAGGGCGATCCGGGCGGCGGCGGCGGCGATCGCGGCCTGACGCGCGCCAATCTGCGCGACGTGGCGTTCTGGCAGGCGGCGCTGGAACTGCCGGCCGATGGCAAAGTGCGGCACACGTTCACGCTGCCGGACAACCTGACGAGCTGGCGCATCATGGCCGTGGCGGTCGACGGTCCGGGCGAGTTTGGCAGCGGGGATGCGCAACTGGAGGCGTCCAAGCCGCTGATGGTGCAGCCAGCGCTGCCGCGGTCCGTGGCGGTGGGCGATCAGGTGGAGCTGACGGCGACGGTTCGCAATCGTCAGGCGTTTCCCGTGACGGCGCACGTGGAGCTGAAGTTGACGGGTCCGCTGGCGCTCGACGGTGCAGCAGTAGCGACGCTGACGCTGGCGCCGCAGCAGGGTCAGGAAGTGCGGTTTCGCGTGATGGCCAAGGCCGCGGGCCAAGCCAAGGTGCAGTGGCGGGCAACGGCGACCGCGCCGCACCAGCCCGAGGCGACGGACGCCGTCGAAGAAGCGCTGGAGGTGCAGACGCTGCAGCCGGTGGAAACCGTCGCGAGCTGGGCGCAGGTGACCGGCAATCGCATCGACGTGCTGCGCAAGGACGCCAGCGTGCGCAACGATCGCGGTGGATTGCAGATCGCGGTGTCCGGGTCGCTGGCGGTGGGTGCGGAGATCGCAATCGCGGCGCTGACGGACTACCCGTACGCCTGCACGGAGCAGCTGGCCTCGCGGCTGCAAGGGCTGCTGGCGCTGGACGTGCTGCGGGGTGCCGACAAGACGGCGCTGGCCAATTTCGGCGGGGATGTGAAGGCGCAAGCGCAGAAGTGGGTCGACCGCATCCAAGGCCGTGCGCACTTCGATGGCGGTCTGGCGCTTTGGGACAACGGCGAGGCCAACGCCGACGCGACGCTCTGGGCGCTGTGGGTGCTGGCGGACGCCAAGGCGGCGGGTCTGAAAGTCGATGCAGCGGCCCTGCAGAACGCCGCGAAGTGGCTGCAGAGTCACCAGCCCAAGGCGCAACAGGTGCAGGTGCTGGCGGTGGGCGCGGCGGTGGGTCTCGCCGATGCCGCGACCGCCGAGGCGTTCTTCGCTGGCCGCGCGGCGCTGGGAGCGGACGATCAGCTGTGGCTGGCCGCGGCGTTCGCGCGTTTGGATAGCAAGAAACACGCCGCGCAGATCCACACGCTGCTGGAGCCGCTGCTGGCGCAAGTCCGCGTCGATGGCGAGTCGAGCTACCTGCCGACCGCGGCGAGCGCGTGGAACTGGGCGTCGCCGCTGCAGCGTCAGGCGCTTTTGGTGGAAGTGTTGGCGCACAGCCAGCCGGACCATCCGCTGTTGCCGCGACTGACCCGCTGGCTGGCGCGGCAGCAAGGCGGCCATGGTTGGCGCAGCACGCACGAGAACGCGTGGGCCTTGCGCGCGCTGGTCGCGCAGATGCTGGCGGGGACGCCGCCCACGGGCGACTTCAAGGTCCGCGTCGGCGATCAGGTCAAGCTGGCCGGGACGGTGACGCGCGGCTTGCACGTCGACACGGTGGACATCGCCCAAGACCAGTTGGTCCAGGGCGACACGCAGGTGAAGTTGGAGCGCACAGGCCAAGGTCCGGTGTGGCTGCGGCTGGCGTACAGCTACGCGCTGCAGACGCCGTCGCAAGAGGCGCACAACGGCGGGTTGCTGGTGCGGCGGCGGCTCTTCACCGTGAAAGGTGAGCCGGTGACGGGGCCGTTGCACCGCGGCGATCAGGTGATTGTGCAGGTGGAAGTGACCGCGGGCGATCACTGGGAGGACGTTGCGGTCGTCGATCGGCCGGGTGCGGGCCTGGAGCCTGTCGACCTGCAGTTTGCCAACCACGATGCCGGCCTCGCGCAGCGGTTGGCGGCGCTGCAGGTGGATCGCCACGCGCGCATCGCCACGCCGGAAAACACGGAGCTCGCCGGTCGCGAAGTGCGCTTCTTCGCCGATCTCCTGCCGGGCACGCAGGTCTTCCGCTACGTCGCCCGCGCCGCCAACCGCGGCAGCTTTCAGGATCTCGGCGCCCGCGCGGAGGCCATGTACCGACCCGACGTCTTTGGCACGTCCGGCGCCGGCACCCTCCACATCGACTGATGCGACACGTGACCGTCCGGCGCGCGCTGCTCGCGTTCGTCCTGCTGTGCCTCGGGCTGTGGGGCCTCACGCGCGGTCATTTCCTGCTGCCCGACGATCCGGGCCAGACGCTGCGGCAGCGGTATGGTGCGACGGAGTTGCGCGATGCGGACGGCCGTTCACTGCGCTGGATCTATGGCCCGGACCACACGCGCGCGCAGCCGGTGCCGCTGGACGCCATCTCGCCCCGATTGATCGCCGCGACGCTGGCGCTGGAGGATCAGCGATTCTGGCGGCATCCGGGCGTTGACGGCCTCGCGATTGTCCGCGCCGTAGGCCAGAACCTCGCGCGCGGGCGACGTTTTTCGGGCGCGTCGACGCTGACGCAGCAGCTGGTCAAGCAGATGCAGCCGCGGCCGCGGACGTGGTCGGGCAAGGCCATCGAGGCGCTGGAGGCGCTGCAGCTGGAGGCGCGCTATCCCAAGCCGGTGATCCTCGGCTGGTACCTGAATTGGGCGCCGTATGGCGGGCTCGTGCGCGGCGTCCAGGCGGCGGCGCGTGGCTATTTCCACAAGGATGCCAAGGACCTGACGTGGGCGGAGGCGGCCTATCTCGCGGTCCTGCCGCGGGCGCCGGGACGGCTGGATCCGCTGCAGCATCCGGAGCGTGCGCTCGCGGCGCAGCGGCATTTGCTGCGTGTGCTCCATGCGACCGGCGCGCTCGACGCCCAGACCCTGACCCGCGCGCTGGCTGAGCCGGTGCTTGTCCAACCGGAGGCCAACGCGCTCCTGGCGCCGCACCTGGGCGATTTGGTGCGCGAACATCTGAATGCGCTGTGGCAAATGCGGCCGCCGCAGCTCCTGACCACGCTCCACGCGCCGCTGCAGGACGAGGTTGCGCGGCTGCTGCACGCCCACCTGGTGACGCTCGCGGATCGGCGCGTGGGCAACGGCGCGGTCGTGGTGATCGACAACGCGACGATGGAAGTGCGCGCGATGGTCGGCTCGGCTGGCTACGCGGATGCCGATCGGCTGGGCGCCAATGACGGCGCGCTGACGCTGCGGCAGCCCGGTTCGACAATCAAGGCTTTTGCCTATGCGGCGGCGTTTGCCGCGCCCGACAAACAGCTGACGCCCGCGACGCTGCTGGCCGATCTCGAAGCGCATTTTGCCACCGAGCAGGGCGACTACGCGCCGCGCAACTACGGCGACACGACGGCGGGGCCGCTGCGGGCGCGCGTGGCGCTGGCCTCGTCGGTGAACATCGCGTCGGTGCGGCTCGTGGAAAGGCTGGGCGTGGCGCCTTTGCTGGACCTGCTGCGCGCGCTCGGCCTGGCGTCGCTGGACCGGGCGCCGGAGCACTACGGACTGGGGCTGGTGCTGGGCGATGGCGAGGTTGCGCTGCTGGATTTGACCGGCGCGTTTGCCGCGCTCGCGCGACTGGGGACTTGGCAGCCGCCGCGCTGGCTGGCCGCGGTGCAGTTGGACGCCGGCACCCCGTTGAATGTGCCGCGGGAACCACCGCGCCAGATCCTGCCGGCGACCGCGGCGTTCCAGGTGCTGGACATCCTCGCGGATCCGGTGGCGCGCCAACCGGCTTTTGGCCGCGGCGGGCCGCTGGAAATGCCGTTTCCGGTGGCGGCCAAGACAGGAACATCCAAGGGGTTTCGCGACAACTGGGCGCTGGGGGCGACGCCGCGCTGGACCGTCGGCGTGTGGGTAGGCAACTTCGACGGCACGCCGATGCGCGATGTCTCCGGCGTCACGGGCGCCGCGCCGCTGCTGCGCGCTGTCCTGTTGCACCTCGTGGGCGATCAGCCTTCGCCGCCCTTTGCGCCGCCCGCAGGCCTCGTTCACACGGCGATCTGTCCGCTGTCCGGCGGCGCGCACACGCCGCTCTGTCCCACCGCAGTCGAGGAGTGGTTCGCCGCGGGCACGGAGCCGCCGCCGTGCACGGTGCATCAGGACATCGCGCTGGATCGCCGCAATGGTCTGCGCGCCGGGCCCAACTGCGCAGCGGAGCACGTCGCGCATGAGGTCTATGCCCTGCTGCCGCCGGTCTTTGATCGCTGGGCGCATGCGCATCTGCCGCAGCCGCCGGTGGCGTTTTCGCCGTTGTGTCCGGATCCGGGCGCGCCGGTCGCGGCGCAACTGGCGATCGATGAGCCGGCGGACGGCGCGGTCTACCAGCGCGATTCGCAGCTCCCGGACTCCATCCAGCAGATCGCGCTCGCGGCCCACGGTCCCGCGCCCATTCGCTGGCAGGTCGACGGGCGCGCGCTTGGCGAGACGCTGACGGGGCAACGGCTGTTCTGGACGCCGCCGCCGGGCCAACACATCGTCCGCGCGACGGATGCACACCAACAGCGCGCCCAAGTGCACATCGAGGTGCTGGCGCCGTGACACCGTCCGACGCTAGGATAGCCGCCCCTGGAGGTTCCCATGTGGTTTGATACGCCCGCTCTGCGCACGCTGATTGATCTCGCCCTCGCCGAGGACGTCGGAACGGGCGACCACGCGACGGAGGCCACGCTCGATCCCGCGCGCATCGGCCACGCGTCCGTGCGCGCGAAGTCAGATTCGGTGATGTGCGGCGGCGCGGTCTTTGTGCTCGTCATGCAGCGTTTTGACCCGCGCATCGTCGCCCGCGTGATCGTCGCCGATGGCACGCGCGTGACCCACGGCACGGTCGTGATTGAATTGGACGGGCCGCTGGCGTCGATCCTGACGGCGGAGCGCATCGCGCTCAATTTCCTGCAGCGGATGTCGGGCATCGCGACCGCGACGCGGGCCTATGTCGACGCCACGGAACCGCATCCGGCCAGGATCGCCGACACGCGCAAGACGCTGCCCGGCTACCGCGCGCTGGACAAGTACGCGGTGCGGATGGGCGGCGGGCACAACCACCGGACGGCGCTGGACGCCGGCATCCTCGTCAAGGAGAACCACACGATGGCGGCGGGTTCCGTGGCCGAGGCCGTGCGGCGTGCGCGCAACGTGGGTTCCCATCTGCTGCGCGTGGAAGTGGAAGTGGAGACGCTGGCGGATCTGGAGGAAGCGCTGCAGGCCGGCGCGGAAGTCGTGCTGCTGGACAACATGGACACCGCGACGCTGCGGCAGGCCGTCGTGCAGACCGCGGGCCGGGCGATCCTGGAGGCGAGTGGCAACATGACGCTGGCGCGGATTCCGGAGGTGGCGGCGACGGGCGTGAATTTCATCTCGGTTGGCGCGCTGACGCATTCCGTGGAAGCGGCGGACTTTTCCCTGCGCATCCAGCGATGAACGACCTCGCGGCGCGGCTGCCGGGCTTCGCGCCAATCCTGCACTTTGCGACGTGCGATTCCACGCAAACGGCGCTGTCGGCGCACCTGCAGGCCAACCGCGGTCGCCACGGGCACTGGCATCTGGCGATCGCCGACGAACAAACCGCAGGTCGCGGGCGCACAGGCGCGCGTTGGCTGGCGCAGCCGGGCGACGCGGTGCTGATGACGCTGGCGGTGCAACTGCCGCTGCCGCTGGACAAGTGGCCGCGCGCCTCGCTGGTGGCGGGACTGGCGGCGGCTGAGGTGCTGGGTGACGCGGTGCAGCTGAAATGGCCCAACGACTTGCTGGTGGCGACGGACGGCTGGCGCAAGCTGGGCGGCATCCTGTGCGAGCGGCTGGAGACAACGCACGGCCCGTGGTGGCTGTGCGGGATCGGCGTGAACGTCCGCAATGTGCCGCCGCAGATGGCGGAACACGCCGCTGCGTTGGAGGGCGGCGCCGATCGCGTGGATGTGGCGGCGCGGTTGGCCCACGCCATTCGCCAGCGCATGGATTTGTTTGTCGCGCAGCAGGGCCAATTGCCGCTGGCGGAGTTGCACGCGCGGCTGGCTTTTCGCGGCGCGGTAATCGAGATGCAGGACGGCCTCCGCGGTGAACTGGAAGGCCTGGCGGAGGATGGCGGGCTCCGCGTGGCCGGGCGCGTCGTGCACGCGGGGGCGATTGCGCGGGTTGAGGGCGATCAGGCTTGGCGGGCAAGACCCCGGCATTGATCCCCGCGTGCGATCGGCAACTTTTCATGGCAAACTACCGCCCCCGGTCCGGATGACCGCGCCAGACGCTCGAACCCATGGGACCCGCCATGACGACCTCCGCCACGCCTGAACTCCTGCTCGCCATCGACATCGGCAACACCAACGCCGTCCTTGGCATCTACCGCGGCACAGAGTTGCTCGACCACTTGCGCATTGAGAGCCGGCGCAACTCCACCGCCGACGAGTATTTCGCGTCCGTGTTCCTGATGCTCCAACAGCGCGGCTTTGCGTTTTCGGCGATCCATCAGGCGATCATTGGCTCGGTCGTGCCGCAGTTGACCGGCGTTTTTGAGGAAGTCTGCCGCCGCGGCATCGGCAAGGCGCCCGTCATCGTGGGCCCAGGCACGCGCTCCGGCATGCCGATCCTCGTCGACAATCCCAAGGAAGTGGGCGCGGACCGCATCGTCAACGCGATCGCCGCGTTTGAACGCTGCCAAAGCGCCTGCATCGTTGTGGACTTCGGCACCGCCACGACTTTTGACGTCGTCGACGCCAAGGGCCGCTACCTCGGCGGCGTCATCGTTCCGGGCATTGGCATCAGCGCCGACGCGCTCTTCACGCGCGCCGCCAAGCTGCCCCGCGTCGAGGTGGTTCGACCGCCAAGCGTGATTGGTCGGACCACTGTCCAGGCCATCCAGTCCGGGCTCGTCTACGGCTACGTCGCGCTCGTGGAAGGTCTGGTCACCCGCCTGCAAACCGCGCTCGGCGAGCCGTGCAAGGTCATCGCGACGGGCGGACTCGCGCCGCTCATCGCCAAGGAAACCGAGAGCATCGGCGAAGTGCTTGAATTCCTGACGCTGGACGGCCTCCGCATGGTGTACGAGCGCAACTGCGACGACACGCCCGAGCCGAACGTTGTCCGCCGGGGACACAAGGCGTGATCGACAGCGTCGCGCTCATTGAACTCTACGCGTCCATCCAGGGCGAATCGACGCACGCGGGTCGTCCGTGCACGTTCGTGCGCCTCGCCGGCTGCCCGCTGCGCTGCACGTGGTGCGACAGCGCGTACACGTTTGGCAAAGGCCAGAAGCACCTGATCCGCGACGTCGTGCAGCAAGTGCTGGACCTCGGCGTGCCGCTGGTGGAAGTGACGGGCGGCGAGCCGTTGGCGCAAAAAACCGCGCCGCTGCTGCTGAGTGCGCTGTGCGACGCCGGGCTGGAAGTGCTGCTGGAGACCTCGGGCGCGTACCCGTTCACGCAGCTGGACCCGCGCGTGACGGTGATCGCGGATTTGAAGTGCCCGGCGTCAGGCGAGTCGGCGCGCAACCTGTGGCCGGAGCTGGCGCGGCTGCGGTCCCGCGATGAGCTGAAGATTGTCGTCGCCAACCGCGCGGATTTTGACTGGGCGCTGGCCGCGCTTTCCGGTCAACTGGTCGGCTGTCAGGCCAAAGTGCTCTGGTCGGCCGTGGCGGGGCAAGTGCCGCACGCCGAGCTGGTGACGTGGCTGCTGGCCGCGAAAGCGCCGGGACGGCTGCAGTTGCAGATGCACAAAATCATCTGGCCGGACGTCGACAAAGGCGTGTGATTTCAGGTGGCCTTGGCCAAGCTGCACGTGCCCGCCGTGCCGCCGCTGGTCGTCGGGACGCACTTGGCGGGCGAGAGGCAATCCGGGCCTTTGCTCGGGTCGCTGTCACACGCCGCGCCGTCTGCCGCGAACGCCTTGCACACGCCGGACTTGTCGGTCGTCGCGGCCTTGATGCACGTGCCGAGCGGGCAGAACGCCACCGTGTCTGTCCCGGTGACGCCGCACGCCTCGCCGTTCTTGGCGGTGATCGCCGCCTTGCAGTGGCTGGTGCTGTCGCAGAAGAGGCCCAGGTTGGTCGCGCAATCGGCGGCGATCTTGTCCGTTCCGTCGCATCCCGCGCCGACGGTCAGGCCTTTGGCCTTGCACGCGCCCATGGCGGTCTTGGTCGAGCCGACACACGACAGCTCCGGGCCGCACCGGTGGTCCTTGTCGCAGGCGGCGTCCACGGGGAGCGGCGCGAAGCACACCGACGCGCCGGCGGCGTTCTTGTTGCACGCCAATCCGCGGCCGCACGACGTCGTTTCGCAGCTGTCGCCAGCCTTGGGCAACGCGGCGCAGACGCCCACGACGGCGTTGGTCTGGATTGTGCACCACGTTGTGGCGCATTGGCCCGCGGCGATGCACGCCTGGCCTTCCGTCAGCGCGCCGGGCAACGGGACGCACGCATCGGTCTGGATGTTGAGCGTGCGGTCCCAGCAGCTCTGGGCGCCGGCGACGTCCGCGCACGCCTGCACCGTGTTGGCGGTCTGGCTGGTGCCGCTGGCCGCGAGGTTGGTCTGGCAGGCGAGCAACTGTCGCGCTTCACACGTTGCGCTGTCGCCGTAAGCCGATTGGATGCCGACGCTGTTGGTGCAACTGGCGAGCACCGCGCACCGGGCTTTGACGAGCGCCGCGCACGCCGCATCGACGCTGGGGCCTGATGTGCCAGCGGTCGTCGCCGAGTCGCAGCCGGCAAGCGCCACAAGGGCGACCGAAAACAGGGCCAAAGAAATGCGCATGATATCCTCCGCCGCAGGTACGGCATGTGTTGGACACCGTGGCGCGGCTGAAGTCAAAACGCCAGAAACCGCTGCGTCGGGTCCGCGCGGCGAGGTTGGCCAGATCGGCCATTTGGCATAGCATCGGCCGCACGATAGGGGCGCATGCCAGCGCGGGACGGGGAACGAGCGATGAAGCGACATGAAGGCACGCATCCGCGGCAGACGCGCATCGTCGCGACGATTGGCCTTTGTCAGGAGCCGAGCTACGCGCAGTTTCTTGAAAAGATTACGGAAGCTGGCGCGGATGTGCTGCGCATCAACATGAGCCACTGCGACGCGGACTACGCCAAGGAGACGGCGATCCTCGCGTGGGCCAACCAGCCGGTCGCGAGCTTGTCGCCGCCGGCGGTCGCGGTCATGGCCGATCTGCAGGGGCCCAAGTCCCGCATCGGCAAGCTGCCGGACGACGGGCTTGAGCTGCTGGCGGGCCATCTGGTGCTTCTGGTGCCCGACGGCGCGACGGTGCACTGCGCGCCCAATCCGGACGGCAGCATGCCGCCGTGCATTCCGCTGCCGCAGCCGCTGGGTCAGGGCGTGATGGCGTCGCTGCGGCTGTTGATGGAGCAGAAGCCGGATTTGCGTCCGAGCGTGCTGTTTGGCGACGGCGACATCGTGCTGGAAGTGTCGTCCCTGGAAGCGGACTACGTGCGCTGCGTGGTCGTCGCGCCGGGGCTGCTCGGTTCGCGCAAGGGCATCACGATTCGCGAGATCGACCTGGATCTGGATCCGTTTCCGGAGAAAGACCAGCGCGACCTGATGTTTTGCCTCGAACACGGCATCGATTTCGTGGCGCTGTCGTTTGTGCGCACCCGCGCGGACATCGACCGCGTGCGCGCCTTCATCCACGCGCACGCCAAGCCGGACGAGCGCGACGTGCGGCTGATCGCCAAGATCGAGACGCTGGCGGCGATTGAGCACATCGACGGCATCCTGCAGGCCAGCGATGGCATCATGGTGGCGCGCGGCGACTTGGGCCTGCAGCTGGGCGTGGAAGAGGTGCCGCTGGTGCAGAAGCAGCTGGTGGTGGCGGCGCGGCGGCATGGCAAGCCGGTGATTGTCGCGACGCAGATGCTGGAGTCGATGATCACCAACCCAAGCCCGACGCGGGCGGAATCGACGGACGTGTTCAACGCGATCGTCGACGGCGGCGATGCGGTGATGCTGTCCGGCGAGACGAGCGTGGGCCTGCGGCCGTATCTGGTTGTCGCGACGATGGATCGCATCACCCGCAAGGCGGAGGCGTGGATGCACGACATCCACAAGCGCACGCCCAAGAGCCCGCTCTCCACGTTTGACAGCGAGACCGCGACGCACTTGCACCGCATCAATGAAGCGTTTTCAGCGACCGCTGTGCAATTCGCCGAGCATTTGCCGGCCAAGGCCATCGTCTGCTTTACCCGCACGGGCCGCACGCCGGAGCGCCTGAGTCGCCACCGGCCGAGCGTGCCGTTGTTGGCGTTTTGCGCGAGCGCGCGGGCGGCGCGATCCCTGCTGCTGTACTTTGGCGTCCATCCGGTGGTGATGAGCGGTTTTGACGCCGACAAGGAGAAGCTGCACCGCATGGTCCAGGCGGCGCGGGAAATCCTCTACCGCCAGTACGGCATGACCCGCGGCGACGCGATTGTCGTCACAGCCGGCATTGACTGGCCCAAGGGCGGCACCAACGCGCTGCAGGTGCTGATCGAAGACCACGCGCTCGCGGCTGGCAGCGCGCTCCAGGGCGGCGACGTGCCATGGTCGACCGCCATCGAGTTTCCGGTCGGCAGCTGAAATGGGAGGCCTGATGCGCTGGTGGCTGGCCGTTTTCCTGACGCTTTTGCCCGCCGCGGCGCTGGCGCAGCCCGTGAGCACCGTGGAAGCGGATCAAACGATTGATCTGGTGCGTCAGGGCCAGATCGAGCTGCTGCGGCAGGAATTGCGTACCAAGCGCGCGGCGGCGATCGTCAACGCCGAGAATGAGAACCACGTGACGCCGCTGCTCGCCGCCATCGAGTCGGACAAGTTGGAGATCTTGGAGATCTTTCTCAATGTCGGCGGGAATGCCCAGGACCCGCGCATGCTGATCGCGGCGGCGGAACGCGGCGCGGCGACGTTTGCGGAGAAACTGCTGGCGCATGGCGCGAGTCCGACGGCGGTGGATGCGCGCGGATGGACGGCGCTGCATGCGGCGTGTCAGGCGCGGTCGGCGCAAGTGGTGGCGCTGTTGCTGCAAAAAGGCGCCAATCCGAACGCGGAGGCCAAGCCGGACAACTGGCGGCCGATTCATGAAGCGGTGTGGCAGCGGGCGCAGGCGGTGCTGGATGTGCTCCTCGCCGACAAACGCACGCAGGTGAACGCCGCGGACGCGCTGGGCTGGACACCGCTGCACTTGGCCGTCGAAGCGGATGCGTTTGGCCCGCTCGGCGCGGGCGCAGGTCCGCATGCACTGGTGGGTGCGCTTTTGGCGAGAGGCGCAAAATCAGACGTCGCGTCGGGCTTCGGTGAGACGCCGGTGAGCTTGGCGCGCGCGCTGGAGCGCGGCGAACTCATCGAAATGCTCAAGGCCGGCAAGCCGGAGAGCGCCAAGGCGCCGACACCGGAGGGCCTCTTCGCTGGCGGCGGTCTCGGCTGCTTGCGCCTGAGCAACGGCAACCTCTCCTGCTGGGGCGACGTCATCGGCCACGCCAAACCCACGCCCATGCTCCGGCTGGGCCACGTGGAGCGCGTCGCGATCGCCCACAACCATGCCTGCGCGCTCAGCCGTGGCACCAGCGGCGCGAACGCCGTGCGCTGCTGGGGAGACAACGCGGAAGGCAGTCTCGGTGTTGGCAGCAGCCTGCCGACGATCGACCGGCCCATGCCCGTCCCCGGTTTGCGCGACGCCATCAGCATTGGCGCCGGCCAGGGTTTCTCGTGCGTCGTCCTCAAAGACGGCTCTGTGCGCTGTTGGGGCAGCGCGGCCGCCGGCATCTGGCTGGGCGCAGCGCCGGGCAAGTCAGGCCAGCCTGTGACGATCGCCGGCCTGAACGGCGCGGTCGCGGTCGCCACGACGGACAACTCAGCATGTGTGCTCGACAAGCCCGGCCGCGTGCGGTGCTGGGGCCACGGCGCGCTCGGCCAGCTCGGCCATGGCCAACTGCAGGACAGCCCGACGCCGGTTGACGTCAAATTGCCCGGACCGGCCATGGCGCTTGTCGCCGGCAGCAACCACTTGTGCGCGCGTTTGCAGACGGGCCGCGCGGTGTGCTGGGGCAGCAATGATCTGGGCCAGCTTGGCAACGGCGCCAGCGTTTTTGAAGGCCGTGTGCAGGACGGCAGCGACCGCTCGCCACTGCCCGTCGCCGTCGTCGGCATCGCCAACGTCACACAGTTGGCTGCGAGCGGCAACCAGACCTGCGGCATCGTGGAAGGCACCCGACCCGGCGCGATGTGCTGGGGCGGCGTGGCCGACAGCTTGGCGGAAGCCGACGTCAGCGGCGTACCCCGCATCGTCCAAACCGGCGCCATCCGCGCGCTCGCCGTCAGTCCGCAAAGCGGCTGGCTCCTGGACGCTTCCGGCCTCTTCCTGCACTGGGGCATGCACGGCAAACAATGGCTGAGTCGGCCGATCCTCTGGCGTTGAGTTTGGCGGGGTGTCTGACCGCTGCGTTACAACCGTGTGTCATCGTTATCATAAGCAAACTCAGTAAGTTGCCATGCGCTTGACACGCCGCGTTAGGAATCGCCGCAACGCGCCGCGTTACCGCTGGACGTAACGTGCGCGCAATCGTACAAAGGCATCGCCGCGCGTCATGCCGGTGGGACCGCGCGACGGCCGAGAATGGATGGCGATGGCTGAAAAGATGTTGAAATTCGTGAGCTTGTTGCGTGAACCGGGCGTCAAGCGGCCGGCCGCGGAGCGTCGCGCGGACTTCCAGGAGATTCAGGAAGAACTGCCGGTTTCCAACGCGGCGCGTCAATCGTCGCGTTGCTCGCAATGCGGCGTGCCGTTCTGCCAAACCGGGTGCCCGCTCCACAACCACATTCCGGACTGGCTCGCGCTAGCCACGGAAGGCCGGCTGGAAGAGGCGTGGCAGCTCTCCGCGCAGACCAACAATTTCCCGGAAATCTGTGGCCGCATCTGCCCGCAGGATCGCCTGTGTGAAGGCGCTTGCGTGCTGGAAATGTCGGCTCACGGCGGCGTCACCATCGGCGCAGTCGAGCGCTTCCTGACCGAAACGGCGTTCGAGAACGGCTGGGTCAAGGCCGTCAAACCTGCGCAGGAACGCGAGAAGACCGTGGGCATCATCGGCGCTGGACCGGCGGGGCTCGCGGCGGCCGAGGAGCTGCGGCGCGTGGGCTGGCAGGTCACCGTCTACGACCGTC
Source organism: uncultured Myxococcales bacterium (assembly GCA_903850505.1). Taxonomy (GTDB): domain Bacteria; phylum Myxococcota_A; class UBA9042; order UBA9042; family UBA9042; genus CAIYBN01. The sequence goes on along the minus strand of CAINLT010000414.1, from coordinate 4,025 downwards.
ACGACCGCGTTGGCGGTTTGCTCGTGTACGGCATTCCGTCCTTCAAGCTGGAGAAGCACGTTGTGGCGCGGCGCGCGGATTTGCTGCGCGAAGCGGGCGTGATTTTCCACCTGAACTTTGCCGTCGGTCGGGATGCGACGCTCGCCGAACTGCGCAAGAAGCACGACGCGATCCTGATTGCGACCGGCGTCTACAAGGGCCGCGCGCTGCATGTCCCGGGCGTTGGCCTGCCGGGCGTGGTGCCGGCGCTGGACTACCTCACGACCGCCAATCGCGTGGATCTCGGCGACACGATCGCCGGCTTCGCCGACGGCACGCTGAACGCCCACGGTCGGCAAGTCGTGGTGATTGGCGGCGGTGACACGGCGATGGACTGCGTGCGCACGGCGATTCGTCAGGGCGCGGCCAAGGTGACGTGCCTGTATCGCCGGGACAAGCAGAACATGCCCGGATCGGCGCGCGAAGTGCAGTACGCCGAGGAAGAGGGCGTGCAGTTTGAGTGGCTGGCGGCGCCGCTGGCGTTCCGCGGTGCGGAGGGCGTCACGGCTGTGCAGGCGCACCGCATGCGGCTGGGCACGCCCGATGCCACCGGCCGGCAAGTGCCGGTGGAAGTGCCGGACTCGGAGTTCACCGTGGCGGCTGACCTCGTCGTCAACGCGCTGGGTTTTGAGCCCGAAGATCTGCCAGCGATGTTCGGCGATCCGGCCCTGCGGGTCGATCGCCACGGCACGCTGGAAGTGCAGAATTTGCACACGAGCCTTCCGGGCGTGTTTGCCGCTGGCGACATCGTGCGCGGCGCCTCGCTGGTGGTCTGGGCGATCGCCGATGGCCGTCAGGCGGCCGGGCAGATTGATACGTATTTGCAGGGCAAAATGGCGATTGCGCCGCGCGCCGCGCTCTGACCAGCGTCCGCGCCTCATTCCTTCGACACGCGAGCAGAAGCCATGGAATCCGACCAGATGCAAGCCGAACGGGAAATTGAACTCTGGCAGCAAAATGCCAAGTTGCTGGACGAGAACGGCCTCTACGACCCGGAGAGCGAACACGGTTCGTGTGGCGTCGGCGTCGTCGTGTCCCTGGACGGCACGCCGCGGCGGGAAGTCGTGACGGCGGCGATTGAAGCGCTGAAGTGCGTCTGGCACCGCGGCGCCGTGGACGCCGATGGCAAGACGGGCGATGGCGCCGGCATTCACGTGCAAATTCCCCAGCCGTTTTTCCGCGACCACGTGCTCGCGAGCGGTTTTGAGCCCGGCGCGGGCAAGATGGCCGTGGGCATGATTTTCCTGCCGCGGACGGATACGGCCGCTCAGGAGCGCTGTCGCGTGCTCGTCGAACGCGAGATCATCCGGTTTGGCTACCGCGTCTACGGTTGGCGGCAAGTGCCGGTGCACACGGAAGTCATTGGCGAAAAGGCCAACGTCACGCGACCGGAGATTGAGCAGCTCATCGTCGGCAACCTGAAGGGCATTCCGTCGAGCGAGTTCGAGCTCGAGCTCTACATCATGCGCCGCCGCATTGAGAAAGCCGCGCACAAAGAGAATATCCGCGATTTCTACATCTGTTCGCTAAGTTGCCGGTCGATCATCTACAAGGGCATGTTCGTCGCCGAGCAGCTCACGGCGTTCTACCCGGATCTCGCGGATGAGCGGTTCATCAGCAACTTCGCGATCTTCCATCAGCGCTATTCGACCAACACGTTCCCAACGTGGCAGCTCGCCCAGCCGTTCCGCGTCATCGCCCACAACGGTGAGATCAACACGCTGCGCGGCAACCTGAACTGGATGATGGCGCACGAGACGCGGCTGGAGCACGCCCGATTTGGCGCGTACATCGAGGACTGCAAGCCGATCGTTACGGCGGGATCCTCGGATTCAGCGGCGCTCGACGCGGTTTTTGAAGTGATGACGCGCGCGGGCCGCCACCTGCCGACCTGCAAAGCGATGCTGATGCCGGAAGCATGGTCGTCACAAAGCTCCATGTCGCCGGAACTCAAAGGTTTCTACACCTGGTCCAACGCCGTGATCGAGCCGTGGGACGGCCCGGCGGCGGTGTGCGGCTATGGCGGTCGCTGGGTCGTCGCCGGCATGGACCGCAACGGCTTGCGGCCGATGCGCTGGACGCTGACCAAGGACGGGCTGCTGTTTGCCGGCAGTGAAGTCGGCATGGTCCGGCTGGAAGAAGAGCGCGTGCTGGAGAAGGGCCGCCTCGGTCCCGGGCAGATGCTCGCGGTCGACCTGGAAGGCAAGAAGTTCTACCGCGACGCCGAGTTGAAGGCGCACCTCGCGAGCCTCTATCCGTACCATGAATGGGCGCGCGACATCACGCCGCTCGATGCGCTGATTCGCCCGGGCACTGGCGAGCCGACGCGCCTGACGGCGGACGAGCTGCGCGTGCGCGAGGCGAGCTTTGCGTGGAGCCACGAGGATCTGGAGCTGATCCTGCAGCCGCTCGTGGCGGACGCCAAAGAGGCGATTGGCTCCATGGGCGACGACACGCCGCTTGCCGTCTTGAGCGACAAATACCGCGGCCTGCACCACTTTTTCCGCCAGAACTTCGCGCAGGTGACCAATCCGCCGCTGGACAGCCTGCGCGAGCGGCGCGTCATGTCGATCCGCACGCGGCTGGGTAACCTGGGTAACATCCTCGCCGAGGACCAGACACAGTGCCGGCTGTTGCAGCTGGAGTCGCCGGTGTTGTCCAACGCCGAATTCGCCGCGATGCGCGCGTACATGGGCACGACGGCGGTGGAAATCGACGCGACGTTCCCGGTCAATGGCGGCACCGAGGCGCTGCGCGACGCGCTCCAGCGGATGCGCGAAGAGGCGGCGCAGGCGGTGCGCGATGGCCGCGAGCACGTGATCCTGAGCGACGACAAGTTTGGCCCGGAGCGCGCGGCGGTGCCGATGATCCTCGCGACCGGCGCCGTGCACACGCACCTGCTGCGGCAGAACCTGCGGACGTTCACCTCGCTCAACGTGCGCAGCGCGGAATGCCTGGACGCCCACTATTTTGCCGTGCTGATCGGCGTGGGCGCGACGACCGTCAACGCGTGGCTGGCCCAGGAAGCGATCGCCGATCGCCACAAGCGCGGTCTGTTTGCGCCGTTGACGCTGGAAGCGTGCATTGGCCGCTACAAGAAGGCGATCGACGACGGCCTGCTGAAGATCCTGTCCAAGATGGGCATCTCCGTCATTTCCGCGTATCGCGGCGGCTGCAACTTTGAAGCGCTGGGCCTCTCGCGGACGCTGGTGGACGACTACCTGCCGGGCATGCCCAGTCGGTTGTCGGGCATCGGCTTGTCGGGCATCGCCGCCATGGTCATTGGCGAGCACAAGAAGGGCTTCCAGACCGGTGTGCTGCCGATCGGCGGCTTTTACCGCGCGCGCCAAGGCGGTGAACGCCATGCGTGGGATGCTGACGCGATCCACCTGCTGCAGACGGCGGTCGCGACGGACAGCCTCGCGGCGTTTCGCAAGTACTCGCAGACGCTGCGCAATCGCCCGCCGGCCAACTTGCGCGACCTGCTGGACTTCAACCCCAAGCATCCGCCCGTGCCGATCGACGAGATCGAGTCGCTGACGTCCATCCGCAAGCGGTTCTTGACGCCGGGCATGTCGCTGGGCGCGCTGAGCCCTGAAGCGCACGAGACGCTGAACATCGCGATGAACCGCATCGGTGCCCGCTCCGATTCCGGCGAAGGCGGCGAGGATTCCGCGCGTTTTCGGCCGTACGCCAACGGCGACAATCCCAACTCCGCGATCAAGCAGGTCGCCTCGGGCCGCTTTGGCGTGACGATGGAGTATCTGCAGCGCTGCAAGGAGATCGAGATCAAGATCGCCCAGGGCGCCAAGCCCGGTGAAGGCGGCCAGCTGCCGGGCTTCAAGGTGACGGAGATGATCGGTCGGCTGCGCCATGCGACGCCGGGCGTGACGCTGATTTCGCCGCCGCCGCACCACGACATCTACTCGATTGAGGATCTGGCGCAGCTGATCTATGACCTGAAGCAGGCCAATCCGGATGCGCGC
>CAINLT010000413.1 GCA_903850505.1 uncultured Myxococcales bacterium | reverse complement strand
CGCGCCGCGCTTAGCTGCCGATCGAGAGCCACGCGCGATTGCCGCGAACGTAGAGGCGCTCGAAGTACAGGTCGTTCAGCTCGTGGCCCCAGATTTTCCAGCGGCCGTCCGCGTATTCCTGCTCGAAGATCGCCTTGTACGCCTGGCCGAGCTGCCACAGCACGTAGGTCGGCGTCATGATCGTAACGTCATTTTTGGGCTCGCCGCCGATCTGCCGGGTCCAGAGCGCCGGAGCGATCGTGACCTTCGCCGGCACATCGAGCGGGTTGTTGACGATGACCTCAAGCGACTTCAGACCGCAGGTGTGCGCGTCCATCGCGTCTTCTGCTTTCTCGCTCGCGTCGTCGCCGCGGTGAAACATCATGTGCATCGCCGAGCCGATCGGAACGGCACCCAACGCCGCAATGTGCCAACTGCACCTGAACTCGAACTGCGCCGTCAGGTCGACGGTGCCGGCGAATTTCTCGATCTTCGGCGGCGGCACGACCCAAGTCTCGGTGTACGGGATATGGCCCGGCTTGCTCGGCCAAGTGTTGGTGACGACCATGTTGGGGTTGGCCATCGCGGCTTCCAGCATGAGGCGGTGAAGTTGATTCATATCCATTAGTTGTTCTCCTGATCGGCGTCGTCGGACGCGGTGGTTGCAGATGAGTCGTTCGGCGCCGCGCCATCATCTTTGACAGCGGTAGCCGGATTGTTCGCCGTATCGGCCGCCGCGTGCTCGGCGCGCGCCAGTTCCTGTTCGGCGATCCCAAGGGCGACTTTCAGCGCTGCCGCCACGGTGCGAAGCGTCGCCAGGTCGTAGCTCGCGGCTTCAACGGGCCATTCCTGGCAGGCAAGCGCTTGCGCTTCGAGCCGCTTCTTGGCCGCCGCCTCCTTCTGCGCATCGCTCCGTGTCGCGGTCTTCTCGAGATCACCGCTGCCCACGAAGTGCTTGATGGCACTGGGCACTTCCTGGATCTCGCGATCCAGAACCATGACCGGCAACGATTCAGCGACCGGGCAGTCGTAGAACGCCCGAGCCGCTGCGATGTACGCGCGGACTTGGCGGTCCTTGATGCCGACGTGCTGGCCGATGCCAACCTGCCAGGCCGAGCGGGTCATCTGACCAGCCTTCTTCCCGAAGCCATTCGCCGCAACAAGCAGGTCGAACTCAGTTTTCCACGCCTTGCCCACGCAGATGCGGAGGCAATTGGCGCTGCGGCGATCACCCGTGAAAGCGCCTTCATGCGCGTCGATCGCGGTGTGCAGGCGGCGCTGATGCTGAGGCGGCGTTTCACCAGGCAACGCGGCAACCTCCGGCTGCGCGAGCATTAGGTCGCCGATCGTCACGACGCGTGCGACAACGGTGGAGGCGGCGTCCTGCGCAGCAGCGTCGTTGTTGTCGTCCAGATCAGCGTCACCCAGCACCACGGGATCAGAGATCGGCGTCTCGTCGTCACCAATCAGCGAATACCGCCAAATGCCCTCAAGCTGAGTCGCGTTGTCGTCTTTCGCCATGCGCCGATCCTGCCGATCTCTCCAAGCTTCAAACTCTTCGATGTCAGGCTCCAGATCCTCGTACGGGCTCTCGGCGGGTGCCGCCTTGCGCTTGCGCGGGGGCTTCGGCGCAGCGCCTGGCCAGACCGCCGTTGAAGCTTGCGACGGCGACCGGGCGAACACGACGGGGAGAGCGGGCGCCTGCGTCATCACTTCAGCGTCATGCGCCACGGCGACGACCGCCGTTTCCTGAGCGACCTTCAGCTGCATTTCGGTCGGCGCTTCTGTTGCGGCTTCGACGGTCGCAACGTGATCGTCGTCTGAATCGACGGTGTCGAGCTTCGTCTCATCCAGCGCGCCGCTGATGATCCTTTCAGGGCAAACGTGGGACCACGGCTTGGCTGGCGCGTTCGCGGGCAACGGCGCGATACCCGCATTGGCGCGGGCTCGGGCGATCCGCTCGTTCGATGCCGCAGTTGCGGCACTGTTGGTGTGGGTGTTCATCTGTGCGGACTCCTTGAATGCCTGGCCATCTGCTGCGTGCCGGCGGAATCTCCGGGGCGGCGCAACCGCTCGGCTGGCCCGGCTAATACGCCGCGGAGCATTTGAGGACAGAGCTTGAGCGGAGCCGGCCGCCGGCATACGATTGCGGGATGAAGACGCCAGCGCCTGAACTCGTCGCCGAGGTCGCCAGCCTGCTCAAGGTGAGGCGCACTGCGCTTATCGGCGTTCAGGTCGGCAACATTTTGGTCAGTCAAGGCGTTATCGCAAGCGACGTCGGCGCAAAGAAGCTCTGGACGACGGCGCTTGGGTGCCAAGGCGTGACTGTCCAACCCAGCGTGCTCAAGTGCGCAATCGACCTGCACAAGGGCCTGCACGGGCAAGACAGCGTCGTGCTGGCGTCGGTGCCGTGGTCACACGGCTTGATCGTCGCTGAGAAGGCAAACCGGAAATTTGCCGCGCATCTGCTGGCCGGTGCGTCGGGACGGT
>CAINLT010000412.1 GCA_903850505.1 uncultured Myxococcales bacterium | reverse complement strand
TGGACGTCAACGACAACTGCCCGCTGACCGTCAACTTTGACCAGGCGGACAACGACAAGGACGGCTTGGGCGACGCGTGCGACCCGGATGACGACAACGATGGCATCCCCGACGTCAAAGACAATTGCCCGATGACGTACAATCCCGACCAGAAGGACAGCAACGGCAACGGGATCGGCGACGCGTGCGACAATGGCAGCGTGCTGCCGTGGTCGGACAACTTCAACAAGTACCTGAAGGCGTTCAGCGAGGGCGGCTGGACCGCGCAGCAGCAGAGCGGCTTTGGCACCGGCAACTGGGGCCTCGGCACGGATTCGACCGGCGGCCACAACGCGTCGGTCACCGTGCAGAGCAACCTCCCCAACTTCGCGACCGTCGGCACGCTGCTGATGTCGCCGATGCTGAAGACGGGCACGCAGAAGTCCGCGACGCTGAGCTTCTCGCTCGGCTACACCGGTCAGGGCGGTCCGCTGGGCGGCTTGCCGAGCAACTCGACGGTCTCCGTGCGCTACTCCACCGACGGCACGATCTGGACGGAAGTGCAGCTCATCAACGTCCCGACCTCGCCCGCCGTCGCCACCTACACCGCGACGATTCCGCTGTCAGGTCAGGTCGAGCTCGGCTTCCTGCTCACGTCCACCGCGGTCGTCGCGCAGACGGCGACGTGGACCATCGACGACGTCGTGCTGAAGTAGACATGCGCTTTGCCCTGCCCCTTCTGGCCCTGCTTGCAGCGTGCGCGCAGGATCCGGCGATCCTGCGGTGGGACGCGGACTACTACTACACGGAAAAGCTCTACATCGACGGTCAGCACGACCTCGCGGTGGCGCGCTACAAAGTGCTGCGGCAGTCGGCCAAGGATCCGCGCGACGGCGACGAAGCGGCGCTGATGGCATGCGAGGTTCAAGCCCGCAACTTCGCGTACGCGCAATCGGCAGCGTGCTACGAGGCTGTGGCGTCCGATGGCCTGGATCGCGGCGTGCGCATGCGCGCGCTGATGCACGCGAGCGAGCTGCGCTACTACGAGCTGAACCAGCAGACGGAAGCGCTGAAGATGTGGACCGTGATCTGCCGGCTGGCACCTGACGAAGCGGCGAGCCAGCGCGCGCTGGACCACCTGTACAAGCACGGCGAGGCGGACAGCGTGGCGCGCGAATCGATGGAGCGGCTGTTCGAGCAGCTCTACTACGTCGATCCGCACGGCGAGCTGGCCGACAACTACCTGCTGCGCGGCGCGATGTTGCGCGAACAGGAAGGCACGCTGGACGCGCAGAATCGCGCGCTGGTGCTGCTCACGCGGCTGGAGACCGACTATCCGGACGCGCAGACCGTGCCCGACGCTTGGATGCTGCACACCAAGATCCTGCACAAGCAAGGGCGTTTCGCTGAGGAGGCGGTGATCCTCGAGCGCGTGATTGAGACATATGAGACGAGCCACATCTTTGCCAGCTACGTGCTGGAGGCGCACACGTTCGCGGCGACCCGGCTTGTGGAGCTGTACCGCGGGCCGCTGCTGAACCTTGCGCGGGCGGAGTTGTACGCGCGGCACCTGCCGGACATGCTGCACCATCCGCTCAAGCTGACCGAGTACCTGTGGACGATTGTGCAGATTCAGGAGCAGCGCGGGCATTTGCAGGATGCGCTGGCGACGTGCCAGGAGATCCTGACGACGGTCGCGGAGCGGCGCGAGGCGATGGACGAGAACGACAAGCGGATCTGCGATGAGTCGGAGACGCCGGAGATGAAGGAGCGCTGCTTCCACGATTTGGCCGAGCACGCGCCGATCATCCCCAAGGAAGTGCCGATGGCGCAGGCAAAAATCCCAGAATTGCAGGAAAAATTGCACCTGACGCCGCGGAGCGCGCCATGACCCAGCCGTCGTTCCGCGATACTTTTGCCCAGGACATGCCGCCGATGCAGCAGGGGCCGGGACCGCGCAGTGCCAAGCAACTGGGCGACGTGGTGCTGCGCGTGCGCGGCCTGAAGAAGAATTTTGGCGACGCGGTGGTGCTGGACGGCATCGATTTTGAGATGCGCGCCGGCGAAGTCGTCGGCGTCATCGGTCCGGGCGGCGTTGGCAAATCGGTCTTCGTGAAGATCTGCTGCGGGCTGCTGGAGCCGGACGACGGCGCCATCGAGCTGCTGGGCCAGGATCTGCTGGCGATCGATCAGAAGTCCAGGCAGCGGCTGCGCGAGCGCGTGGGGCTCGTGTTCCAGAACTACGCGCTGTTTGACTTCATGACCGTCGGTGAAAACGTCGCGTTTCCGATGGTCCAGCGCGGAACGGCGAAGCCCGACGAGATTCAGGTCAAGGTGCAGGAGCGGCTGGCGGAAGTCGACCTGCCCAACGTGCGTCACTTGATGCCCAACGAGCTGTCGGGCGGCATGAAGAAGCGCGTCGGGCTGGCGCGGGCCAACATCAACGATCCGGAGCTGATCTTCTTTGACGATCCAACCGCGGGCCTGGATCCCGTGACGTCGTCCAAGATTTTCAACCTGATCCGCCGGACGCAGGCGCAGCGGAACTCGACCTGCCTCGTCATCAGCCACGACATCGACCGCATGCGCCCGGCGTGCGACCGGTACGTGTTGCTGCTGGACGGTCGCGTGCACTTCCGCGGCACAGAAGCCGACGCGATGCGCAGCCAGGACCCGATCGTCCAGGAGTTCTTCCGCAAGGGCGATGGCAGCAAAGTGGGCGCGGCCTGACGTTCTGAGAGCTGCGCGACCGGCCGCAGGTTGTCTCGCGGCAAGTGCTGATTCCCGCTTGCAGGCCATGCCCTTGCCCGCTACAGTGCGGCGGGCTCCAAGGGCCTTTGAGACGCATGAATCCAATCGCAGTCATCGGCGCCGGCTTTCTGAACGCATCCGAGACCCTCGGCGGCATCGTCATGGTTCTCGTGCGCATCCTGCGCGCCATGATGCCGCCACGCTTTGACCGCGACGAGACGTGGCTCAACCTCTACAAAGTCGGCGTCAAATCGTATCCCATCGTCATCATGACGGCGTTCTTCACCGGCGCGATCATGGTGATCCAGTCCGGCGTGTACGTGAAACAGACCGGCGCGACGGGTCTGCTTGGCTGGGGCGCCGGCTACGCGGTGCTCGCGGAAATCGGCCCCGTGCTCATCGGCCTCATGTTCTCCGGTCGCGTCGGCGCCAACAACACGGCTGAGCTCGGCACGATGAAAGTCACCGAGCAGATCGACGCCCTGCGCACGCTCGCCATCGATCCGACGCACTACCTCGTCGTCCCGCGCTTCGTCTCGATGATGCTGATGTTGGTGCTGCTGACCGTGCTCGGCGACCTCTTCGCGCTCATCGGCGGCGCCATCACGAGCGAATTCGTCCTCGACGTCGACTACCGCGTCTTCTTCCAGGGTGTGTTCAACTCGAACCTGCTCGACGAGTTCTTCACCGGGCTCATCAAGGCCATCACGTTTGGCGCCAGCATCAGCGTCATCTCGTGCCACTATGGCCTCACCGTGTCCGGCGGCGCCACCGGCGTCGGCCGGGCGGTCAACGCCAGCGTCGTGTCCAACGCCATCGGCATTTTCGTCTTTGATTCCATCATCACCTGGTGCGCCAATTCGGCTCTGTTCAAATAGCCGTCGCACTGTCTGCAAGGAGTTTCATGGCCTCGCTCGCCCAACTGATCGCTGAAGACAAGCCCATCGCGGAGATTGCCGCCTATCTGGACGCGCTCTCGTTCGCGGACTGCAAGACGGAGACCCACGCGCTCAACCGCAACCAGCAGCGCAAGCTGTTCCAGATGGCGGCCAAGTCGCCGGCGCTGACGTTTGAGGATCTGACGCCGTCGTCCGTGCCGCCGCGCACGGAGATCATCCACCACGGCCGCAATACGCTGCCGCTGCCGGGCGCGTTTCGCAACTTTGAGAAGCGGATGTGCCGGCCTGAGACGGGCGGCCAGCGCGCGTTCGGTTACAACGAAGGCGTCTCGCGTGCGCTGATTGGCCCCGGCTACTTTGTGGCGGTCCCGACGGCGGGCCACGAAGGCTGGCCGGAACGCGGGCCGATTGTCGTCGACTATTTCCAGGTGCCGCAGGAAGCTGTGGTGGAGGGCTGGCCGAAAGTTGTGGAAAACAACGTCGGTCTGCAGGTGCTCGTGTACAATAAGACCCGGGACTTCATGCGGAAGGTCTCGGGACGCGTGTCGATCGGCGCAGCCTACAAGGTGGAAAAAGCGCTGGATCACTATTTTGTGTTGGTGCGGGAATAGCCTTTTTTCGAGGTTCGAATGCTGCAATTCAAGACCCCGCGGTTCGCCGCGGCGCTGGCGCTGCTCTGCTCTTTTGGCTGTCAAACGCCGGCGAAGAGCACGGCGGTGCCGTTGGCCATTTCGCCAGCGCCTCCGGCGTTGCCGCGCCTGACGCGGGCGCAGTACGAGAACTCGATTCACGACGTCCTGGGCGCCGATCTGGTGCCGCCCGCGACGCTGGAACCGGACGTGCCGTACGACGACCTCTATTCCGTAGGAGCGAGCGTCGCCAAGACGTCGCCGCGCGGCATTGAGCTGTATGAGGACGGCGCGCGCAACCTCGCGACGCAGGTCATCGCCAAGCCTGAGCGGCTCGCTGCGCTCCTGCCGTGCACGGCGACGTCGACGACCGATGGCGCGTGCCTGGACGCGTTTGTCGCCAAGGTCGGCGGCAAGCTGTGGCGACGCGCGCTGACGGGCGATGAACGCGCGGTGTTGGTGGCGACGGGGCTGCAGGCAGCCGCGAAGCTGGGCGGCTTTCAATACGGCGTGAGCTACACGCTGGTGGCGATGTTGCAGTCGCCGCGCTTCCTGTACCGTCCGGAAGTGGGCGAGCCGGATCCCGACCACGGCGGGCGGCGGCTGACTGCCTTCGAACTGGCGTCGCGCCTCAGCCATTTCCTGTGGAACGGGCCACCCGACGACGCGCTGCTCGCCGCGGCGCAAGATGGCAGCCTCAATACCGAGGACGGCATCGGCGCGCAGATTGACCGGATGATGGCGGACGCCAAGGTGCACCGCGCGGTGCGCAACTTTGCCGACGAGTGGCTGCAGCTGCGCGACCTGCTGGACCTGAACAAGGACCCGAACGTCTACAAGCACTTCAGCTCCGATCTCGGTGCATCGGCACGCGAGGAGACGCTGTCGCTCGTCGAGTATTTGGCGCTGGATCAGGACGCTGACTTCCGCGAATTGCTGCTGACGCGCACGACGTTCGTCGACCGGCGGCTGGCGGCGATTTACGACATCCCCGCGGTGAGCGACAAAGGCGTGGCGAAGGTGGAACAGCCGCCGGGCGAGCGCATTGGCCTGCTGGGACAGGTGAGCTTCCTGGCGATGCGCGCGCACCCGGTGTCGTCGTCGCCGACGCTGCGCGGCAAGTATGTGCGGCAAATGCTGCTGTGCGACCACGTGCCGAATCCGCCGGCGGGCCTGAACACCGCCCTGCCCGAGCCGACGACGACCGCCAAGACGATGCGCGAGCGGTTGACGGTGCACATGTCGGTGCCGAGCTGCGCCAATTGCCACAAGTTCATCGACCCGATTGGCCTTGGCTTTGAGCATTTTGACGGCATCGGCCGGTTCCGCACGACCGAAAACGGCGAGAACATCGACACGACGGGCACGCTGGACGACGCGCCGTTTGCCGACCTGACGTCGCTGGCCAACGATGTGGCGCAGAGCCCGAAATACCCGGCTTGCGTGGCGCAGAAGATGTTCGCCTACGCCGTGGGTCGGCCGGTGACGGACGGCGAACAAGCGCAGCTCGATGTGCTCGGCGCCGCGTTTGTCGACAGCGGCTTGCGCTTGAAGACGCTGATGCGCGCGGTCGCATTGTCTGAAGGATTTCGCCGCATCGGCGCGCGCGACGACACGGTCACGGGGGCAACACCATGAAGTCAGGACGCTTGTATGGCAATCACGGCTTGAGCCGGCGCACCTTGCTGCGCGGCCTCCTCGGCGGCGCGGTCGTCACCATCGGCTTGCCGCCGTTGGAGCGCTTCCTCAACGCCAACGGCACCGCGTACGCAGCCAGCGGCGACGACGGCTTTCCGCGGCGCTTTGGCCTGTTCTTCTGGGGCAACGGCATCCTGCCCGCGCGCTGGACGCCCACGGGCAAAGGCACGACCTGGGAATTGTCCGACCAGCTCGCGCCACTTGCCGCGATGAAGAGCAAAATCACGGTGGTCAGCGGCACCAAAGTCGGCGTGCCCAACAGCCAGCCACACGGCGCAGGCGCGGCGGGCGTACTCTCCGGCATGCCGCTGCTCATGCAAGGCAACAACACGACGTTCGGCGGCCCGAGCATCGACCAGCTTATCGCCAACGCCATCGGCAACGAGACGCGTTTTCGCTCGCTGGAATTCGGCGCGGCGCCGGGCGACGGCTATTCCTACAACGGTCCCAACAGCCTGAATCCGCCGGAATCGTCGTCGTACGCCTTGTTCCAGCGCATCTTTGGCACGGGCTTCACGATGCCCGGCGACACGCCGAAGATCGACCCGACGCTGGGGCTGCGGCAAAGCATCCTGGATTCCGTCGGCGAGGACATCAAGCGGCTGGAAATGGACGTGGGCGCGGCGGACAAACAGCGGCTGGAGCAGCACTTCGAGGGCATTCGCCTGCTGGAGAAGCGGTTGGTCATGCTGCAGGAAGCGCCGGCCAAGCTGGACGCCTGCAAAGTGCCCAAGATGCCGGAGCTGGACTATCCGGACATCGAGGGGCGCCCGCAGCTGCAGCTCAAGAACCAGGTGTTCGCGGAAATGATGGCGTATTCGCTGGCGTGCGACCAGGTGCGCGTGTTCAGCAACTGGTTCACGCACCCGGTCAACAACCTGCTGTTCCAGAACGCGCCGACGGGCCATCATGAACTGACCCACAACGAACCCGATCCGCAGCCGGAAGTGCACAAGATTACGGTGCAAATCGTGGAAGCGCTGGCGGCGCAGATCGCGGCGCTGGACGCGATCCAGGAAGGCGCGGGGACGCTGCTGGACCACATGCTCGTGGTCGGGACGTCGGAGACGGGCCTCGCGAAGACGCACTCGCTGGAAGAGATTCCGCTGGTGCTGGCGGGATCGGCGGGCGGCAAGATCAAGGTCGGCATGCACTACCGCTCAGAAGGCGGCGAGAACACGAGCAAAGTGATGCTTTCAGTGTGCCGCGCAGTGGGCGCGGATCTGGCGAAATACGGTGCCGAGGGCGGCGAGGCCAAGGATGGCCTGAGCGCGATTGAAGCGTGAACGGCGCGTGGAGGGATTGCATGAAGAACCTGGGCACCCTGATGTGCGCGACGGCGCTCGCGTTCGGCGGCTGTGAATCGTCGTCGGTCAAAGCGACGGACGCCGGCAGCAGCGCCGACGACGTGAGCGTCGCGATCAAAAGCACGCATAAAATCTATGTCTTTGACACAATCGGCTTCACGCGCTTGGACAAGGACGGCCGCGCGCCGGGCTTCAACCTGGACAACAAGGTCAGCGACGGCAGCGACGATTCCACGTGCGACCAGTCGGACTTCCTCGCGCCCGATGGCACGCCGGGCATCGACAATCAGTTCGCGACGCTGGTGCCGCTGATTGAGGCGACGGGGATCTCCGCCGTGGAGAAGCTCCTGCAGGCAAGCATCGAGAGCGGCGGCATTCTGCTGCTGTTTGAGCTCGACGGGCTGGACGACCTCGTCAACGACCCGGACGTGCATCTCCGCGTGCGCGCGGCGTTTGGCGCGCCGCTGCTGGGCACCGACGGCAAGCTGCTGACCGACCAGACGTTTCACGTGAGCCCGCGCGACCCGCACGTGGACGCGGGCAAAGCGGTGGTCAAGGACGGCTGGCTGGAGTCGGCGCCGTTTGACCTCGACCTGCCGGTGCAGGTCTTTGGCAAGGACTACACGCTCGAAGCACGCGGGACGCACGTGCGGTTTCACATCGTCGACGGCGAGCGGATCGATCAGGGCATTCTCGGCGCGGGCATCACGATCTCCAGCGTGCTGGCGATTGCCAAGAAAGGCGCCGAGGATCAGGGCGATATCCTGCCGATCGTGACGAGCCTCGTCAGCGGCAAGGGCGACCTGGCCAAGAACGCGACGACCGGCGAGTGCGACCAGATGTCGGCGGCGCTGCAGTTTACCGGCGTGGCGGCGTTCTTCTTCCCGGCCGATGTGACGGGAACGGGCGGTTAGCCGCAAACTCGCCCGCGCGCGGACGGCAAAGCGACGCGCGACGCGCAGCGCCAATCCCACGCGGTTCCGCACTCAATTCTCTTGAAAAGGCCGCGAGGGGCGCGAGGGAAGAAACCCGCGGTTCCTCCCCTCGCCCAGCCTCACTCAAGCCGCGGACTTCACCGCGCTCGCATTCTTCTCCGCCAGCGCCGCGAGCAGCTCATCGCCGTGCTCCTCGATCTCCGCCAGCCAGTTGCGGCAATGCAGATCCGCGCGCCGCATGAACTTCTCGGCATCGCCGCGGCGATCCGGGAACTTCACCGCGTATTTCACCAGGATCCGCGCAATCGCCACTTCCGCGAGGATCTTCGTCAGGCGCTCGGCGTGCAGCATGCCCGGGGCGAAATCCAGCTTCGGATCCCACTGCGTGAACAGCGCATCCGACCACGCGCCAACTGGCAGCTCATACGTGTGCTTCAGCTTGTTCTTGGCGATCTTCACCAGGATCGTCTGCAGCGCCTTGTACTTGTAGCTGAACAGGCGGGACAGCTGCTTCTCCAGCGGGTCATTCTCCGCCACGCGCTTCCAGTTCGCCCGCGCCATCTTGACGATGAAGCGACGCGGATCGCGCAGACCCTGCATCAGCTGGTCCTTCAGGACCATCAGCGACTGGATCTGGCTCGTGCCCTCCCAAATCGGCAGCACGAGCGCGTCGCGCAGCAGCTTCTCCGGCGCGTATTCCTGCGTGTAGCCCACGCCGCCGAGGATCTGCATCGACAGGCGGGACATCTCCACGGCCTTCTCCGAACCGTAGTACTTGACCAGCGGCGTCAAGTCGCGCGCTTGGCGCTTGGCGCGGTTCACCTTGCGCTCCAGCTCCGCGCGCTCGTGTTCGTCCGTCGGCGGGTCGAACTTGAGGATCTGCTCCAGGCGGTTGGCACGCTCGACCTTCTGCGCCGTCTCAAAGCAGATCGCCCGGAGACCGACGATGGTCAGGTGCATGTCTTCCAGGAAGTCCGCGATCATCTCGTGACGGTCGATGCTCTTGCCCATCGTCACGCGACCCGCGGCGAATTCCGTGGCCGTGCGGAACGCCGCTTCAATCAGGCCCAGCGACTCAAAGCCGACGGCCACGCGGGCAAAGTTCATCAGGAGCAGCATCTGCTCAAAACCGTCGCCGCGCCGACCGATCAGCTCGCCAATCGAGTCTTCGTACACAAGCACGCACGTGGGCGAGCCGTGGTGGCCGATCTTGTGCTCCACTTTGGCGATGCGCACGTTGATCTTGTCGCCGATCTTGCGCTTGCACAGGTAGAGCGAGAGGCCCTTGAGGCCCGGCATCGCGTTGTTGTCTTCACTGCGCGCGAGCACGAGCTGGTACTGGCCGTTGCCCGACGTGATGAAGATCTTCTCGCCGTTCAGCTTCCACATGCCGTCGGGCTGTTCCACCGCGGTCGTCTTGATCTGCGCCAAGTCCGAGCCCGCGCCCGGCTCCGTCAGCACCATGCAACCCCAGGTGTTGCCGCTGATCATGTCAGCAATCGCGTCGTCATACGGCGTGGAAATCAGCCGACCGTTCTTGATGACCGAGCGCGGATCGCGCAGCGCGTACGTGATCAGCGAGAGCGCGATGCCCGCGTGGAAGCCGAAGTGGGTCATACACGACGTGTCGCCGCGCGCGATCAGCTCCGAACCCGCGAGGTACACAACGGCCGGCGCGTTCACGCCACCGAGCTCACGCGGCACGGGCAGACCGTACAGCCCGAGCTTCTTCATGCCCTTGAAGACCTTCTCAAAGGCCGGGGACATGATGACTTCACCGTTCAGGACGCTCGTCCCTTCCGTGTCGATCTGCCGCGCCACCGGGTCGATGTTCTTGGCGACGAATTTGCCGAGTTCTTTCAGCACGTCCTCAAACGTGTCACGCGCCTCGCGCACGCTGGACGGGCGATCTTCCGCCGGCGCGCCGCGCTCAGCGAGCTCAACCAGCATGTCCCAATCGACGGCCTGTTCAATCCAGAACTTCAGGTCACTGTTATCTGTGTAGAAATTGTCGCTCATTGGGTCACCCTATGGTTTTTTTGGCGAACGCGTTGCCGGAGCAAAGCTGACGGTGACGACAGCTTGTCACCGGGCCGTCACGATCCGTCTTTCAACGCGCTGCGTCAAGAGGCGGATGACGCAACTGTCACAGATTGGTCAGTCTTTGGCGGTTATCGCGTCACTTCTGGGTTGGATGAACAGGCTGGCCAAACCGCCTGTCATGTGGCCCACGCCGCTGCCGCCGAGCGGAAGGTCCGAAGGTCTGGGGCGAACCGCAAGATGGACGGCGGGCGTCGTCGACGTCGCCCAGCTTCACCCGTTGACCAAGCCATAGCCGCGGCTTGCGAGCCCCTGCGCAAGCAGGGTTTCGCAGGCGCTTACTGGCAAGTCTGCGCGGGCGTCAAACACGTGCTGATACCCGCCTTGCTGAAGCACTTGAGGCCCGCCGCACACGGCGTGTTCGCGTCGCACGCGCTGCCGACGGATCCGGGCGCGGTGCACACTTTGTTGGCGCAGAACGCTGGTGCAAGACACACGGCCACGCCGCCCCACGCCGCTGTGGCGTCAAGGCACGCGCTGCCCGCAGCCGGCAATGCCGCGCAAACGCCGCTGCTGCCGCTGGCCTGGCTCAGCCCCTTGCAGAACTGGCCCGTACCGGTGCATTGGCTGTGCGAGGTGCATGCGTCGCCGCTCGCCTTCGTGGCCAGGCATGTCTGCGTCGAGGCGCCCGCGAGGTCGACAGTCTGCGCGCAGATGGAGCCAGACGTGCACTGCGCCTTGTTGCCAACCGTGACGCAGCTGGCACCGTCAGCGAATGGCGGGGCGCAGGTGTAGCTGGGGTTGCACATCAACCCGTCCAAGCATTGCTGATCGCTTTGGCATTTGATGCCAACGTCGCCCTTCGCCTCGCACACTTTGGCGCTTTGAAACCCTTTGCAATAGAGCCCGGCTCCGCAGAAGTCGTACTGGCATTTCTCGCCGACTTTGGCTTCGACCTGCACGTGGCACGTGGCGCCATTTGTGCACACCGAGCCAGGAACGCACAAAATGCCGTCAATGCCACATTTTTCGCCCGGCTTGTGCAGCGGGGTGCAGACGCCGTTGCAGCCTTGCGGATCGCTCTTGCAGAATTCAGTCGGCGCGCAGTCGCCGTTGCTGTAACAGGTCGGCGTGCCGGCATCGGCGCTGTCCACGGCGTCCGCCGCATCGCTGCTATCAGCCGCATCGGCGGCATCGCTCGCGTCGGAAGGCGCGGCTGTGTCCGCAGCATCGGTCGCGTCCAGCGACGCGTCTGCCACGTCGTTCGTGTCCGCGCTGTCGGAACCAGACAACACATCGCTGACGGCATCGCTGCCCGAAGTCGCGTCGGAACCCGCCCCGACGTCACTGGCGTCAGCGCTTTCACCCGCATCAGCCACAGCCTGCGTGCTGGCCGTACAGCCAGCCGCCATGCACGCCACAACGCCCAGCACCATCATCACTCGAAGAATCTGATTCACGTGACCTCCATAAGGAATTCTGCCCCGCTTTATCCTACGGTGAAGTTCCTGGCAAAGTCGATGACCATCGCGCGGCGTTCAGCGCCAGATGCAGGCCTTCGGAAGCGCCCGTCTCCGGCATGGGCAGCTTGGACACCGGCGCCATCGACTGCCTTTCGGATCGACTCAATCTGCTGAACAGCCGCGTGTGCCCCAAGGCGCCTGCGCCGCGCATAGACGACTGCGCACAAACTCAGCGCTGCAACCGCCCAGCCGGAACCGCCGGACGCCGTCCCAGCTTGGCACCCCTTCGCGGTTGACACACCACCGCCCCCCGCAGACGCCACGCCAGCAGCGGCAACTGCGGACTTTGCTGAATGACCTTCAATTCATTTTACACAATCCCGGTCCGCTGAATCAAGACGCGGGCGCTGCGGTCGGGAATGCGAAGAATCCACAACGCTGAGTCCCACGATGGCCCGTCAAGGCACCGTGAGGCTCCACGAGGTCGGACCGACGTCCGCGCGCGCGAGAGGCCCGTGCGTCGGTCCCGTCGCGTTGATCTGGTCGCAGCCCACGTCGCCCGGCTGCGTTCGCGGCTGCCCATCGATGTCCACCAGCACGTTCTGGTTGCCCTGCGCCGCGCCAACCGCCGCGCTCGCCGCCGTTGGGCGCATCAAGCCATCGGCCGCGCGCACCAGCTGCGGATCCGCTTGCGTGAACCCGGTCGCGGGCGTGTAGCTCAGCGGCGCACCGGCGTACAGGTTGCCGATGACCGTCGGATTCGCCAGACCAATGCCCGTTGCCACCACCACCGTCCGCGCCGCGGCGATGAGATTGTTGGCGAACGTCACGTTGCTCGGCTGCAACGGGTTCGTGTCCGCGCCAAAGATCAGACTTTGGTCGCAGTCGTACACCGTATTGAACGCCACGAGCGCGTCCTGCACCTGCGCGTAGCCGCCCGCCTGCGCGTTGGCTTGACCGGACATGATGACCAGCCCGCCGCGTGCCGCCGACGTCGTCCGCACGCCTTCGACGTAGTTGTTCGTCACGCGGTGCTTGGCGCCGATGACGCGAATGCCGCCGGCGTCAGTCGCGCCTTCGGTCAGGAAGATGTTGCCATCCACGGTGGAGCCGCTGCCGTTGCGCAGCGTCACCTGGCCAATGCAGCGCTGGAATGTGTTGCCGTGGATGACGTTCGCGCCGGACTTGACCGAGATGATCTCCGCGTCGCCGCTCATCGCGACGAACAGGTTGGCCTCGACAGTGGTGGACGAGTCCGTGCTCGCCTCCGCGCCGGTGCCAATGCGGATCGCCTCGTTGCCGTTGGTGCCGGTGACCGGACGGTTGGCGAACAGGTTGTGGTCAATTTGGTCAAAATCCGTCTGCGTGCTCTGCCGCCAGACGACGAGCAGCGTGCCGGGGTTGGTCTTGCCGGAGAACACGCAGTGGTCCACGCGGTCATATTGGCCATACAAGCTGACCCATTTGACGTCGGTCGTGTTGCCGGCGTCGAAGTCGACAATGGCCGACTGCGTGATGCGGCAGTGGTCGCAGTTGGTCTTGCCCGACTTCAGCTCCACGAGCGAAGTTCCCGCGCTCTGACCACTCTTCAAGTACAGCCCTTGCAGCGTGGCGTAGGCGCCGCCCATGGATATCTGCGTCTTGCCCGTGAAAACCGCCTGCCCGGGATGCTGCGCCGCAATCACGATGGGCGCCGCCGCGGTACCCAGCGCGGTGAAGCTCAGCGCGGCGTCGGTGTACGTCCCATCGGCAATGCACAGCGTCGTACCGGGCGCCAGCGACTGTAGCGCCTTGACCAGCTCCGCGACGCTGCCGACGACGCTGCCACACGCAAGCGGCGGCACTTGAACGTCGGCGTCGACATCCTCTGCAATCTCTGCCGCAGCGGAATCGTCAGCATCCGCGGCGTCTGTGACTCCAGCATCTGCGCTGGCATCCGTCCCACTCAGGGCATCGTTCGCATCAGCGACGACGGCGTCCGACCCGGCGTCCGTTGCCGCCACAAGGCCACCACCGCCGCCGACCGCGGTCGTGCCGCAGCCCAGGAGACATGCCAAGCAGACGAATCCGCACACACCCACGCTCAGACTTGTCCCGTTACGCGCCACTCGACCTCCGACCGAAGTTCGACACCATCTGTTCTCGGTCCGCGTGCATGGAAGTAACTCCGCGCCACGCTCGCTGTTGGACTTCCTGCCCACATCCGGATCCGCCGCTGCCTCGATCCGGCAAGCCGCATGCCGCCGAATATCGGGAGGCGGAGCGAGGGCGGCGCGCCACTAAGCTACAGCGCGTGGGCCTCATTGTGCCGCTTCCGGACACCTCGTCAAGCCGCAAAACCGCGCGGTTTTTGGCCACTTCAGACAAGTCGGCAAGCCCGCACCAGGGCGCGGCAGCATCGCGCTGGCGCGGCGGGCATCACGGCGGCCAAGTCGCTGGCGGAGACCCGGCATCGGTGGCGGCGGTGGCTGTGTCGACTGAGGTCGGAACGCCGGGCGCAGCGTCTTGAGCTGTGTGGATTGAGGTCCGCGGGCTGCGCGTGGCGTCTTGACCTCTGTGCATTGAGGTGGTCGGGGCTGCACGCGGCGTTTGGACCTATGTGCATTGAGGTCGGAGAGCTACGCGCGGCGTTTGGACCTATGTGGATTGAGACCCCGCCACAGCCGCTACGCGAAGCGGGTCGTGTACCAAGCCTCCGTACAAGCGCGGCCAGCATCGCGGAGCACCCGCTCAAAAAACTCCCCCACCGCCCTGCCCTCGGTCAAACAAACAACCCCGCCAAACCGCCCGTCATGTACCCCACCACGCTCCCGCCCAGCATCGCGCGAAAACCCAGCGTCGCCAGGTCTTTCCGACGTTCCGGCGCCATCGCCGCGATGCCGCCGATTTGGATGGCGATGGACGCGAAGTTGGCAAAACCGCACAGCGCGTATGCGGTGATGATGGCGGCACGCGGCGACAGCGCTTGCGGCGAGGCGAGGTTCTTGGCGAGGTCGAGGTAGGCGACGAACTCGTTCAGCACGATCTTCACGCCCAGCAGGCTGCCGACCGCGGGCGATTCCTCCGCCGAGATGCCGATGAGCCACGCGACCGGCGTGAAGAAGTAGCCGAGGAGCTTCTGCAGCGTCACGCCCTCAAAACCGAACAGCCCGAGCGTCCACCCGAGCATCGCGTTGGCCAGCGCCACCAGCGCGATGAACGCGATGAGCATCGCGCCGACGTTCAGCGCCAAATGCAGACCTTCGGAAGCGCCCGCCGCCGCCGCGTCGATGACGTTTTCGTGGAGCCGCGGCACTTCGATCGTCGAATCTGGACCCGTTTCAGGCACTTCCGTCTCCGGC
>CAINLT010000411.1 GCA_903850505.1 uncultured Myxococcales bacterium | reverse complement strand
GCCATCCGCGGCCATCCGCGGCAAAACCGCTTCCCCGCCTCAGGAGGCACGCCATGACCGACCAGCCGCGCGACACTGAAATCCTGCCACCCCGCTATGACTTCACCACCATTGAAGCCCGCTGGCAGGCGTACTGGCTCACGCACAAGACGTTTCGCACGTCGTCCGACCCGACGCGCAAAAAAGCCTTTGTTCTCGACATGTTCCCGTATCCGTCGGGCGCGGGCTTGCACGTTGGCCACCCCGAGGGCTACACGGCAACGGATATCTACAGCCGCTTTTTGCGGATGAACGGCTACAACGTGCTGCACCCGATGGGCTGGGACGCTTTTGGCCTGCCGGCTGAGCAGTACGCCATCCAGACCGGCACGCATCCGGCCAAGACGACGCAGGTCAACATCAACACGTTCCGGCGGCAGATCCAGTCGCTGGGCTTTTCCTACGACTGGGATCGCGAGGTCGATACGACCGATCCGACCTACTACAAGTGGACGCAGTGGATTTTCCTGCAGTTGTTCAAGAAGGGCCTCGCCTATCAGGCGGAAATTCCGGTGAACTGGTGCGCGGCGCTCGGCACCGTGCTTTCCAATGAGGAAGTGATCGACGGGAAGAGCGAACGCGGCGCCCACCCCGTCGTGCGCGTGCCGATGCGGCAGTGGATGCTCAAAATCACCGCGTACGGCGATGACCTGCTGAACTCCGTGGAGACGCTGGATTGGCCGGAAGGTATCAAGGCGATGCAGCGCAACTGGATCGGCCGGTCGGAAGGCGCGGAAGTGGACTTCACGGTGGTCGGCGACGCAGGCACGCTGCGCGTGTTCACGACGCGGCCAGATACGCTGTTTGGCGCGACCTACATGGTGATTGCGCCGGAGCACCCGCTCGTCGCCAAGCTGACGACGCCCGCGCAGAAAGTCGCCGTTGAAGCGTACGTGGAAGCGGCGCGCCACAAGTCCGAGCGCGACCGCCAGGCGGAAGTGAAAGAGAAGAGCGGCGTGTTCACGGGGGCGTATGCGACAAATCCGCTGACCGGCAAGGACGTGCCGATTTGGATCGCCGACTACGTGCTCGGCGGCTATGGCACGGGCGCGATCATGGCAGTGCCGGCGCACGACGACCGCGATTTCGCGTTTGCCCAGCAATTTGGCCTGCCTATCATCCAAGTTGTAAGCAAAGACGGCACGCGTTGGCAGGAGCACCCGCAACAGGCGCTGACGGAATACGGTGTCGCGGTAAATTCCGGTCGTTTTGATGGTCTTGCCACGCTTGATGTGAAGAAACAGGTGACAGATTGGCTGGTCGCGGAAGGCATCGGCGAGCGCAAGGTCAACTACAAGCTGCGCGACTGGGTGTTCAGCCGCCAGCGCTACTGGGGCGAGCCGATTCCGGTCTTCTACCCGGTCATTTCCGCTGTCGACGGCGGCAAGATGCGTGAAGTTGGCCTGACCGCGAGCAACGTCGCGGATCTGGTCGAGCAAGGCAGCTGGCAAATCGACTACACGACGTCCCACGCCGTGCCGGAGAGCGAATTGCCGCTGACGCTGCCGCCGACGGATGACTTTCTCCCGACGGGCAACGCGGAGCCGCCGCTGGCCAAATGCCACGATTGGCGGTTCTTCCAGCAGAACGGCAGGTGGTACGCCCGGGAGACGAACACGATGCCGCAGTGGGCGGGTTCGTGCTGGTACTACCTGCGCTACATCGATCCGCACAATCCAGACGCGCTGGCGAGCCCGGAAGCGTTGAAGTACTGGCTGCCCGTGGACCTGTACGTCGGCGGCGCGGAGCACGCGGTGCTGCACCTGTTGTACGCGCGGTTCTGGCACAAGGTGCTGTACGACCTGGGCGTGGTCCCGACCGCGGAGCCGTTCCAGCGCTTGATCAATCAGGGCATGATCCTCGGCGAAGACGGCGAAAAGATGTCGAAATCGCGCGGCAACGTGATCAATCCGGACGACGTGCTGAAGGAACATGGCGCGGACACGTTCCGGCTGTACGAGATGTTCATGGGCCCGCTGGAGCAGGTGAAGCCGTGGTCGACGCGCGACATCGTCGGGAGCAAGCGGTTCCTGCAGCGCGTATGGAACCTGTTTGAGAAGCCGTACGTCGACGACGCGCCGGACGCCGCGATCCTGCGCGTGCAGCATCGGCTGGTGAAGAAAGTGACGGAGGACAGCCACGTCCTGCGCTTCAACACCGCGATTTCAGCGATGATGATCGCGCTGAACGAACTCGCCGCCCTGCCCGCGCTGCCGCGTGAGACCGCGGAGGCGTTCGTGCTCGTGCTCGCGCCCTACGCACCGCACCTGGCTGAAGAGCTGTGGGCCAAGCTGGGGCACGCGCCGAGCGTGGGACTGGCGCCGTGGCCGACGTTTGATGAAGCGCTGTGCGTGGACGACACCATCGAGATCCCCGTGCAGGTCAACGGCAAGCTGCGCGGCAAGCTGCAGGTCAAGAAGGATACGCCGGCGGACGAGCTCGCGCGGATGGCGCTGGCGGATCCGGCGGTGATGAAATGGACCGAGGGCAAGGAAGTGCTCAAGGTGATTCCGGTCGTAGGCCGGATGGTGAGCGTGGTCGTGAAGGGGTAGCAGCGCGCGCGGCGACGTCATGGGACGTCGTGGCCTGACAGGCCGTCTCACAGCGTTCAGCCCAGAACTTCACAGCCTCGTCGGGTCCGAGCTTGTCCGATTGCGTCGCAATTCTGCGCGGATCCGCGTTGCTGGCCGCGGTACTTCGCCACGGGTTTGTAAAGAAACATGTGGCGCGCGCAACAAGCCCATGCTGACCGAAGTTCGGGTGAATAGATCCGGAGGCGACGCGTTGAAGCGTCACCGGCAAATGTGGGTTTGCCGCGTGGGGCCTGTTTGTTGCAGAGGACGGTCAGCCAGCGCGCACGCGATCCCCGGCGGGAACGGCGCAACGGCAACGTCAGCTATCGGGAGCTTTCAACGTGAATACTGAGCCTTCCTTCGCAGGATCCCCGTCGGGTCCACCTTCGCCCAGCGCCCCATCCGCGCGTCCTACTCAACGTGCCGGCGGCAAGCTCGTGCCGGTCTTCATCTTTTTCGGCGTCGTCGCCGTCCTCTCGGGTGGCGCGTACTTGATCTGGCACTCGGAGGCGCAGACCAACAAGGTCGCGCTCGCGTCCAAGCCCAAGCCGGTGACGGTGATCGGCGGCAAGGCGGCGAACTTCCAGCCGACGCGCACGTACGTCGGCACGCTGGAAGCGTGGTTGTCGGCGAACGTCGGCCCGCAGATGGTCTCAGCGTACGTCGATACCGTGCTGGTGCGCCCGGGTGCCGTCGTGAAGCACGGCGATGTACTGGCCACGCTGGATTGTCGCGGCACGAGTGCGGAGAGCCAGAGCGTGGCGATGGAGACGCGCGCCATCGACGCGCGGCAGAAAGCGCTGGCGGTGGAGTCGTTGCGGCTGAAGTCGCTGGTCGCGGGGCAATTCGTCTCCGCAAACGAGGCAGAACAAAAAGCGGCGCAAACGACCGCCGAGCAGGCGCACCTGGAGGCGGCCAAGTCCAAGCTGACCTTGAGCAGTCTTGAAGTGGGCGATTGCGTGCTGCGCGCGCCGTTTGACGGCGAAGTGGCGACGCGGGCAATGGATCCCGGCGCGTTTGTGCGTCCGGGAATGGCGATCGTCTCCGTTGTGGACCGCAGCACGGTGCGCTTGGCGGCTGACGCCCCCGAGATCGACTTTGACGTCGTTGCGCCTGGGCGCGAGGTGCGCATCCATTTGAGCGCGACGCGGCAGGATCTCGTCGGCACGGTGTCACGTCGCTCGCCGACCGCGGATCCGGCAACCCGCTCCGTGCATTTTGAGGTCGATATCGCCGATCCCAAGCGCGGCGTGCCCGTGGGTACGACTGGCGAAGCGGCGCTTGACGTCGGCGCGCCGATTCCTGCAACGGAAATCCCACTCTACGCGGCGTCGGTCCGCGGCAAGAAAGCCACCGTTTTCGTCGTCGAAGGCGACGTCGCCAAGGCACTGACGGTCACCGTGCTTGGCGAGAGCGGCGGCAGCCTGTTTGTCGATCTCTCGCTCAAGCCGGGTTCACTCGTCGTGACCGAAGGCCGCGCGCTCCTGACCAATGGCGACCATGTGACATTTCAGCTTGAAAAAGCCGCCGCGCCTGCGGTTGCTCCGCCTTCCGCGACCACCGGCGAGGTGAAGCCGTGACCGAGCTTTCCCTCCGCAATCCCATCGCCGTGCTGATGCTGTGCATTGGCCTCGTGGTCTTCGCCGGCGTCGTCACCCCGCGCATGAGCGTGGACACCTTTCCCGAGCTCACGCCGCCGGTGCTTGTCGTCGGCACGATGGCTCCGGGCCTTGGCCCCAAGGACGTTGAGAAGACCATCACCTGGCGTCTTGAAAAATACGTCAGCGCGACGCCCGGCGTCGATCACGTCGAGAGCGTTTCGCGCAACAACCTCAGCATCGTCTACGTCTGGCTGAACTGGGGCACGGACCTCAACGCCGCGCAGACGCTCGTGCAGCAGCAGGTGGCGTTCGCGATGTCCGCGGTGCCCAAGTCGCTCGGCGTGCTGCCGCCGTTCGTGCTGCAATACGACCCGTCCAACGCTCCCGTAGTGCAGGTCGCGGTCACGGGCGGCGGGCTGTCGGGGCCGCAGCTGTATGACTACGCGCTGAATCAAATCGAGCCGATCCTGGAAGGCATTCCCGGCGTGGCGAGCGCGTCCATCAACGGCGGTCGGCAACGGCAAATCAACATCGTCGTGGATCCGGTCAAGGCACAGGCGCGCGGGCTGACGTCGTCGGACGTGGCGGCGGCGGTGCGCGACTCCAACGCGCTGCTGCCGTCCGGTGAGTTCATCTCGCCGAAATTTGACGCCAACGTCTATACGAACGCGATCCCAAAGCTCGTCGAAACGCTGGGGGAAGCGCCGGTGAAGGTCGTTGGCGCCAAGGCCGTGCTGATCCAGGACGTCGCGAAAGTGGAAGACGGCGGCGCGCCGGAGACGCAGGCGGTCGCGGTGGGCGGTGAAAATGCCGTCTACCTGAACGTGCTGCGCGTGCCGGGCGGCAACACGATTGCGATTGTCGACGCGGTCAAGGACGCGGTGAAGAACCTGAAGAACCTGCCCGCGGGGCTGCACGTCGAGCCGGTGTTTGACCAGTCGACCTTCGTGCGGACGACCTATGCCGGCCTCAAGAAGGAGATCATCCAGGCGCTGTTCCTCATCGGCCT
>CAINLT010000410.1 GCA_903850505.1 uncultured Myxococcales bacterium | reverse complement strand
GGCAGGCTCGTCTTACATTCGTCTCAAGCGGGCTGGGTCGTCCGCCGTGAGGTGCGTGAGATGGAGACCACACAGAAATGCATCGCGTGCGGCATGCCCATGGTGGCGGCTCGAGACTTTGCGGGCGCCGACGACTCCAAGGACTACTGCAAGCACTGCGCGAAACCAGATGGGAGCATGCAATCGTACGCCGAGAAGCTCGACGCGATGGCAGTGTTCATTGCCAAGAACGAGGCGCTGAACCTGGTCGCCGCCCGCGGTGTCGCTGCGAGTCGAATGGCCAAACTTCCCGCATGGAAAGGCAGTGCCGCGTCGCCTCGCGCCTGAACGCGTCCCGCGCAGGGTTTGCACAACCGCCTCGCCCCTTCCCGCCGCCGGCCGTCACCCTGCCCGCGCCGTCCGGCTGGAACCTCGGCGTTGATACGGGCCGGCAGGGGTGGCATGCAGCGCCGGCGGCGCGGCTGGCGGGGATTTGTGTGACAAAATCGACGCGGCCGCGGCAAAATGCTGCGGGATGCGAACATTGGGGGCGTCCCACCCTCTGAGGGCGGGCGTGCGCCCGCGGTAGACCTGGGCCTGCCGCGCGCCGGCCGGCGTATGCGGAGAAAAAATCCGTCGCGTGGCCAGCCTGGCCGGCTCCGGCGGCGACGTCGACAACGCTGCATCACCCGTGCGGAAGCGTCCGGGCTGCGCACCATCGGCGGCAATGGGCCTTGCTTGCTCAGCTTTCACGGACCAACGGAGCGCAGAATGGCTCGCCGCGGCAAATCGTCGCTACAAGTGCGGGGGAAAGGTCATCTGCGCGCAATCATTCGATGCGAACTGTGGGGGCAATCGGCTCTGCATCGCAGTTGAGACGTCATGACGCGATGACATTCGCCACATCGCCGCATCATGCGTATCAATATGCGGCGCGAACCGGCTTCGCACCTGCTCCATAACCGACAACTGCGATGCCCGGCGAACTTCCCCCGGCGCATGCCAACCCCAATTGCCCGTCGGATCACCGCGCGGCCATTCGGGCTGCTCGCGTCAACGCGTTCGGGGGCTGCCTGCCGCCCCAGGGTCGGCTCCGCATCTTGCCCACGTAGCGGTGGGCGATGCAGTACTTCGGATTCCAGCGCCGGTAGCGCGCCACGACCTCCTCGGGGATCTCGAACGACGCCTCGCAGACGCAGCAGGTAAACATCGCCATCTTCATGCCTCGCTCGCCCATCCGGGCGTTTGTGCTGTGGAACAGTCGGCCGCGCTCTCGCTGCGCGACGCCTCATCCTGGGCAGCGCTGGCTGGCCTCCTTGGCCCTCCCTCAACCCGAGGAGGTGTTCGTGAGTTGGCGACTTTTGCCGCGGCCAATTGCCAATCTTTTTTGCCAGCAGCCCCGCCGTTCCTGGTTGCCGGCCCATGCATGTCAGTTTTTTGACAGCCAAAAACCTGCGCAGTAACTTTTCCCCCGTGTCCGTGTCTGGCTCCCACAACACCAACATCTCAGAGGGTTCGCTATGTCGTCACCGACCGAAGGTTCCACCAATGAGTACATCATCGGCTACATCCGCATCGTCCTGTCGCGCCTGAAACCGGACGCGAAGCATAAGGATCTGACGACCGTGCTTCAGACGCCGCTCGACGCGCTGCTGAAGACGATGGGCGCCTTGATCCAGGCCAAGAATGCGGCGCTGGATGACCAGGGCTTCCTCAACTATACCGTGGCCCAAGTCACGGGGCCCAACCTGGACAAGCTGGCGCTGAAGATCGCGGCACACTTCGACAGCAAGTCGGCCGCCGCCTATCTCGCCATCTTTCCCAAGACGCCCGCGGTGGTGAGCAATGCGCCGCTGCGCGACCAGCCGACGTTCCTCGCGGACATCGCGGCGGCGTTGAGTGATGGCGCGACGGCGAAGGAGGTCAAGGCGCTCGCCAAGGACTGGCTTGTCGATTACGCCGAGTACGCCAAGGCACTGGTCGCCTTGGCCAAGGCGGACACTGCGGTCGCGACCAGCTCCAAGGCGATGAAGAGCGCGCGCAACGACACATTTGTCGCGCTGGCCAAGCTTCGCGGCGAGCTGATCGCCCGCAATCCGCGCCAGCCGCAGGTGGTGCGCAGCTTCTATCCGCGCGCGCCCAAAAAGGCGAAGAAGGTGGTGCCAGTCGCTGCGCCCTGAAGCCATCAATCCCCAGCGGGGCGATCGCAAGGTCGGCAACTCTCGCTTCGTCGCGGAAGCCCCCGGACAAGAGTCCGCCGCTATGGTTCAAGAAATCCCTCGCGGGATTAGAGTCTTGGCCGAGTCCGCCTCCAGGCGGACATCTTGAATCGCAGCCCGGAACTTCAGTCCCGGGTGCAAACCGCCGCGCCCTGAAGCCATCAAGCCATGCGGCAACTACCGGCGCGAAGAGGCGGGCGATGGGTGGCGCGCACGACGAGGGGTGCCATCCCAGCCGCGGCAGGGGCCCAACCCTTCCGGCCGAGCCCCGATGCGGGCGTCCGACGCCGGGAGCCGCCCAGATCCTGCGCATTCTGCTGGGAATCTGCCCAAGTGACCGGGATTGCCCCCCGCGCCGCCCTTGCCCTTCCCCTACCAGATGCGGTAAGTCTGGTTTTGCGGCGCAACGCGCCGGGGGCGAACCGCTTTGACCATCCTGCACACCGTCCGCGCCAAACTCATGGGGCTGGTGGCCCTCTCGGCCATCGCGCCGCTCGCCGCCATGCCGCTGCTGAGCTGGCTGATGCGCGACGCGCTCGTGGATCAGGTCGATGACCGCGTCGAGGACGTCGAGCAGGAGTTCCTGATGGAGCTCGCCGACGACATCAAGGACATCACGCTGGCGGCGCGGATGCGCGCGCTCGATCCGGCGACAAAGACGGCGCTCCTGGCGCACGACGTGAACGCGCTGCATGAGGTGGCCAAGCAGTTCCACGACGTCTATCCGGAATTCGACGTGCTCTTCTACGACGCGCAAGGTCAGCTTGTGACGTCCCTGGGCTGCGCGCATCCGGCGGCAAAGCTGGCGCAGGAGCCGTTTGCCAAGACGCTGGCGGGCGGTGAGTTCCACGCGGTCATGCCGAGCGGCTGTGAGCAAATCGCCGATGCCAAAGCGCCGCCGCCGCCGGCTTGGACGGTCGCGATCGCGATCCCGGGCGCGGGGCTGATCGTCGCCTGCCTGCCGCTGGACAACGATTTCACCAAGAATGTCGCGCAAAAAGTCGGCGTGTCGCTGTGCCTGTATGACGCCAACCAGCGCGCCGTCGGTTCGTATCAGGTCAATGGCGTCGATGCCTGCGCGGCGGCGGACGCGCTGGATGCCGTGGTCGTCGATCGCAACTTCGCCCGCCAGCGTTTCGCGCCCAAGACGCTGCCGGGTGTGTCGGTCACGACGGCGATGCGGGTCGGCGTCCATGAAACGCTGGACAAGCACCTGCGCATCGCGTCCGCGCTGGTGGCGCTCGCGGCGCTCCTGGCGATGGCGCTGGGCATCCGCATCGCGAGCGTGATGTCAGTGAACCTCAAGCGGATTACGCTGGCGCACAAGAAGCTGGAACACCAACAGTACGTGAAAGTAGCGGAGATCAAGACCGGCGACGAGATTGAGGATCTGGCTGAAGGCTTCAACGCCATGGTCGATGGCCTGGAGGAGCGCGACCGCCTGCGGGCGACGATGGGCAAGTACATGACCGAGCAGGTCGTGGAACACCTGATGGCCGGGCGCGTGCAGCTGGGCGGTGTGACGCTGCCGGTGACGGTGCTGTTCACGGACATCCGCAGCTTCACGTCGCTCTCCGAGACGATGAGCGCCCACGAGCTTGTCAGCCTACTCAACGAATACTTCACCGCGATGGTCACCGTCGTGATGGAAGAAGGCGGCGTTGTCGACAAGTACATCGGCGACGCGATCATGGCGGTCTTCGGCGCGCCAGTGCCCAAGCCGGACGATGCGCAGCGCGCGGTGCGGGCGGCCGTGCGGATGCGCGCGGCGTTGATCCTGCTGAACGAGCGGCTGGCGGTGCGCGGCATTGCGCCGATTCGCACGGGCATTGGCCTGCACACGGGCGAAGTAGATCGG
>CAINLT010000409.1 GCA_903850505.1 uncultured Myxococcales bacterium | reverse complement strand
GCCCACCGCGAGGTTCTGGTGAATCTTGGCCAAGCCCGCGTCGATCGCCGCGGCGGAAACATCGTTCAGCCACACTTCACAGCCCGCCGCCGCGCACACATGCGCGATGCCGTGACCCATCGTTCCGGCGCCGATCACAACCACGCGGCGAATGGCAAACGCGTCTTCCACACTTTCTGTCGTCTCAGGATGCATCGTTCTTCTCCGTGCCGCGGAATCTAGCGGGCACGGCGTAGTTGCACAAGGCGGTGCGCTCGCCGGCACGCGCTCCTGGTCGTGTCAGCGCGCATCCAACGCGCGCTGCAGCGCCACGCGGACCAGCAACTGCGTCGACGGCGGCACGGCCTGCCCCGGCGCGCGCGCGCACAAGGAGAGCGTGCGGCGCAGGGAATCGCACATCCCCTGGCAGCGCGGACATTGCGACAGGTGGTTTTCCAGCTCCGCGCACATCTCCGGCCGCATGTCGCCTTCCAGATGGCGCGAATAGTTGGCCAGCACGTCCGGGCACTGCCCGCCCGGCGCGGTCGGCGGCAGTTGCGGCGGCATCAGCATCGGCGACAGGCGATCGCGCACCGCCAGCCGCGCGCGGTGGAGCCGGCTCTTCACGGCGTCCACGCGCAGGCCCAGCGTTTCCGCCACTTCCGCCGCGCTCAGGCCCTCCACGTCGCGCAACACAAGCACTTCCCGGTACATCGGCGCCAACTCGCCAATCGCGTCCTCCACCGCTTGGCCCAACTCGCGCTCGCCCAGCTCGCGGTCCGGGCGATCCTGGTCGTCGCTCAGCGTCAGCGCCGCGTGCGACTGCGGATCGTCCAGCGACGTGTCCGCCTGCCGCACCGTCCGACCCCGCCGCCGCTGCTTGATGCAGAAGCTCCGGGCGATTGTGTACATCCACGTCGAGATCGCCGCGTCGCCGCGGAAATTCGGCAGTGTGCGGGCCGCGGCAATGAGCGTCTCCTGCACCACTTCTTCCGCATCCGCACGGTTCTTGCACATGCGCGCGGCAAACCGGGCGATGCGCGGCGCCTGTTCAGCCAGGAGCGTCTCCATTGCCCGTCGGTCGCCGGCTTGGGCGCGATGCAGGAGTTCAGCGGGCGTTTGCGTCATGGGCCACGTCAGACGCGTGCGGTGCGTCGGGGACCAAAGCGTATCGCTCGCGCTGATTTGCGTCGAGGCGCTTGAACGAATCTTTCCGCCGTGGCATGGCTCCAACCCATCAGTCGGCATTGGAGGCCGGAGGGGTACGCGATGAGCTTGGAACTGAACGAGCAGAATTTTGAAGCGACTGTGGAGAAAGAGGGCATCACGCTCATCGACTTCTGGGCGCCCTGGTGTGGGCCGTGCCGGTCCTTCGCGCCGATCTATGAGGCAGCGTCCACGCGCAATCCGGACATCCGGTTTGGCAAGGTGAACACGGAGGACGAGCCAGGTCTCGCGGGCGCGTTCCAGATTCAGGCGATTCCGACGCTGATGGCGTTTCGCGACGGCGTGCTGCTGTTTTCCCAGCCGGGAATGCTGCCGCCGCAGGCGTTGGATGGCTTGATCGTTGAGCTGCGCAAGGTCGACATGGCTGAAGTGCGCAAGCAGCTGGCCGCGCAGGGCGTTCAGCCCGGGTAGGTCCCGGCTATTCGTTCCACGCGGCAACGAGTTCCACCATCCGCGCACGCGCGGTCGCGACGTCATGGGGTTGCCCAAGCGGGCCGAGCCATGCGCCGATGACCGCCATGCCATGCGCGCCGGTTTGGCGGATCAGCGGCACGTCAGCCAGCGGCAGGCCGCCAATCGCGATGACCGGCAGGCGACTGGCCGCCACCGCCTGCGTCAGCGTCGCCAGTCCCGTTACGGCGTCGTGGGCGTGCTTGCCATCGGTCGCGCGCACGGGGCCAAAACCGAGGTACTGCACCGGCAGCGTCTGTGCGGCCTGGACCTGCGCCACGTTGTGCGTCGAGAAGCCCAGCAGCGCGTCCGGGTCGAGCTGGGTGCGCGCCAAGCGGGGATCGCCATCGTCCTGCCCGAGATGAACGCCGACGTGCGCCGCGACCGCAGCCGCCACATCGTCATCGGCAAGCACCGGAATCTGCCCCGCCAGCGCGCGCCGCACCGCATTCAGCGCCGTCAGCCGGGTCGGATGACCCAGCGGCAGGTGCTTCAGGCGCAGTTGCACCGCGATCGCGCCCGCCTCCGCCGCCGCCTCCGCGTACGCGCGCAGCAGGTTCACCGGCGGCCGCAGCTCCGTCCGCGCCGCGAGTCCCAGACGGTCGCCGTCCACAATCGCGTAAATCCCGCTCCGCATCGGCTTCATGGCAGCTCCCAGCGCATGTCGAGCGCGTCTTCCCCGTCGGCGTAGTAGCCTTTGCGCCGCCGCGTGACGATGAAGCCGACGGATGCATAGAGCGCAATGGCGGGGACGTTGCCGGCGCGCACTTCCAGGAAGACGACGGTCACGCCGCTGGCCCGCGCGGTGGCGACGGCACGGTCGAGGAGCGCACGGCCAATGCCGCGGCGGCGAAAGCTGGGGAGACTGGCGATGCGGGCGACGGTGAACTCGTCGACGACTTGGGTGCCGAGCAGGTAGCCGGCGGCACTGTCACCCTCGTGGGCGATCCAGGCGCGCGCCAGCGGGCTTGCGAGGTCACCGGCGACCGATTCAAGCGACCACGGTTCGGCAAAGCACGCGCGTTCCAGCGCCGCGAGAACCGGTGCGTCAGCGGCCGTCGCGCGGCGAATTTCCACTGTTACGCCTGCGTTTGCCGCGCCAGCCGACGCATGTTGTGCAGCAAGTCGGCGATGCCCAGGCTCTCCCGCACGCTCGTCGCGATCGGCGGATGCTCCAGGTCAAAATCGCGCTGCAGCCGGGCAATCACGCCGCCGCGCTTGGTCTTGGGCAGTTCGTCCATCTTGGTCGCGACGATGAGCACCGGCCGGTTGATTTCGCGCAGCCATTCGGCGAAGCCAATCGCGTCCTCATCGACGTCGCGCCGGCAATCCTGCAGCAAGATGACGCCGCGCAGTTCCTTGGATTCCTCCAAAAACTTCTGGATCATCGGCGAGAACGATTCCCGCAGCGTCTTCGCGACCTTGGCGTGGCCAAAGCCCGGCAAGTCGCACATCCGGATCGTGTCGCCAGACGAGAGCAGCAAGTCAAACAGGATGATCGCCTGCGTGCGCCCGGGCGTCTTGGACGTGCGCGCGAGGCTGTGGCGGTTGGCCAACGCGTTGACGAGCGACGACTTGCCGACGTTGGAGCGGCCGACAATCGCGATCTCCGGCGGACCCGACGGAAACTCGCCTGGACCGGTTACCGCCGCGAGAAAGTCCGCGGAAAGCGTCCGCAAATCCTTGGTCGACCCGCCTTTCTTCTTGACGTACGGCGCGGCCGGCACCGGTCCGCCCTTCTTGGCCGGCAGCGCAGCTTTCGCCGGCGCGGGCTTCTTGGCAAATGGCGCAGCCTTCGCCGGCGCGGGTTTCTTGGCGAACGGCGCAGCTTTTGCGGGCGCAGCTTTCTTCGGATACGGCGCAGCCTTGGCGGGCGCGCCTTTTCGGGCAATTGGCGCGGCCATCGTCAGTCCTTGTCGACTTCAACGAGCGCCAGCACCACCGGCTTGCGCGTCGTGTAGCGCTTGCACACCTTGCGGACGTGCTGGGTGATGAGGCCCTCGATCTTGTCCGGCGCCGTCTTGGCGTCCATGTCCGCCAGCACGCGGCTGAGCGCCTTCTCGATTTCCTCGGCCAGTTCGCCGTTGCCTTGATACACGCCGCTCGGCTGCGCGCGCACCTTGGGCACCACCACGCCGCGTTGGATCTTCAGCCGCGCGGAAATCGCGACAACGCCGTTGAACGCCAGCTTTTCGCGCGCCTTGATTTGCAGCGTCTCCGCGTCGCCCACGATGGAGCCATCGGCGTACCACGGCGTCACTTCCACCAAATCGCGCACGGAGACGCCGTCCTGCGTGAGTTCCAGGATCTGGCCATTTTCGGCCAGCACCGTCTTCGCGTTGAATTCGGCGGCGAGCTCCGCGTGGCGCTGGAGGAACGTGTATTCGCCGTGCACCGGGAAGAAATGCTTGGGCCGCACCCAGGAAATCAGCGCGCGCTGTTCGTCGGAATACGCGTGGCCCGAGGCGTGAATGTCGCGGCGCGTGCGCGTGGAGATGATGTGCGCGCCGCGGCGGGCGAGGTCGTTGATCATCGAGTAGATGCGCTTCTCGTTGCCGGGAATGACGCGCGACGACAGGATGATAGTGTCCGTGTCCTTGATCGACAGGTTCGGGTGGATGCCCTGGGCGGCGCGACTGAGCGCGGCGCGCGGTTCCGCCTGGCTGCCGGTGCAGATGACGCAGAGCTCGTTGTCGTCGTACAGATGCATGTCCTTGGCATCGATGAAGTCATCGGCGTCAAAGGGCATGTCCGTCGCGTTGTTGGCGCATTCGATGTAGCGGTCGAGCGAGCGGCCGAGGAGGACCGTGTAGCGGCCGGCGGTGCGCGCGGCGTCGACGACGGTGTGGACGCGGTAGAGGTTCGAAGCGAAAAGGCCGACAATTGCCCGACCTTTGCATGCGCCGATGACTTCCGTCAGCGCAATCGACACGCCAGATTCGGCGCCGGACCAGCCGGGCACTTCCGCGTTGGTCGAGTCCGACATCATGAGCGCGACGCCCGAGTCGCCAAACGCGCGGAAGCCGGCTTCATCAAAGACCGCGCCGTCGCGCAGGCCGGCTTCGATCTTGAAGTCGCCGGTGAAGAGGATGTTGCCCGACGGCGTGCCAATCGCCAGCGAAACGCAGTCAGGCAGCGAGTGCGTGACGCGGAGGAAATTGAAATCGAACGGGCCAATCTGCAGCTTCTTGCCGGGCTTGATGATCGACAGGTTGACCGACGATTCCATCCCATGTTCCCGCAAACGCTGCTGGATGAGCGCGGCGGTGAAGCGCGTCGAATAAATCGGCACCGGAAAGAGCCGGAGGACGTGGGGCAGCGCGCCGATGTGATCTTCGTGACCGTGGGTCAGGACAATCGCGCGGAGCTTCTTCTTGTAGCTCGCGAGCACGCGCAAGGACGGCAGCATCACATCGATGCCGGGGATTTCACTGTCGACAAACGACACGCCGCAATCGAGCAGCACAGCGTCGTCGCCGCAAATCAGCAACATCGCGTTCATGCCCATGCGGCCAACGCCGCCGAGGGGCAGCAATTGCACAGTTTGTTTGTCGGATTTCTTGGTCTTGGGCATGGGGCGTTGGATCTTCTTGAAGCGGTTCAGCCGCGAATGGAGCGGGAGGATACACCCCGCGGACAGGCGTGGCTATCGAATTGGCCACGCGCTGCGCGAACCGTTCGCCGAATCTGCCGGACGAACGGCTCACGCAGCCGCTGACATGAAGTCTAACCGATTGACTAGTCGCGCGAGATAACGACGGCCATGCCCTGGCCGCCGCCGATGCACGCCGAACCGACCGCGTACTGAGCGCCGGTGCGCTGCAGGTGCAACGCGAGGTGCAGCATGATGCGCGCGCCGGACGCCGCCAGCGGGTGACCCATCGCGATCGCGCCGCCGTGGATGTTGGTCTTGGCCATGTCCAGGCCGAGATCCTTGGCGACCGCGAGGAACTGCGGCGCAAACGCCTCATTCACTTCCACGGCATCCATTTGCGCGAGGTTCAGGCCCGCACGCGCCAGCGCGCTCTTGACCGCCGGCACCGGGCCAATGCCCATCACCGTCGGATCGCAACCGACCGCGGCGTGCGCGACGATGCGCGCCAACACCGGCCACTTCTCAGCTTCCGCGCGCTTGCGGGTCGTCACGATGAGCGCCGCCGCGCCGTCGACGATGCCCGAGGCATTGCCGGCCGTCACGACGCCTTCCTTTTCAAACGCCGGCTTGAGCTTGGTCAGGCCTTCCATCGTCGTCTCGGGGCGCGTGTGCTCGTCCTTCTCCACGACGACCGGGCCCTTGCGCGACTGGATGGTCACGGGCGCGATTTCGTCCTTGTAGATGCCGTCGGCCAGCGCCTTGGCATAACGCTTCTGGCCTTCCAGCGCGAAGTCGTCACACGCCTGGCGGGAAATCTCGTGCGTCCGCGCGAGCTTCTCGGCCGTGTTGGCCATCATCATGCTGGTCGTCGTGTCCATGAGGCAGGTGAAGAGCGAATCCTCAAACTTGCCGCCGGGGCCAAAGCCGATGCCGCTGCGCGCGCCGCGGACGACGTGGGGCGCCTGCGTCATGCTCTCCGCGCCGCCGACGAGGACGACTTCCGCTTCACCGAGCTTGATGGCGTTGGCGCCCTGGGCGATGGCTTCAAAACCGGAGCCGCAGAGGCGATTGAGCGTCAGCGCGGGGGCATCCTGGCGGCCGCCGGTGCGCAGGCCGATGTGGCGCGCGAGGTAAATCGCGTCCTGCGAGGTCTGGAGCACATTGCCGAAGAACACCGCGTCGATGACGCTGCCGTCAGCGCCGATGGAGGCGAGCGCGGCCTTGGCGGCTTCCACGCCCAGGTCCGTAGCGGTCAGATCTTTGAGGGAACCGCAAAACGCGCCAAAAGGCGTGCGCTTGCCGGCGACGATGACGATGTCCTGGGCGTTGCTCATGGTGACTCCGGAGAGGAAAGGGCGGTCAGACGGCCGCGGGCGGGGAGTGTAGGCTCCGGCGCGGCAGTTGTCATCGGGCGTCAGCGACTCCAGCGTCCCAAAGCAGGGTCGCGCGTGCCACGAGATCGTCACGCCAGGCGAGCTTCTCCAGCCACCCCGCCGGAATGCCGGACAGACCCCAGATCGCGCCCGCCAGCTGGCCGGTGACTGCGGCAACGGTATCGGCGTCATGGCCCAGATTGGCAGCGCGCAGCACGGCGTCGTGGAAGTTGTCGCTGTGATGGACACACCAGAGCGCTGCTTCCAGCGTGTGGACAACGTAGCCCGTCGAGCTGATCTGCGCCTCCGTCTTCGCTTGCCACGCGCCGCTGGCGATCCCGGCGATCTTCGGCGCCAACGCGCGCTCGCGCGGCTGCAGCACGGACGCTTTGTCGGCGCCGTCGATCGCCAGCACCAGGAGCTCGGCAAACAGCGCGCACGCGTCCATGCACTCCGGCGACGCGTGCGTCACCTCGCTCTGTCGGCGCGCCGCCTCAACCGCCGTCGCCACGTCGTGAAACCGCACGGCGACGGGCGACAGGCGCATCAGCGAGCCGTTCCCGCCGTCGTCCGGATCCGTCGAGCCGGCGACCGGATCGTCGGTCCGCGCGAACCGAATCAGCGCCTGTTTTGTCGCGCCGCCAATGTCAAAACAGACGCCATTCACGGAGTTTTCGCCTTTCTGCCGCCAGCGCTGGAACCGCTCGGCCAAATCGCGCTGATTCAAGCCACCGCACGCGTTCAGCGAATC
This sequence comes from uncultured Myxococcales bacterium, assembly GCA_903850505.1. Classification (GTDB taxonomy): domain Bacteria; phylum Myxococcota_A; class UBA9042; order UBA9042; family UBA9042; genus CAIYBN01. The sequence goes on along the minus strand of CAINLT010000409.1, from coordinate 6,842 downwards.
GGCGAGGCACAGCGCCATCGAGGTGTCGTCGGTCCATTGCCCCGGTTTCAGGCCAAAAGGCCCGCCGCCGACCATGTCCACAAGCGGCACGACGTCCTTGCGCCTGACGAATTCCAGCGTCGTTCCCAGCGCATCGCCCACGGCGAGGCCGATGAACGCGCCGAGCGCGCGGTCCCGTTTCTGCAGCATCTTGGTCATCCTAATCCTCCGCCGCCGTTCTCGCACTCCACGGCCCCGGCGTCAAAGAGGCGGCAGACAAGCGGCAACGTTTTGTGATAGACTCGCCCGCTCGCGGTCGAACCGCGCCTTGGGATGCAAATGGCTCACGATTCTGCGCATTTGGACTTGCCGCCGGTCACGTTTGACACCTCGCCGGAGCGCTACCATCACTGGAAGCTCGCGGTGGACGGCGCCGTCGCCACGCTGACGATGCAGGTCGACCGCGATGCCCCGCTGCGGCCCGGTTATGACCTGAAAATGAACAGTTACGACCTGGGCGTGGACATTGAGCTGGCCGACGCGGTCCGCCGTCTGCGCTTTGAGCACCCGCAAGTGCGCTGCATCGTCGTGACCGGCGGCGTGCCCAAGATGTTCTGCGCCGGCGCCAACATCAAAATGCTCGCGGGCTCCGCGCACGGCTTCAAGGTCAACTTCTGCAAGTTCACCAATGAAACCCGCTGCGAGATCGAGGACGCGACGACGCATTCAAGCCAGCGCTACATCGCGGCGTTGAACGGAACGGCGGCGGGCGGTGGCTATGAACTGGCTGAAGCGTGCGCGGAGATCTACCTGATCGACGACGGTTTTTCCGCCGTGTCCCTGCCGGAAGTGCCGCTCCTGGGCGTGCTGCCGGGTACGGGCGGCCTCACGCGGCTCGTGGACAAGCGCAAGGTCCGGCGCGACGTGGCTGACCTGTTCTGCACCAAGGCGGAGGGTTTTCGCCTGCGCGACGCCTTGAAGATGCGGCTGGTCGATGGCGGCTGGCCAAAATCCAAGTGGGATCAGGGGATTGCCGATCGTTCGCAGAAGATCGTGGCGGACGCGGGCGGCAACCAGGGCGAACAGGGCATCGCGCTGACGCCCGTGGCCCGGACGCAGGTGCGCGACGGCGAAATCGAGACGCTGACGTGGCCGAACGTGACGCTGCGCATCCTGCACGACAAGCGCTGGTGCGAGTTGACGCTGCGCGGTCCGACGGAAGCGGCGCCGACCTCAGCCGCGGGTTTGCAGGCGCAGGGCGCGACGGCGTGGTCGCTGCAGGCGTTTCGCGAGTTGGATGCGGCGCTTCTCGATTTGCGTTTCAACTATCCAAAAATTGGCCTGATTCTGTTGCAGACGCTGGGCACGGCGGAGGGCGTCCTTGCCCACGATGCGGCGATTGCGCAGTTGCGCGCCGATGGCTCGTGGCTGGCGCGTGAAATCCAGCTGTTCCAGTCGCGCGTGCTGCGGCGTCTGGACAACATGTCGCGGTCGATGTTCGCGCTCATCGAGCCCGGTTCGTGCTTTGCCGGCACGCTGCTGGAAATCGCGTGGTCGGCGGATCGGGCGTACATGCTCGACGACCCGGACGGCGCCAACCGCATCGCGCTCGGGCAGGTTCACGCGGGCACGCACGCGGCGCACAACGGCATGACGCGGCTGCAGATTCGGCTCTACGGCGATCCGGAAGGCTTGGCCAAGATCCTGGCGATGCACGGCGACGTCGACGCGCCGACGGCAGAGAAAATCGGCCTTGTCACCCGCGCGCCGGATGACATCGACTGGGAAGACGAGGTGCGGCTGGCGATTGAAGAACGCGTGTCGTTCTCGCCGGATGCGCTGACGGGCATGGAGCAAAACCTGCGTTTTGCCGGTCCGGAGAACTGTGATACCAAGCTTTTTGGCCGTCTGACCGCGTGGCAGAACTGGATCTTCCAGCGGCCGAATGCGGTGGGCGAGCGTGGCGCGCTGCCGATGTACGGGCATCCGCAAGCGCCGGTGTTTGACTGGAATCGCACTTGATTTGGGGATGAACGGGAGCTGGCTCCGCGGGAGCCTGAACGGGACGGAGGGCAGTGCATGGCGAGTATCGATTACGAAAGCAAAATTCCGAACAACGTGAACCTGTCCGATGACCGGCGGCTGCAGCGCGCGTTGGAGCACTGGCAGCCGCGCTATCTGCAATGGTGGCAGGAGATGGGGCCGGACGGGATCCAGGAGAAGGACGTCTACCTCCGCACCGCCGTGAGCGCGGACAAGGATGGCTGGGCGCACTTTGACTACGTGAAGATGCCGGATTACCGCTGGGGAATTTTCCTGTCGGAGCGCGATCCGGACCGCAAGGTCAACTTTGGCGACCACATCGGCCAGCCCGCGTGGCAGGAAGTGCCGGGCGAGTTCCGCAATACGCTGCGGCGCATCATCGTGACGCAGGGCGATACCGAGCCGGCGAGCGTGGAGCAGCAGCGGCAGCTGTGGAAGACCGCGCCGAGCCTGTACGACATGCGCAACGTCTGCCAGGTCAACGTCGAGGAAGGCCGCCACCTGTGGGCGATGGTCTACTTGCTGCACAGCTATTTTGGCGCGGAAGGCCGCGATGAAGCGGAAGAATTGCTGGCGCGTCGCTCCGGCGATGCCGACAAGCCGCGCATCCTGGACGCGTTCAATCAGCCGTGCGACGACTGGCTGAGCTTCTACTGCTTCACGATGTTCGCGGACCGCGACGGCAAGTTCCAGCTGCATTCGCTTTCAGAATCGGGCTTTGACCCGCTGAGCCGCACGTGCAAGTTCATGCTCACGGAAGAAGCGCATCACATGTTTGTGGGCGATACCGGTCTGGAGCGCGTGCTCCGTCGTTCGGCGCAGTTGACGCTGCTGGATCCGAGTGGCGACGCGCGGGCGCAGGGCGGCATTGACCTGGCGACGGAGCAGAAGTTCATCAACTTCTGGTTCAGCTACTGCCTCGACCTCTTTGGCAGCGAAATTTCCAGCAACGCCGCGGATTTCTTCGCGGCGGGCTTGAAAGGCCGCTTCATGGAGGAAAAGAACTACACGGAGCACACCGCGCTCGGCCAGGAAAAGCTGGTGACGCTGTTCAAGGACGGCAAGTTCGTGGACGAGAGCGTGGCGCTGCGCAACGCGATGAATGAAGTGCTGCGGGACGACTACATCGACGACTGCGCGAATGCCGTGCGGCGCTGGAGCAAGGCGGTGAAGGACGAAGGGCTGGACTTTGAAGTCACGCTGCCGTCGCGCCGTTTCCATCGCCATCAGGGTATCTACAACGGCGCGTTCTTTGACCTGCAAGGCAACCCGATCAGCGAAGCGGAGTTCAACGCGCGCAAGGCGGATTGGCTGCCCACCGACGCGGACAAGGCGTATCTGCGCAGCATCATGCACGGCGTGTACGAGCAGGGTAAGGTCGCGAATTGGATTGCCCCGCCGCGGCGTGGCATCAACGGTCAGGAGTTTCAGTACGAGTACGTCAAGTTGTAGTGCGCGGCTCGACTGGCACTTCGCGTACCAGAGCGGTGTGCCGGGTTTTCGGCGCTGCAGGTGAGGAGGAAAGGTCGTGAGTATCCCGGGTGTGCATCAGCCAGCGCTTCTTGATGAAGTGCGTGGCAACGTCTTGATTCTCACGCTGAATCGGCCCGACAAGCTGAACGCGCTCGACCACGGCTTGGTTGACGCGCTGCACGCCGCGCTGGACCTCTATGAAAACCGCCCGGACGTGCACGTGGTCGTCCTGACCGGCGCGGGCGGAAAAGCGTTTGCCGCCGGCGCGGATATTGCGCAACTGCGGGATCGCCGCGCCGAGGACGCGCTGAAGGGCATCAACAGCGGGCTTTTTGACCGCATCGCCAAGTTTCCCAGCCCGGTGATTGCGGCGATTCGCGGCTACGCGCTGGGCGGCGGTTGCGAGCTCGCGTTGGCGTGCGACATCCGCGTGGCGGGGCAGTCGGCCAAGTTTGGCCAGCCGGAGACGGGGCTGGGTATCATGGCGGCGGCGGGCGCGACGTGGCGGTTGGCGGCGCTTGTTGGCCTCGGGCGGGCACGCGAGCTGCTGTTCACCGGTCGCATCGTGGAAGCCGACGAGGCGCTGCACATGGGCATGGTCAACCAGGTCGTCGACGACAACGACGTGCTGGAGGCGGCGCTCGGCATCGCGGAAATGATCAGCAATAACGACCCGATGGCGACGCGTATGACCAAGCTGGCGCTGGCGCAGTATGAAGGCGACACGGCGGCGCAGACGCGCTTTGCCAACGCGACGCAGGCGGCGCTGTTTGAGAATCCCGAGAAATTCCGGCGAATGGATGCGTTTCTGGCGCGGCGGCGGAAGTAGCGTCTCAGGTCAGTAGAACGTCGTCCGCAAGACCGGCTGGAACAGCCCCTTGTCCTTCGCGCACGCGCTCTCCAGCGGGCAATTCGCGCAGTCGGGCTCGGTCAACTCCGGACAGCGTTTGCGCGCACCAAAGAAGAAGTAATCCACCGTTCCCACGTCCCGCCCGGAGTGCGCGCACAGGCGTTGAATCGCGTCGTAGCTCGCCACCCGCACCGCGTTTTCGTCCGCGGGCGTGCACAGCTTGCGGCCCAGCAGCGTCGCCCGCAGCGCGTCGTCATGCACGCGCACCAGACCCGTGCGCAGGCACGAGCGCATCAGGTGGTAGTCGATGATGGGCGCCAGATCCCGGCCATCGGCCAGATCCAGGAACTTCTCCGGGCGTTGGCCCAGCGCCGCCACAAGCAGCATCGACTTCTTCCGCAGCGGATCCTCGCGGTAGCCGGCGATGTGGTCGAGCTTCTCCACGAGCGCCGCGACGGGATTCACGGCCTCCTGCGCCAGCGTCACCAGCAGCTCCGGCGTCCAGCCCAACTCCCACAGGTCGCGGCCGTAGCTGCGCGCCAACGCGTGGTGATTGGCCAGCACCGGCACCGGCACGTTGCCGTCGTCCGCGCGGAACGTGTCTTCCGTGTCGCTCCAGCGCAACGTCGCCTGCGCGCGCGGCGCCAGCAGGTCGGGATTCTCCCGCAGGACGCGGGCAAAAGCCGCGAAGACGTAGTCCGAGCCTTTGAGCCGTTCGCCATCCAGGTCCGCCAGCATCGGCTGGTCCCAACGACCTTCGCGCGGGCTCCAGAAGCCAAACTGGTGCAGCATCGTCGCGAAGAACCACGGGATCGCCAGCGGATCGCCAACTGGCGGAAAATGCGGGCCGGTAAAATCAAACGGCGCGATGTGCGGCAGGTCGGCCAGGATCGCGCCGATGCGCTCCACCTGCGCCTCGTCCACGCTCACGCGCGCGTCCACGGTCTGCGTCTGCCGCTGCACGATGGTCATGCGCGTCGCTTTCAGCAGGCCCGTCATGCCCGGCGACTCGATGGTCAGCGCCGCGACCGCCGCGCCCAGTTGCACCGCTTGGGTCGGATGCAGGCCATCCACCAGCCCCGCCAGCGCGCCGCCGCACACGGAATCGCCCGCGCCCGTGAGGTCGAGCGGCTTGGCCGGATAGCAGGGCACCCGCGTGCACCAATCGCCCTGCCACACGTCCGCGCCTTCCGCGCCGCGCGTAATCACCAGGATTTGCCCGGGCCGCACGGTCGGCGCCTGCCGGCCAAACACCAGATCGGCCTCAAAACCGTTCAGGAAGAACAGGTCCGTCGCTTCCTGCAGCGCCCGCACCGCATCCGGCGCGCGGTGCACCATGTAGCCAAACGTGCCCGCCGACAGCTTCGCCGACGACCGCCGCCGCAGCGTCTGCACGAACTTCATCTGCAGCGACGGATCGTGAATCGCCGCGATGTGGATGTAGTCGACGTTCTCCAGCAGCGCATCCGGGACCATCGCCGGATCGAGCTGGTCTTCCTTGCCCCAGGACGCCGCGCCCATGCGGGCATCGCCGCGCTCGTCGTAGATGATCTCAAAGTGCGGAATGTCGTCCAGCTGACACGGCGGGCCGATCCAATCGACCATGCGCGCCGGCTCGCGGAAGAGCTCGGGCAGGGGATCGGGCTTGAAGCCGAAAAACCGCACATCCGCGCCGGCTTTTCGCGCGGCAATCGCGGTGTAGAGCGCCGCGCCGCCCGGCGTCGTAACGGCCTGGCCGTCCGCGCGCAGGCTGTCCACGGAAGCGCCGCCGATGATGAGGATGTGAGGACGACGCGCCATGGGACCGCGATGGTGGCACGCTGCTGTGTCCGCGGGCAAGCGTTGACGGCGCGCGCACAACCACGCACGCTCGGTCCGTCGCCATCCGCTGCGACCGGAGTCCGCGATGCCGATTCGCCTCGTCGTTCTTGTCGCGCTTTGTCTGGCATTTCCAATGGTTGCCAGCGCCGATCCGGCAACTGCCCCGCACGCCTTTGTTCACGAAGTTGGCGACGCCGGCATTCTGCCGCGTTTGCAGGCGGTCCTCGGCCTCATCGTCATGATCGCAGGCTGCTGGATCTTCCGCGACAAGCGCCCCGGCCAGAAATTTCCGTGGCGCGTCGTCGGCGCGGGCGTGACGATGCAGCTCGTCTTCGCCGCGTTGGTGCTCAAGTCCTCGCAGGCCAACAAGTTCTTCTCGTGGGTCAACGACGCCTTCGTCGCGCTCATGAACTTCTCCAACGACGGCGCACGCTTCCTCTTTGGCGATCTCATCAGCGGTACCGCCGTCGTCGCGTTCAGCGTCCTGCCGACCATCATCTTCTTCTCGTCGCTCATGACCGTCGGCTACCACAGCGGCATCATGGTCCGCATCGTCCGCGTCTTCGCCAAAGGCCTGGCGCGCTTCATGGGCACGTCGGGCGCGGAGTCGCTCTCCACCGTCGGCAACATCTTTCTCGGCCAAACGGAAGCGCCGTTGATGGTCCGCCCGTTCCTG
>CAINLT010000408.1 GCA_903850505.1 uncultured Myxococcales bacterium | reverse complement strand
TTCTGGTTCATGTTCAACTCGCTGTTTGACGTGCTCCCGGCGCACATTGAAGACTGGGTCGACACGCGCGACATCGTCACCACGCTCTTTGGTGGTCAAGGTGTTGAGAGCCCGATCGTCAAGTTCTTCATCGTGATGAACAAGGACGGCTCGGAGATCCTTCCGGAAGGGATGCTCAACATCAACGCGATGCTGATCATGCTCACCTGCTTCCTGTTCGCTGCGCTGAGCGGCAAGATGAAGGCGATCAACTCGATGGTCGTCGGTACGCTCCTCGCGGCGCTGTCGCTGGTGTTGTCGGGCGCATCGGGGCTCGGTTGGTTCTCGGTCGGCGCCATCGCGGTCTTCTCGGTCGGCGAGATGCTGTCGAGCCCGAAGTTCTCGGAATACATCGGCAACTTCGCGCCGTCCGACAAGAAGGCGATGTACCTCGGCTTCAGCCAAATCCCGCTGGCGATCGGCTGGACGCTGGAGGGCAAGATCGGCACCAAGCTGTACGACCACTTTGCCTCCAAGGACACTTTCTCCCGCGAGCTGCTGGTGCAGAAGGGCTTTGGCCAGGCGGCGGCGGACGCGGTGCCCAAGGGTGAAGCGTTCCAGAAGCTGTGCGAGTACCTCCACCAGAATCCGCACGATGTGACGGCGCAGCTCTACGCGACGCACAACCCCGGCATGGTCTGGTACATCATGGGCGGCATCGGCGCGCTCTCCGCCATCGGCATCTGGTGGTATGGTCAGTGGGTCAAGAAAATTATCAAGTGATTCAGAGAGTCACCGCCATTGTCGTCATGTTGTGCCTCACGTCCTCGGTGGCGCGCGCGGATGACTGGCTGGGCGCCGACAAGGCTGCACACTTTGGCTACAGCGCGGCGTTTGGCGCGGCGGCGACTACGACCATTCCGCTCGCGGGCGGTCCTGGTCCCGATTGGCGGTCGTTCGCGCTGGGTGCGACGATTGGCTTTGTCCCCGGTCTTGCGAAGGAAGCCTGGGATCTGAGCGGCCATGGCGATCCGTCGTGGAAAGATCTGGCGTGGGATGCCGCGGGGACGCTCGTCGGCGCAGGCATCGTCTGGGCTGTGCAGGCGATCACGGCGCCGGCGCACGCGCACTGACGGCGGACTCTCGACGCCAACCGCGCGCTTTGCTACAACCGCGCGCCCATGGAAGTACTCGACAGCCAGATTGACGTCTCCTCCCCCTCCTTCGCGGCGAATCGCGCGCATCATCAACGCCTTGTCGACGACTTGCGCGCCCGGCTGGAGACGACCCGTCTCGGCGGTTCGGCAGTTGCCCGCGCGCGTCACACGGAGCGCGGGGCGTTGCTCGCCCGTGAGCGCGTGGAGGCGTTGCTCGATCCCAACGCGCCGTTCCTGGAGCTGTCTGCGCTCGCGGCCAACGGCATGTACGACGATCAGGCGCCCAGCGCGGGCGTCATCACCGGCATCGGTCGCGTCGCCGGGCGCGAAGTCATGATCGTCGCCAACGACGCCACCGTGAAAGGCGGGTCGTACCTGCCGATGACGGTCAAGAAGCACCTGCGCGCGCAGGAAATCGCCTTTGAGAACCGCCTCCCGTGCGTCTACCTCGTGGATTCCGGCGGCGCGTTCCTGCCGCTGCAGAGCGACGTGTTCCCGGACCGCGAGCACTTTGGCCGCATCTTCTACAACCAGGCCAACTTGTCGGCGGCGGGCATCGCGCAGGTCGCCGTCGTGCTGGGGATGTGCACCGCGGGCGGCGCGTACATGCCGGCGATGTCAGACGAAGCCATCATCGTCAAGAACCGCGGCACCATCTACCTGGCCGGACCGCCGCTGGTCAAAGCCGCGACGGGCGAGGAGATTACCGCGGAGGCGCTGGGCGGCGGCGACGTGCACACGCGCATCTCCGGCGTGGCCGATCACCTCGCCGATGACGACCAGCACGCGCTGCACCTGGCGCGCGAGATCGTCGGCACGCTGAACACGGTCAAGACGCCGACCGGCGTGTTCAAGGAACCCGAGCCGCCGGCGTACGATCCGTCCGAGCTGCTCGGCGTCCTTCCGCCGGACCTGCGCACGCCGTACGACGTCCGCGAAGTCATCGCGCGCATCGTCGACGGCAGCCGCTTCCAGGAGTTCAAGCCGCGCTACGGCACAACGGTCGTCACGGGCTTCGCGCACATTCACGGCATGCCCGTGGGCATCATCGGCAACAACGGCGTCCTGTTCAGCGAATCCGCGCTCAAGGCCGCGCATTTCGTCGAGCTGTGCTGCCACCGCAAGATTCCGCTCCTGTTCCTGCAGAACATCACGGGCTTCATGGTCGGCTCCAAGGCGGAACACGGCGGCATCGCCAAGGACGGCGCCAAGATGGTGCACGCGGTCGCGGTCGCCAACGTGCCGAAGATCACGGTCATCATCGGCGGCAGCTATGGCGCCGGGAATTATGGCATGTGCGGGCGCGCGTATCAGCCGCGCTTCCTGTTCACGTGGCCGAACGCGCGGATTTCCGTGATGGGCGGCGAGCAAGCGGCGAGCGTGATGTTGACCGTCAAGCGTGAGCAGATGGCAGCGGTGGGCACGACGCTGAGCGCGGAGGAAGAGCAGAAGATTCGCGCGCCGATCCTCGCAAAATACGAGGCCGAGGGCAACCCGTACTATGCGACGGCGCGGCTGTGGGACGACGGCGTGATTGAGCCGACGCAGACCCGCGACGTGGTCGGGCTGGCGCTGTCGGCTTGCCATAATGCGCCGATGAAAGAATGGCGACCGGGTGTGATTCGGATGTGACAGCGAGGAGGAACCAAGGTTCCTCCTCTCGGGCTCTCCTCTTCCTTTTGGCTCGCTGCGCAGGTCGGCCCGCCCCGCACCCCGCGCTACTTCACCGCCGCCGCAAACACCGCCTTGTACGTCGCCGGTTCGTCCAGCCACGCCACCTTGCCGTGCGCCTTGAGCGCGTTCAGCGCCTTCTGCCAATCCGGCAGCAGCGCGTCGCGTTTGCCCATCGCCGCGGTGAA
>CAINLT010000407.1 GCA_903850505.1 uncultured Myxococcales bacterium | reverse complement strand
TGTTGACACCATCGTGGTGAACTGGCGGCCGCAGTGCGAAGTGCCGGCCCCAGTCCGCGGGTCCACACGATGCGCCTCGCGACGCGCGCCTGCTCCATGCTGGCTTGTCCAGGGCGTCCAGGACGGCTATCGGTACAACGACGTGGGGGAACGTGCCTCGCTGTGGCTGGCGGGTTCAAACCCTGCGGCCGTCGTGCACCGAGCGCATTCTGCCCGGCGACCGCATCATGGTGACACCGGTGGGCGACCAGACCGCGGTGCAGTTCGCGCTGCCGAGCACGCAGACGCTGGCGACGCCGCTGCCGCCCGTAGAGTTGGGCATGGTGACGGGCAAGGGCGGGGAAGTGACGCTGCACGTGCCGGGAGCCCTAGGGAATCTTGTAGTTCGGCGTGATGCACCACTCGCCCTTGGGCTGCCACATTTTGGCATTGCCCGCACACACGTCGCCCGGCTTGCTGCCCGGCGTCTGGTAGCAGATGGTCAGCGGCGGCGTGCTGGTTCCGGTCAGTTGGTTGGGCCAGTTCAATTTGCCGACATACCACATGTTCAGAGAATTCATCAGGATCTTCTCGATTTTCAAAGCGACCGCGCCAAACAGCGACACCGTGATCGTCGCGTTCGACACGCCAAAGCCGTGGTCGTTGTTCACGTGCGCGCCGATCGCGTACCAGCGCGGCAGGTCCGGCATGCCTTCGGGCGTTTGCAGGTCCAGAATTTCCGGCCCCGGCCCAGCCGTCGCGTCCTCGCTCAGCGTTGGATCGTCTTGGATGGTCGGGTTGGCCGAGCCCCATTGCGGCGACGGGTTGAACCAAAAGCAGTCAAACGGGTTGTTGAACCAAGGGTCGCCCGTACCGTCGCAGTCGACGTCCGGATTTGACGCCAGGTAGTTGGCAAAGTGCAGGTCGAGGTCCGCACCGGTTGCCCCGCCAAGCGCCGTTGGTGTTGGCGCGCCCGGCGTGTCCCACAGGAGTTCGATGTGCACCGCGTCGCTCGGCACCACCTGCACGGTTTGGCAAGCCTGCGCGCAGGACTGGAGTTGCTTGGTGTCTACGACATTCAGGCAGAACTCGTACTCGCCGGTCACGTCGACGACAAACTTCGGATTCGCGGTCCACGCGCTGGGTGAGAACGTCTGCGCGACGCCTGGCGGCTGCGTGACCGTCCACAGCCACTTGGTTATCGCTGTGCCGCTGCTGCCCACGGACGCTGTGCTGTTGAAGTGCAGCGTCGTCTGCGGCACGACGACGTCACCCTCCGCGATCACAAACTTCGCCGTCGGGCACGCCACATCGCTGTAGACGTGCAGCGGCACCGACTTGCCATTGGTCGCCAGCGGGTCGTTGGAGTAGAGCGTCAGCGTGCCGGTCACCGCTTGCACCGTCACGCCCAGCGCGGTGAGTGCGATCACCTGCGTGCCAAACGTCGCGACGGTCACGGGCACCGGCAGCATCACGGCGTTTTGTGACGTCGCCACATTGGTCAGCCCGCCGATCGCGTCGAGCGTCAAGCCGGGACCATCCGCGGTGAAGAGGATGCTCTTGATGATCAGCGGTTCGGTGCCCTCGTTGTGAATCATCAGGTTCTGCGACTGCTTGGCGCCTGCCGCCATGCCGCTCCACGTGAGCACGGTCGGATCGACGGCGATCGCCGCGGCGCAATCCTGTGGGCAATCGCTCGACGCCTCGCACGGCGACGCGCAGATCCCGTCGCCGCACGTGACCACGCCACAGCCGGAATCGACGTCAGGCTTCGCCGACACGTCGGTCGCGGCAGATGCGTCGGCGTCAAGCAGGAACGCCCCCACGACGTCAACGTCCGCCCCGACGAACACCGGCGTGCTGGACGTACCGCAGGCCGTCGCGAGCATTCCCACGAGCAGAAGCCACCGGTAGTTCATGGTCATTCCCCCTGCCTGCGCGCAGTTTACGGGCACTTCGCCGGCCCCGCGCCGTTCAACATGAACGCCTTGTTCACGTAACACGGCGTAATGCTCCATTCGCCCTTGGTCTCCCATAGCTTACACGTCGCCCGCGCTGATAGGCAATGAGATGGGTCTCGCTTGGCCATTCGACCCCTCCATACCGCCCCTGGCAGGTCTGGACCGTCCAGCGTCACGCCTGACGGCTGGCATCCCCGGCCAGACGCGCCGGTCAAGATCTCGCACGGACTTCATGTTGAATTCGCACAAGTCCCCGTTGACACCATGGCCGTCGTCTGGTGCCTTCAGTGCGAAGTGCCGGCCCGAATCTGCCGGTCCACAGATCGCGCATCCTGTCACGCGTCATCTCTGCGCAGCCTCATCGCGGGGCGTGGCGATGCGAACCACGGGTCAAAGTGGCGGCTGGTGATTTGGCAAATCAGATTCAAGCGTTGCCTGCAGCTCCAGCTCCCGCTCCGACAGCACCACCGCCGCTTGCGCCCGCAGCGCCGGCAGTTTGCGCCAGAACAGCCCCGCACCGACGAGGCACGCCACGCCGCCGAGCGCCACCGTCATCGGTGCACCGACGAGCTTGGCTAATCCACCAGCCAGCAGCGAGCCGACCGGCGCCATGCCCAAAAACATCATCACAAACACGGACATCAGTCGGCCGCGCAGGCGGTTGGGCACCATCGCTTGCAGGAGGGTGTTGGTGCCCGACATCTGCAACTGCATGGAAAAACCGACGGGAATCAGGAGAATAGCCGACAGCCAGACGGCGCGGGAGAGGGAAAACGCGATGAGGAAGATGCCAAAGGTCGCCGCCGACACGGCGATCCACTGGCCCAAGCCCCGCAACTCGCGGCGCAGCGCCAGGCTGACCGCACCCAGCAGCGCACCCGCGCCGGCCATGCTCATCAAAATGCCCATCGTCTGCGAGCTGCCGTGCAGCACTTCCTCGGCAAAAATCGGCATCAGCACCGCGTATGGCATCCCGGCGAGGCTGACGATGCCGAGCAAAATCAGCAGGCTGCGAACCGGCAGCGTGTCGGAGGCGAAGCGAAACCCTTCGCGCATTTGCTCCAGCGGCGAGGCCGTTTGCCTCACGCGCGTGTGGGGCGGCAGGATCATCGCCAGCAGCCCGGCGATCACGGCGATGTAGCTGATACTATTGAGCATGAAGCACCAGCCCTCGCCGACGAGCGCCACGAGGACGCCGCCGATCGCCGGGCCGATGATGCGCGAGCCGGTGACCATCGACGAGTTCAGCGCGATGGCGTTGGTGCGGTCGTGGGGGCCGACGATGTCCGCGATGAACGACTGGCGGGCGGGGATGTCGAACGCGTTGACGACGCCCAAAAGTCCCGAGAGAACAAGGATGTGCCAGACCTGCACGACGTGCGTGAGCGTCAGCGCGGCCAGCACGAGCGCCAGCACCATCGCGCAGGTCTGCGTCACGATGACGATGCGGTGGCGGCGATGGCGATCCGCGATGATGCCGCCGATGGGCGCGACGAAAAACCCAGGGATTTGCCCAATGAAACCGGTCACACCCAGCAAAACGGCGGAATGCGTCAGCCGGTAGACGAGCCACGCCTGCGCCACCGACTGCATCCACGTGCCCAGCAGCGAGACGAGCTGACCGCTGAAAAACAGCCGGAAATTGCGGTGTCGAAAGGAGCGAAATAGCGAAGGTGGCGGGGTGGGCGTGTCCGGCATGGTCAGTTTCAGCCTAGCGCACGCGCGCGGTCGCGCCAACACGCTTGTGCACTACGCGAGCGCTGCCAACACGTCCTGAGTCGAGCGGACGCGCCCGAGCCGCGGGAAAATGAGCTGTACCGTGTGCGCGTGCTCCGCCGCCGAGCGCGACGCCATCGCGTCCTCAACGAACACCTGCTGGTAGCCGTGCTCAACCGCCGATCGCGCCGTACTTTCCACGCCGATGCTCGTGGCAATGCCGGTGAGCACGATGGTCTGTATGCCGCGCCGCCGCAGCTGCAGATCCAGGTCCGTGCCGTAGAACGCGCCCCACTGCTTCTTGGTCAGCACGTAATCGTGTGGCTGGACGACCACTTCCAGCACGATCTCGGACCAATTCGCCGGTCGGGACGCTGGCCACGGCGGCGGGACGTCCACAAGCGGCCGCAGCATGTCCTTGGCATCGGGCGCACTCGCCACGCGCACCCAGACGATGAAGCCGCCCTTGGCCCGCAGTGCGTCCGCCAGCTGCTTGGTGTGCGCGACGACGACGTCCGGCCTGCGCGGCTCAGTCGGCATGGCAACCACGCCATTTTGCAGGTCAATCACCACAAGCGCGGTTGTCGTCGGGTCGAGAACAAGGTCAGTCATCGCGTGTCCAGTGGCGGCAACTGCGCCGAACGCCAAGTGTGGCGTGCGCGGCGGCGGCGTCAACCGTCGGCAAGTTCCCCGTGCATCTGGCTCAATTGCAGGTGCCGCCTTGGCTGACGAGCAGCGTCCCGCTGTAGGCGGCGTATTGGCACTGGTGGAATGCGGGCGCGCCGTCTCCCATAACATCTTGCAAATAGGAGATAATCTCCGCCTTCGTCGGCGGCATGGCGCTGGCCGGAATGTCGTCGACGATGATGTCCGCCGGCCCCACGCCAGGGCCTGCCTTGGGCAGGAGCGCGTCGGTGAAGACGCCGGGCGCCACGCCGCTGACGGTCGTTCCCGCCTGGTAGCCGGCGTGCGCGACCGCCACGACGTCATTAGCGAACGCGCCGCCGATGGTCACGTTCATGCTCTGGTAGCTCACCAGACCGATGCCGAGGTTGGGCAAGTGCTTGTCCACATTGATGGCGAACGTCCCGCCCTGGTAGTTGCCGATGACGATGAGGTTCGTCGCCGGTGTGCGGCAGCGGTTGTCCGGCGCGCAGACGAGGCCGCTGGCGCAGTCGGCGCAGGTGACCGGCTTGCCGCAGTCGTCGGTCGCCTGGCCGCAAAGCTGTAATTCCGCACACGATTTGGGCGTGTAGCCGTAAAAACCCGCGATGCCGCCGCCACCACAGGTCTGTGGCGGCGTGCACGGGTGGCCGCACGGGCCGCCGTCGAAGGCTTCAGGAGCGTCGGTGTCCACGCTGCTGGCGTCCGGCTTGCTGGCTGTGTCGGCTGCGGGTTCGGCGACGTCCGGGGCGGTGCAGACGGACGGGTCCTGCGTGGCGCCATTGGAACTGCAGCGGTAGCCGAGGGCCTGGCCGTCGAGCGTGATGCACTGGCTCTCGCCGCAGCCGATTGTGAAGTGGATGCCGGAGTTGCCGACCTCGCACGGGCAGCCACCGCCAGAGCCGCCGCCGCCCGCCAAGGACGCGGTGGAGCACGCTGTGGCGCCACAAAGCAGAAGTGCAAGGGCGGGCCATCGGAAGCGCGGCAATTGCGCGAGGGCGAGGCTGCTGGATCGGACGCGCATGAGACCTCTGCCGCGACCGCTCTTGACCGGAGCCGAGGAGATTGTGCGCGCGCCGGCGGGGCGGTCAAGCGCGTCGGCACAGGGTGTCAGCAGCGTCGCGCCACCGGCCCAACCGCCGTCGGGCGTGCCGTCCAGACGGTCGTCGCACGTGAACACACTGGCTGCACCAATGCAAGTGTGCGGCATCGCACATGGCTGAGGTCACCGGGAAGTTCGGCCACGGGTGGCACTGGCGAACTAAACATCCCTGCCGAGACACGGGATCAAACGAAGCGCGCCACATGACCACGCACCAGATCGGGTTGCCGGTTGAATCGCTCGAAGGTCGCGGTCAGCGCCGCGTCGCGCTCGGCGGTCGTTTCAAAGTAGCGGTTGTGC
>CAINLT010000406.1 GCA_903850505.1 uncultured Myxococcales bacterium | reverse complement strand
TGGACGCCGATTCATTGCCGCGCGCCGCCGCCGAACGCCGCGCCGCAATGCCAGCCGGCCCACAGCGGGACAACGAGAGCGATGCATTGTGCCGAACCCACTCCGCCTCGTCATCCAAAAGCACGGCGATCGCTTCTGCCGCACCGCCGCCACCCAACGCGCCACACGTGCGCGCTGCCTCGGACCGCACTTCCCAGCGTTCATCCTGGAGCGCGCTGAGGCAGACCGGGAGGGCCGAGGCGTCGTTCATCTCGCGCAGGCCTTTGACTGCCTGAATACGCACTTCCGCGTCCGGATCGGTCACAGCGTGCACGACGACCTGCACCGCTTGGCGCACGCGCGCAGTCCCCAGCACCGCCACGACGATCTGACGCACGTCGGCGATCTCTGAATTGGACAATTCCACCATCGCCTGCACCGGCAACGGGCTGGCGGCCGACATCGCGTCGATCGCGCGCACGCGGTTGAGCCGGCCATCGGCCGCCAGCAGCGGAATCGCCACCACCGCTTCATCCGCGCGGCTCAAGGCACACAGCGCCTCAAAGGCGCCAAGGCGCACGTCGGGAACTTCATCGCGCACCAAGCCTGCGAGCAGGCGCGCGGGATCATGCAGGGCCCGCGCTTCACGCACGACGCGCAGGCGCTCCCACGGCCGGGCGACCGCGTTGGCGCGCGCTTCCACGGCCAGGTTGGACGCCGCGTAAAGCTCTTCAAAGGCCGCGGTACCCGTTGGCCCCGCCAGCTCGGCCATTTCCGTCAGCAGGCGGCGAGCAAAGTCGCGCGACAGCGAACCAAGCGCGGCAAGCGCCTTGGACTTGGCTGTCGGATCAGGCTCAGCGCCCGTCATCCGCTGCACGGCGTCCAGGAGCGCGGCGCGCGTGGTCTGGAACGCTTTTTCCCGGCTGATCGCGCGGTTGCGGACAATGAGCATCGCGACGAGCGCGACGAGTACGATCACAAGTTCCAGCGCGACGAACAAGATGATCAGCAGTTCCGGCAGGGTCAGCAGCTCAAGGCGAAAATTGCTCACAGCCGACCTCGCAGCACGACGGTGATGTCGGTGAAGGGGTCGTTCTTGGCGTCAAACGGCTGGATGCGCGACACGGAGAGGCGAGTGCCCCAGCGCGCGGTCCACCAGTGCTCGCCGCCGAGGACCAGCGACGTGCCGACGGGCGTGTTGATGCCAAAGCGCTCGACGAACGTGGGATCCGTGCCCAGATACAGCCACGCGAACGCCATCCAGCGCGGATGCGGCTCCCAGCGCGCCTTGAAAAAACCCGTGTGGTAATAGGTCGTTGCGGTCGTCGCGCTCGGCGCGAGGTGCATCAACATGTAGCCGGGCTGGAGAGTCCAGTCCTTCACATAGAAAATCACATTAGGCGCAAGCGTCCACGCCGTCGTCGGGAAGGTCTGGGACGTCGCGGACGTCGCGTAGTGCGCGAGCCGGCCATACAGCCCGAGCGAGAATTCCTTGACGATGCTGAGCGCCAGATCCGCGCGGCCGTCGTAGGCCGGAAGGATCGTCTTGTTGGGCGACCCTTCAAAGTGGATCATGCCGTCCAGTCTGCTGAAACCAAAGTAGAATTCGCCTTTTGCTGCGGCTGCCCACTCCGTCTCGGTGCCAAACGCGCGCCGCTCGTAAATTCCGCCCAGCAGGAAGCTGAAGCGCTTGCTGAGCCGCCGACCGATGTGCGCGTCAGCCCGCCACCAGGTCGAACCGCTGTGCAGCGTCGTGGTGCCCGCGACGTCGGAGAACCACGGGTGTACAAGCCGCGCGTAAAGCATGTCCTGCTCGTCGTTCAGCTGCCCGCCCGCCTTGAGCTCCTGGCTCACAGTCGGCGTTTCTTCCAGTTCCAGCGCGAGATCGATGATCCGCTGGTGCAATTCCGGTCGACCATCGCCAGCAAGCTCCAGCGCGCGGTATTGCGCGAGCGCGCCTGATTTGTCGCCGTCAGAAAGCAGCAGTTGGGCGTCAAGCTCGCGAATCTCCGCGTCTTCCGGATGCCGTACCTGCACGGGTGCCAGCACGGTGCGCGACGCTTCACGGCGGTCCAGCCAAAACAGCAGCCGCGCGCGCTGGACCAGCAGTTCGTCATCGTCCGGGGACTTGACCAGAAGCGCGTCCACTTCAGCGAGCGCTTCGCTGAACTTGCTGGCCTGGATCAGGCGGACAATCGACCCGTGCTTCACGTCGCTCTTGAGCTTTTCCGGCGGCACTTGCGGCAGCGCCCACGCGGTCGCGACGGGCCCGGCATTGGCGCGCGGCTTGGCCGGTGCGGCCGCTGCGGTGGGCGAGACCGCCGACGGCAAGGGCTGGGCCCGCGCCGCGGCAGGAGCGGCCGGCGCAGCCGATGGGGTCGACGCGGCGGCGAGGCCAACGGCAGCGGGCTTGGCGGCTGGAACAGCTTTGGCGAGCTTGCCGCCCTTCGCGTCAGGCCTGACGCCGACCGGTTTGGCTGCGGCCGCAACCGGAGTCACGGCGTGCGGAAGGGCGACGGCAGGCGTCGCAGCGCGCGGCAGGGCAACCGCAGCCACCGGCGTCGCAGCCGCAGGCAGGGAAAGGGCAGGTGCCGGCTTTGCGGCGGCTGCAGCGGGCGGGGGAGCCGCCGGGACCGTCGACTTGACGCGCAGGGCCTTGGGAGCCTTGGCTTTCTTGGCTGGCTTGGCGTGCGCGGCAGCCTTGGCGTGACGGGTGGCCGCGGTGGCGACCAGTGGATAGAGCACGCACGCGGCCGCCAGCAGCAGGAAAATCCCGCGCACAACGAGCGGTGTCGCTACCCGCTTGGAAATCGCGTTGGGTTTGTTCAACCGCACTTGCATTGCCGAAACTCCGGACGCCGGGGCGTCCTTCCGCTATCAATTCCCAGACCGCAAACGCTCCAGCACAGGCGTAACCCGCACCTTACCCGCAATGCGAAGCCCCGCACAAGTGCGGCGCTAACCACACAGTGTCTGTCAGGTCCTGCATTGCGGCAAGAACTCGCACCATCTGGCAAAGTGCCGTCCGCACGGGGTCAGGACAGCGGCAGGGAAAACTGCGTCAAACGGCGAATATGCTTGGCGAGAATATCAGTTTCCACGTGCACCGCCTTGCCGACTTCCCCCGCGAGAAGCTGGGTGTGCTGCGCGGTATGCGGCACGATCGTCACACCAACGCAATGCATCGGCAGATCGCCGCCGCCAACCCGGTTGACGGTCAAGGACACGCCGTCCAGACAAATGCTGCCTTTTTCGACAACTTCTGGCAGCAGCGCGGGCGGCAGGCCATAGATCAGGTCCCAGCCCGCCGGATGCGCGCGCTTCTCCATCAGGTGACCGACGCCATCGACGTGCCCGGTCACAATGTGGCCGCCCAGGCGATCGCCGACCCGCATTGCGCGTTCCAGGTTGCAAGTCTGACCGACCGCCGCAGTGGCAAACGTGGTCCGCGCGAGGGTCTCGTGGGACAGGTCAAACGTCAGCGTTTCGCCCGCCTCATCCGCAGCGATGCGTATGGCCGTGAGGCACGCGCCGTTCACCGCAACGCTGTCGCCCAGGCCAGTCGCCTCATCGCCCTCTGGCCAGCGCACGTTCACGCTCAGTTGC
Organism: uncultured Myxococcales bacterium; assembly: GCA_903850505.1. Lineage (GTDB taxonomy): Bacteria > Myxococcota_A > UBA9042 > UBA9042 > UBA9042 > CAIYBN01. The sequence continues at coordinate 1,412 of CAINLT010000406.1, read as the reverse complement.
GCGCCGCCGCCCCGATGGGCGATTGCGGTCAAGGTCCCGAGCGCTTCCACCAAACCTGTGAACATCCTGCCTCCCGTTCCGTGGCGACCGTCACTGCGGTCGCGCTGTCAGCCAAACGTCCTGCCCCACCTGCTGCACCGCCGTCCAGCGCAGCGCACGCGCGTCGCCCAGCGTCGCAATCCCCAGCGGCTGCAGCCACGGCGTGCCACTCCCGAGCAGTTTGGGCGCCACCAGCAGATCGAGCCGATCCACCAACTGCGCCGCCCAGAGCGCCGTGCCCAACGTCGGTCCCGCTTCGCACAGCACGTGATGCACGCCGCGCTGGTAGAGAGCCCGGAGGACGTCGCGCAGCCACGTCGGCGCGGTCGGCACGCACAGGATGTCAACGCCCAACGCGCGCAGCTGATCGGCGTGCGTCGAGGCTTCACGCCGCGGATCGTCGGTCACGACGAGCGTCGCTTGCGCCGTGGTTTGCGCCAGATGGCTGTCCGTTGGGAGTTGCAGGCGGCGATCCAGGACCACGCGCAGCGGCAAATGGCGCGGCGGCGTGGGCAGGTCGCGGCAATCGAGACGCGGGTTATCCGCCAGTGCCGTCCCGCTGCCGATCAGCACGGCGTCCGCTTCCGCGCGCATGGCATGCACGAGGCGGCGCGCATCCGGACTGGAAATCCAGCGCGTCGTGCCATCGTCCGCAGCCACGCGGCCATCGGCGGTCGCGGCGAGCTTGTATTGGAGGAACGGCCGGTGGTGGCCAATGCCGGTCAGGAAGACCGCCGCCAGATCGCCGGCGGCATCGGCCAGGACGTCGGTCGTCACCCCAATGCCGGCCGCACGCAGCGTTTCTGCCCCACCAGATGCCATCGCATGCGGATCGCGCACGCCAATGACCACGCGCGCCACGCCTGCTGCGATCAGCGCTTGCGCACAAGGCGGCGTCCGTCCCCAGTGATTGCACGGTTCCAGCGTCACGTAAGCCGTCGCGCCGCGCGCCCGATCCCCGGCTTGCGCCAAGGCGACCGCCTCCGCGTGCGGACCGCCCACGATCGCGTGAAATCCTTCGCCAACGACGTCGTCGCCAACAACGAGCACGCAACCGACGAGTGGATTGGGCCGTACCGCGCGCGTCGCTTGCGCACCCAGCGCGATCGCCCGCTGCATCCACGCGCGATCACCCGCGGCGTTCATGGGTTGCCGCTTGCGGCCGATTCGTCATCCGCCAACTGCCGCACTTCATCGAGCAGCTCGGTGATGTCGCGGAATTCCCGATAAACGCTGGCAAAACGCACGTACGCGATGTGATCCTGTTTGCGCAGGAACTCCATCACCATGTCGCCCAGCAGCGTCGACGGCACTTCGCGCTCGCCCGTCTCCGACAGTCGCGTTTCCACGCTGCGCAGGAACTCGTCCACCGT
>CAINLT010000405.1 GCA_903850505.1 uncultured Myxococcales bacterium | reverse complement strand
GTGACAATTTCGGGCGGGGCGCGGCAAAAGTCGACGGGACGCGAACACTGGGCCGTCCCACCCTCGAGGGTGGGTTCCCCATTCCGGGATGCATCCAGGTCCGTCCCTACGCCGCCGCCATGCCTTCCCGCGGCAGGAAGCTCAGCACCAGCTTCTCACCTTCCGCCGTCACTTCCACTGTGCCGCCTTTTTGCAGCGAGCCGAACAACAGCTCGTCGGCCAGCGGCTTGCGGATCTCCTCGTGGATGAGCCGCGCCATCGGTCGGGCGCCAAATTTCGGGTCAAAACCCTTGGCGGCGAGGTACTTCTTGGCCGTGTCGTCCACGTCCAGCACCACGCGCTTCTCGCTCAGCTGACCTTCCAGCTCCGCCAGGAACTTGTCGACGATGCGGATCATCGTCGCCTCGTCCAACCGGCCGAACTTCACCCGCGCGTCCAGGCGGTTGCGGAATTCCGGGCTGAAGAGTGACTTGAACTCCTTGTCGTCGTCGCCCTCGCCCTGACCGCCGCCAAAGCCCACGCGCCCCTTCTCCAGGTCGCGCGCGCCGACGTTGGACGTCATGATCAGCACGACATGGCGGAAATCCGCCGACTTGCCGTTGTTGTCCGTCAGCGTGCCGTGGTCCATGACCTGCAGCAGCACGTTGAACACGTCCGGGTGCGCCTTCTCAATCTCGTCCAGCAGCAGCACCGCATGCGGATTCTTGGTGATCGCCTCGGTCAGGAGCCCGCCCTGGTCAAAGCCCACGTAGCCCGGCGGCGCGCCAATCAGCCGCGAAACCGTGTGGCGCTCCATGTATTCGCTCATGTCAAAGCGCAGGAAGTGCAGGCCCAGAACCTGCGCCAATTGCTTGGCCAGCTCCGTTTTGCCCACGCCCGTCGGTCCGGTAAAGAGGAACGAGCCCATCGGCTTCTTGGGATGCCCCAAGCCCGCGCGCGCGACCTTGATCGCCGTGGCGATCTGGGACACCGCTTCGTCCTGACCGAACACCACGCCCTTGAGCTGCTTTTCCAGGTCCATGAGCGCCGCGCGGTCGTCATGGCCGACTTGCCGCTCCGGAATCTGCGCCATCTTGGACAGCACGCGTTCGATGTCGCGCACCGTCACGCGCACCTTCGTTGTGTCCTCGCCCAGGCCTTTTTGGCCCGCACGCAGCCGCACGGACGCGCCCGCCTCGTCCAGCAGATCAATCGCCTTATCCGGCATGCGCCGATCCGCCAGATACTTGGCCGCCAACGTCGCCGCGGACGTGAGCGCCGCATCGGTGTACGTGACCTTGTGGTGCGCTTCATAGTGCTTGCGCAGGCCGCGCAGCACCGCGATCGTGTCCTCGACGGACAGTTCGCCCACGTCGATCTTCTGGAACCGCCGGGCAAACGCCTTGTCGCGCTGGATGTGCCCGCGCAGTTCGTCCCAGGTCGTCGAGCCGATGCAGCGCAGCTGCCCTGACGCCAGCGCCGGCTTCAGCAGGTTGGACGCATCCATCGACCCGCCCGTCGTCGCGCCCGCGCCGACAATCGTGTGCAGTTCGTCGATGAACAGGATGGTGTCCTTCTGCTCCGCCAGCCCCGCCAGCACGCCTTTCAAGCGCTTCTCAAAATCGCCGCGGTATTTGGAGCCCGCCAGCAGCGCGCCCACGTCCAGCGACCAAATCGTCGTGTTCTTGAGCGGAAACGGTGCCTTGCCTTGGACGATCTGCAGCGCCAACCCACCGACGATCGCCGTCTTGCCCGTGCCGGAATCGCCGACAAGCAGCGGATTATTCTTGCGCCGCCGCAGCAGCACTTGCGCCATGCGCTCCAGCTCCACGTCGCGGCCGACCAGCGGATCGATGCGGCCCTCACGCGCTTCCTCGTTCAGGTTGACGCAGTACGCCGACAGCCCGCCGTCCGACTCGGCTTTCTCGCCTTCGTTTTCCTCGCCCTCTTCGTCGTCGTCGTCGCGGCGCAGCAAGCCGGGCTCGTCTTTTTCATCTTCGCCGTGCGCCAGATAGCTCACGACGTCCAACCGGGTCACGCCTTCTTGCTGCAGGAAATACGCCGCGAACGAGTCATCCTCGCTGAACATCGCCACCAGCACGTTCGCGCCCGTGACGGACTCCTTGCCGGCACCGCGCACATGCAACGCCGCGCGCTGGATCACGCGCTGCAAGCCCAGCGTCGGTTGCGTCGTCAGATCTTCATCGGACGGAATGCGCTCCACTTCCGTCGACAGCCACGCCTCCAGCGCCTCCCGCAGCGCCGCGACATCGCCATTGCAGCGCGCAATGACCTTGGCCGTCGCCTTGTCATGCAGCAGCGCGTAGAGCATGTGCTCCAAGCCAAAGAATTCGTGCCGTCGCGTTTGCGCTTCGCTTGCGGCGACTTGGATGGCAATTTCCAATTCCAGACTCAGCATCCGTGACTCCTAAATCGCCGGCTCGGCTGTCAGTTTCAGCGGCGCCCCGTTGGTCCGCGCGTAGTCCGTGACCTGGGCCACCTTGGACTCCGCCATATCCTTGCTATACGTTCCCGCCACGCCGCGCCCCTTATTGTGCACATTCAGCATGATCGTCTGCGCTTCCGCGTCGGTCTTGTGAAAGAACTGCCGCAGCACATCCACGACGAGCTCTTGGGTCGTGTAGTCGTCATTGTGCAGCACGACGTTGTAGAGCGTCGGCCGTTTCGCCTTCTGGCGGGGCGCCAGGAGAACGCCTGACTCGTCGTGATCTTGGCCTTGCGGCGGGGTGGGATTGGCCATCTTCCGTCCTGACTGCGCCTGCCCGAAATGGCGGCGTTGATGCGGCCATGGTAGGACACTCTGCGGCCCCTGCAACTCACGCCGGGCAAGGACGCCAAGATGACTGCGGAACCCACGCCCGAGCAACGCCAGCGTTGGCAGGGCGATTTGGCGCGCAAGGGCATGGATTTGTACACGCTCCTGACTGACGTGCTGGCCGGCAAGAACGTCACGCTCACGACGCTGAAAATGCCGCACGAGCAGAAGCCGGGCGAAAAGAAAGAAGAACAGCTCCGGCGCTACCTGGATCTGGTGTCGCGCGCGCAGAAGCGCCTCGGTACGCCCGCGTGGGGGCGGTGTGTGCGCTGTCAGGCACGTCTGGCGGAAATTGTGTTGGACGAGGCGCCGTGGACAGAGCTGTGCGGCGCTTGTCAGCCAAAATAGCCAAAACGCCCATCACCCCGGCGCGTGTGCGGCATCCCCGCCTCCCGCCATGCAGGAGAAGGGGCTGGAGGGACCACGCCCCCCGGCCATTTCATGGACGAGGGTGGTCGCGCACGCGCCGGGATGAGGGCGTCCTCCCCGGCTGGGTTGGTACTCAAGTCAGTTGTGACCGAGCTCCAACTTCCGAACCGACTTCCGCGCTTCCGCGGTCTTGGGCACGGTCACCGTCAAGGCGCCGTTCTTGAACGTGGCGTGCGCCTTCTCGATGTCCAGGCCATTGGGCAACGTGAACGTGCGTTCGAACTGGCCGAACGTCCGCTCGCTCATGTAGTAGCCGCCTTCCTTGCGGTTGCTTTCTTCCTTGCGCTCGCCGCGGATCGTGATCCCGCCCGGCGACACCATGACTTCCACATCCTTGTCGGTCATGCCCGGCAGGTCCGCCGAGATGCTGACGTACTTGTCGTCTTCGCGCAGGTCCATCTTCGGGTAGAACGAGGCGTACTCGTTGTTGTACCGCGGCGTTACGTAGTTGGTCGGCCAGCTCGTCAGGAACTGGTCAAACAGCCGGTTGACCTCTTCTTGCAGCGAGCCAAACGGCGCGATGTCGGTGGAACGGTCAGTGTCTTGACGGATGGATTTGGATGGCGAGCGCCAAGTGGTCAGGTTCATTGCGGTATCCTCCAGAGCGTATGCGATTGACCGCACACCCTGCGCCGTCAACCTGCCGTGGAGTGAAGCAAGTCCCGTGCCAAGCAAGGGCACCTGACGCAGAACGCTGCGGCGGTGCAGAGTTGCACGCGGGTTAGGCGGGGACGGCGCGCGTGAGCTGGGGAAGATTGCCCAGATCGGTGGGGAAGATTGCGCTGTCCGCGGGTGCAGGAGCCTGAGTTCCTCTTGCCTTGAGCAGGCCGCGGATGACGGACGTTTGAGCGCGAACTTCGGCTACGGCGTCGATCTTCCGGCTACCGTTGGCGCGACCGTTGGCGTAGCCAGCGCGATTCCGGCGGCATGCAGGCGTTCCCGAACGGCCAGCAGCACGTCGTGGGACGCTTCGACCGACTCGTCCAGCTTGGAAATGTAGTAAATCACCCGCAGGTTGCTCGACCAGTCGCCAAACGCGCTCACCGCTACGCTGAAGTTGTCCGCGACCCGTGGCTCTTCGCGCAGCACGTCTTCAGCGATCGTCTTGGCCTGGCGCAGCTGGTCCGCAGTCAGCAGCCGGTCGAGCTGGAACGTCACGTCCTTGACCAGACCGTTTACGTGGCTGAAATTCTGCAGCACCGCCGCGGCAATCTTCTTGTTGGGCACGATGATTTGGACGCCGGATGTCGTCACCAGCCGCGTGGACCGCAGGCCCATGCGCAGCACGCGGCCGGAGTAGTCGTTGTCGATCTTGATCACATCGCCCACGACGAACGGCTGATCCGTCATGATCTGCAGGGCGCCCAGCACGTTGCCCAGCGTCTCTTGCGCGGCGAAGGCGACTGCGACGCCGCCGATTCCCAGACCGGTGATGACCGAGATGACGTCAAAGCCGGCGCGATGCAGCGCTGTCACCGCCAGGAACGCCACGACCGTCCACTTTGTCGCCGAGCGCGTAATCGCCACGACTTGCTGGTTGATCGGCGGCACGTGCTCGTCGGCCCACGGCGTCATGACCTCGTCAAAGAGCACGTCCAGCGCACGCCAGAGCAGCACCGCCGTGATGAGCGCCATTGTGACGGCGTTGCTGTCCAGCACGAGTTCGTGCAAGCGCGCCGGCAGACGCGGTACCAGCAGCGCGGCGTGGACGAAGCCGAAGAACGTCAGCAGGGCGAAAGGCATGCTCGTCGCCGCAACAAGGCGGTCGTCCAGCTGCGTCTTTGTGTGCGCGGTCAGCTTGGCGAGGATCCGCGTCAGGACGAAACGCACGAAGAGCGCCGCGAGTACGCCGATGACGACCAGCGCGACCATGACAAGCCACTTGCGCAGCGAGTTGCCGGCGTACTGGGTGTGCAACATCTCATTGATTTCATGCCAATTGCGCATCCGTTCTCCCCGAGTCTGGCGCGGTGGCCGCCTGACGTTGCAGCAGCATCTCCAGCGCGGAGATGGCCAGAATGCGCGGAATCACGGCGCGGAACACTTCGCAGTACGGCGAACGGCCATCGACGTGACCTTCGCGGCGGTACAGCAGCAGCGGACAGCCGCCCGCACAGCTTGCCTTGAACGGGCACCGCGCGCATTCCGCGTTCAGCGCGTGGCGCTGGAATGGCTGGAACTGTGTCTGGGCGCGGGCTTGCGTCAGCAGGCTCTCGGCGCGAATCGGCTGCGTTCCGGCATGGTGGAGCGCGGCCTGGCACGGACTCACCGCGCCCGTCTCCGCAATCGCCACGTAGCTGCGCCCTGCGCCGCACGCCTGCTCAATCGGCCGCCACAGCTCCAGATCGCAGAATTTGTGCGACTGCCGGAACGACGCCTTTGGCCGCCGTCCCGCGGCGTGCTCGGCGATCAGGTGCCGCTCAATCCGGTCATACGCTTGGGACAGCGCCCGCTGTACGCGCTCAAGCGCCTCGCCCGCGAGCATGGTCTGCGGCACGTCCTGATGCGCCTGCGCTTCCGCCGCCCCGCGCCGATCGTCCAGTTCACCCGCCCCCCACTCCAGATCGCGCACCAAGCTGTAGCGAAACGAGAGATCGCGCGCCAGCAGCCAATCGGTCAGCTCCGCCAGCCCGTCGATGTTGGACTCGCCGACGGTGATCAGCATGTACGGACGAATGCCCGCGGCGAGATACGCATCCAGCCCCGCCTCCAGCCGGGCAAACGACGGACCGCCGCCCTTGACCGGGCGCATCGCGTCCTGGACCGCGCCCACGCCGTCGATCGACACCGATACCGAGACGTTGTTGGCCTGCAGCCACGCGATCGCGCCGTCCGGCACCAGCACGCCATTGGTGAGCACCGCCGCGGAGAATTTCACGCCGTGCGCGTGGCACCGCGCGGTCGCGTCGGCAAAGAACTGCTGCATTTGCGGGAATTGCAGCATCGGCTCGCCGCCGGCAAAGCGGACGTGAATGCGCTCGACGTCGCCCGACTTCGCCGTCGCCTCGATTGCGTCCAGCGTCTTCTGGCTGACGTGGCCTTCCATGTGGTCGGTCGACTTGTGGATGTAGCAGTACGGACACGCGAGGTTGCACGCGTTGGTCAGGTGCAGCCAGGCGTTGAACACGCGCTCCGTCTTGGGCGGCGGGCGCTGCAGCGCGATGCCCGGCGACAGCAGGAAGCCATTGCGCCACAGCAGCGGCAGCTCGTTCAGCGCGCGTTCCAGCGGCATTTCCGGCAGATCGGCCAGCACGTCCGCCACGCTGCGGCCATCGGCGGCGGACCAAATTTGCCACGCAAGCGGCGACAGCAGCGCCAACGCGTTGTAGCCGTGCGGGTTGTGCAGCCATGCCTGACCACGCACGTGGCCATGCGCGAGCCCCGGCGCGCGGCGAATGGCCAGATCCGGCCACGCAGAACGCGGCGGCAGGGACTCAGCGGTGGCGGCGGTCGGCGTGGACACTGGCGTTCAACCTTGCGTAGACTCAGCGCACCCAGTTTCGGGACATGCGCGAGGGCGAGATGGCACTGTATCAATGGCAAGCGCTGGACTCCACCGGTAACGTGCAGATGTTGACGTATTCGTTTGGCCCGGGGACCGCCAACACGATGGCCGTGAAACTCGATGACGGCACGTTCCTCGTCGTCAGCCCGGCTTCCCATGCGCCCGAGGCGGCCCTGGATGCATTGGCGAAACACGGCGCCGTCAGTGCACTTTTGGCACCCAACGCCTTTCACCACATGGGTCAGGCGCAGTGGCGCAAGCACTTTCCCAACGCCGTGAGCTACGCGCCGGAGGACGCGATCCCGCGCGTTTCCAAGAAGAGCGGCATTGACTACCAGCCGATCAGCGCGCTCCAGCCGCGGCTCGGGTCGCACGTGCAGGTGATCGCGCCCCATGGCCTGAAATCGACGGACTTGCTCGTGCACGCGTCGACGCCCGAGGGCGCGATCTGGTTTGGCGGCGACCTGATCTCGAACCAGGCGCCGGGCGAGGGTAGCGTGATCTTCCGGGCGATTTCACGGCTGGTCGGCGGCGGTCCGGGCTACCGGTACAACCCGCTGGCGTCGCTGCTGTACCTGAAAGACAAGCAGGCGTGGAAGGCGGACGTGCGCGCGCGCATGGGGCGCGAGCGGCTGATCGCGGTGGTGCCGGCGCACGGGCACGTGGCGACGGGCGAGGTTGTGGCGCGGACGCAAGAGATCTTGGCGTAGCGCCAAGCGATCTGCCAAGATCCCCGCGGCAATTCGCCCGAGGAGTCCGCCATGGCCAAACTTTTTGAACCCTTGAAGCTGCGCAGCCTCACGGCCCGCAACCGCGTCTTTGTCTCGCCGATGTGCATGTACTCGTGCATCGACGGCCACGTGAATGACTGGCATCTCGTGCACTTGGGCGGGCTGGCGACGGGCGGCGCGGGGCTGGTGATGGCCGAGGCGACCGCCGTGTTGCCAGACGGCCGCATCAGTCCCGGCGACGCAGGGCTGTGGTCCGACGCGCACGTCGCCGATTGGCAGCGCGTCACGCGGTTTGTCGCCGCGCACGGCGCGATTCCGGGCGTGCAGTTGGCGCACGCCGGTCGCAAGGCGTCCACCTCGCCGCCGTGGCAAGGTGGCAAGCCTGTGCTGCCGGACGACGGCGGTTGGCAGACGCTGGGGCCGTCCGCGGTGGCATTTGGCCATTCGCCAGCGCCGCGGGCCATGACGTTGGGCGAGATCGACGCGGTCGTGGCGGCCTTTGTCGCGGCGACGGAGCGCGCGCACGCGGCGGGTTTCCAGTGCGTGGAAGTGCACGCGGCGCACGGCTACCTCCTGCACCAGTTCCTGTCGCCGCTCGCCAACCAGCGCACGGACGACTACGGCGGTTCGCTGGCGAATCGGATGCGCCTGCCGCTCCGCGTCGCTCAAGCCGTGCGCGCGGCGTTCCCGCAGGAGTTCCCGGTCTTCGTACGCATTTCCGCGACGGACTGGAAAGACGGCGGTTGGGACCTCGCCGGCTCGATCGCGCTGTGTCAGGAACTCAACGCGCTCGGGATCGACCTGATCGACGTGTCGACAGGAGCGCTGGTGCACGACGCGCGGATTCCCGT
>CAINLT010000404.1 GCA_903850505.1 uncultured Myxococcales bacterium | reverse complement strand
TGGACGAGCCGACGTCAGCGATGGACGCGGCGGCCGAAGTGGAGATCTTTGACCGGCTGCAGGATCAGGCCAAGGGCCGGATGAGCATCCTGATTTCCCATCGGTTTTCCACCGTGCGGCGCGCGGACTACATCGCGGTGCTGGACGGCGGGCGGATTACCGAGCAAGGGAGTCACGCGCAGTTGCTGGCGGCGGGCGGCACGTACGCGCGGCTGTTTGAGCAGCAGGCGCAAGGCTACCGGTAGCGCGACAACGCCGCATGGCCCGTCAGGCTCGCCAAACCGACAGCACCGCGCGGAAAATCGACGGTCAGCAGCTCAGTCAGCGCGCTGAGCCCGGGCGGCAGCGGCGGACCCTGGCGGAGATAATAGCGCTGCACGGCCGCGCGCTGGAGACGCACCAGTTGGCGATCGACCGGCGGCAGCTGCGCAACCAGCGCTTCCAGGGGCGCGGACGGATTCAGCGGCTCCGCGAGCCAGGCGGCGGCGGCTCGCACTGCGCGCATCACACCAAGCTGCGCGGCCAGCGTCGGCACCGAGGTCAGTGCGTCGCCGTGTTGCGCCAGCCACTGCCTGGCATCGGCTACGTGGCGCAGATCGCCGCCGAGCCCCGCCGCGAGGTGGACGAGCAGGTGCAATGTCGCATCGATGGGGTGCAGCACCCGCGTGCCGTCGGCCAACTGCGTCGCGCGCGCCGCTGCGGCAGCCACGACTTGGGGCGTACCATAGGTCGGAAAACGCACGGGACAGCCGAGCAGCAAATGCAAATCCAGCGACGCGCCACCGCCTGCCCCGACGTACTGCTCCGTGCGACCGCTCGGCGCGCGATAGACGCAGGCCATGCCGCTCCGCGCCAGGAACCTCCGCACGTCGGGCAGCGCGTCGGGGGCGACAAGCGCGTCGACGTCGATGGCTGGCCGCAGGATGCCCGGCGGGTAGGCGCGCTCCTCGATCGACGTTCCCTTGAGGAGCAGCAGCGCCGCGGACGGACCGGCGAAAAGCGGCCGCAGGCGCTGCCGCAGCGCGTCCGCTTCCAGCACCCGGCGCATTTCGATGTTGGCGGCTTCTTGCAGCGCCGCGCGTTGCCCGGACGTCCACTGCACCAGCCCCTGCGCGGCGTGCCCGAGCAGCCACGACGCGCCGCGCTCCTGGATCGCCCGTCGGACCAGCCAATCGCGCTGGCCAGCGGCGAGCTGCGCGGCATCGCCCGGCGTCTTCATGACCGGCCGCAGCACCTGCGTGAGGACGCGATAGGCCTGGCGGTCTCCAATCAGCTGGTTCACGGGACCTGTCTGGGCAAGCGCGCCCGGACGGCAAGGCTACGCGACTCGCTCCCGCCGGCCAAGACCCGCATTTCAGAACCGCATCGCCAGCAGCACGCCCTGCGGGGTCGGCACCACTGCCGCATACCGCGACGGCTGGCGCAGGAGCAACCACGTGCCCACGCCCGCGACCGCAACGCCGGCCACCGCCACGCTCGCGCCGATCACCATCTGGTTGTTGAGTGAGGCCGCCTTGTCCGCGACCTGCTGTTGCGCCGCCGGTGAAGCGTACTGCAGCGGATTGGCGGTCACCTGTTGGCGCAGCGTCAGGCCATCCTGGACCGCCGAATACGCCGACCCGCCGCCCATGCCAATCGCCAGCATACCCACGCCCAGCGTCACCCATCCCGGCCAGCGCTGCGGCGCGTCCGAGCGCGTCAGAGTCTGATTGGTGTAGTCCGCGATGCGCGGCGCGTCGTCAATCGCGTGCACTACGGTGCGCGCCTCGAGGCGATGCTCAACCGTGACGGAATACGACGGCGCCTCCTCCGCGCTGGCCGGACGCGGGGCCAGCAGCATGCCCGCGAGCGCCGCCACGGACAGGAAGATCTCGGGTTCGCGGCGGACGAGACGCAGCACCGCGCGCCAGGTCGGCCGCAAGTGCGGGTGCTGGCCAAGGCGCAGCGGAACGGGCCAATGATTCATAGCAACCCCCAATTTCCAAAAGGGAAATCTCATCCGGAAAAGTCCCGGACGCGCCAACGGTCTCACGGCATTGGGATGTCAGGAGCGGCCGGAAAGTTCATCGCGGCGGTGGCCAGCGCGCGAGGGACGCAACGGCAGGAACCGGGCAACGGCCTAAAACAGCCCTTCCACCAGGCCCTGCTCGTTGATGTGAATGTGGTTGGCCGCCGGAATCCGCGGCAGACCGGGCATCGTCATCACCTCCCCGCAGATCACAACGAGGAATTCCGCGCCCGTCGCCAGCCGGATCTCGCGGATCGGCACGGTGTGGTTGGACGGTGCGCCTTTGAGGTTCTGGTCCGTCGAGAAACTGTACGGCGTCTTGGCGATGCAGACGGGAAAGTGGCCGTAGCCGAGCTTTTCGTAGTTGTGGAGTTCATCGCGCACCTTCTTGTCGGCGATGACCTCGCTCGCGCCGTAGAGCTTGAGCGCGATCGCCTTGACCTTGTCGAACAGCGGCATGTCATCCGGGTAAAGGGGTGCGTACTGGGCCGCGCCGCTATCGGCAATCGCCGCAACGGCCTTGGCCAACGCCGCCGTCCCCGCGCCGCCGTCCGACCAATGCGTGCACAGGAACGCCTGCGAGCCCATCTCGGCCGCCACGTCGCGCACGAACTGGATCTCCTCGGCGGAATCCGTGTCAAAGCGGTTGATCGCCACGACCGCCGGCACGCCAAACTGCTTCAGATTGGACAAGTGCCGCTTCAGGTTGGCCGCGCCCTTCTTCAGCGCCACCAGATCCGGCGTCTCCAGATCGGCCGACTCCGCGCCGCCGTGCGCCTTCAACGCGCGGATCGTCGCCAGCAGCACGACCGCATCCGGCCGCAGCCCGGCCTTGCGGCACTTGATGTCAAAGAATTTCTCCGCGCCCAGATCCGCGCCAAAGCCGGCTTCCGTCACCACGTAGTCCGCCAGCTTGAGCGCCGTCTTGGTCGCCACGACTGAATTGCAGCCATGCGCGATATTGGCAAACGGCCCGCCGTGCACAAACGCCGGATTGCCTTCCAGCGTCTGCACGAGGTTGGGCATCAGCGCGTCCTTGAGCAGCACGCTCATCGCGCCGGGCGCATGCAGATCGCGGGCGAACACCGGCTTCTTGTCAAACGTGTAGCCAATCAGGATGTTGCCAAGCCGGCGGTGCAGATCTTCCAGGTTCTCCGCGAGGCAGAAGATCGCCATGACCTCGGACGCCACCGTGATGTTGAAGCCCGTCTCGCGCGGCGTCCCGTCGCCCGCGCCGCCCAAGCCCGTGACCATGGAGCGCAGCGAGCGGTCGTTCATGTCCACCGCGCGCCGCCACGTGACGCGCCGCAGGTCGATATTGAGCGCGTTGCCCCAATGCACGTGGTTGTCGATGAGCGCGGCAAGCAGGTTGTTCGCCGCGCCGATCGCATGGAAATCGCCGGTGAAATGGAGGTTGATGTCCTCCATCGGCACGACTTGCGCGAAACCGCCGCCCGCCGCGCCGCCTTTCATGCCAAAGCACGGGCCGAGGCTCGGCTCGCGGAGGCAGACCATGGCGTTTTTGCCGATCTGGTTGAGGCCGTCGGTCAGGCCGACGCTCAAGGTGGTCTTGCCCTCGCCCGCGGCGGTCGGTGAAATGGCGGTCACAAGGATCAGCTTGCCGCTCGGCTTGTCCTTGAGCGTGTCGATGAAGTCGAACGCGACCTTGGCTTTGCTCGGGCCATATTGGTACAGGCTGTCGCGCGGAATGCCGAGGCGGTCTGCGACGTGGCTGATGGGCCGAATCGGCGCGCTGCGGGCGATGTCGATGTCTTGCGGAATGGAGCGCATGTGGATTCCCCTGCCGCGTCTGTTCCCCGCGCGGCGGGGAGTTTGTAGGGGGAAATCGCGGCGGCGTCTAGCTGATCACCCCAACCTCCACCGCCACAACCTTGTACTCCGGACACTTCGCCTCGGTGTCCACCACGTCGCTCGTCAGCCGGTTCACGTCGCTCTCCGGAAAATGGAACGTCGTGCTCAGCGTCCCCGGCAGCACCGCGTCCGTCACCTGCGCGTGCAGCTGGATTG
>CAINLT010000403.1 GCA_903850505.1 uncultured Myxococcales bacterium | reverse complement strand
CGATCCCTACCACTGCGGCGACTGCACGACGCAGTGCACCGGCAACATCAACGCCGCGCCGCACTGCGAGGGCGGCCAATGCACGTTCCACTGCTCGCCGGGTTTTGCCGACTGCAACCAGAACGACGTCGACGGCTGCGAAATCGACACCAACAACGACCCGCACCACTGCGGGACGTGCGGGATCGACTGCAAGGAGCTCGGCTGCTCGCAGGGGACGTGCACGTGCGCGTCGAGCACGCAGACGGCGACCGTCGCGCCGCTCGATCTGTTCATCATGATGGACCAATCGGGCTCGATGGACCTGAAGACCGGCACCGGCGTGACCAAATGGGCGGCGATTTCGGCCGCCATCAAGGCCTTTGTCAACGACGCCAACTCGGTCGGCATCGCCGTCGGCATCCAGTATTTTCCGCTCGCGACGTGCAGTTCCGCGGAATACGCGACGCCGGAAGTGCCGATCGCGGACTTGCCCGCCAACGCGACGAACATCATGGCGTCGATCGCCAAGCACGGCCCCAACGGTTCGACGCCGACCGCCGCAGCGCTCGACGGCGCGATCAGCTACGCGCAGACGTATGGCAAAACCCACGCTGGCCACACGATCGCGGTGGTGCTGGCAACCGACGGCGTGCCCACCGGCTGCGCGCCGCTCGACACCATCCCCGCCGTTGCCAAGATCGCCGCGGCGGGCGTCACAAGCACCGCCAACATCCGCACATTCGTCATCGGCGTGGGCACGGAAACGGCGTCACTCAACGCGATCGCGGCGGGCGGGGCCACCAAGGCGGCGATCATCGTGGACGTCGCGGGCAACGTGGAGCAGCAGTTCGCCGCCGCGCTCAAGGCGATCCAGGGCCAAGCGCTGGCGTGCTCCTACGCGATTCCGCTGCCGACCGATGGCAAGACGCTGGACCTGACCAAAGTGAACGTGCAGATCACGCTCGGCGCCGGGAAGCCGCAGATGCTGAACTACGTCCCGACCGACAAGGACTGCAGCAGCACGACCGGCGGCTGGCATTTTGACGATCCGGTCACGCCGTCCAAGATCCTGCTGTGCGCGACGAGCTGTGCGCTGCCGCTGAGCGTGTCGACGGCGAAGGTGGAGATCCTGCTGGGGTGCGCGCGAACGAGCGCGGCGCCGTAGCCCCGCTTCGACACAACAAGCTTGCTTGCGCCCGGCTGAATCCTGCGCTATTGCCTTTCCAGCCGCGCGTGGGGACGCGGCCTGCCCAGGACGTTCATGACAGCACCACTTCCGTCCGGTTGCCGGGAACGCACCATCGCTACGGCGACGCTGAGCGCGATGCATCTGGTCGAAGCGGGCGATCCGCACGCGCCGCTCATCGTGTTCCTGCACGGCTTTCCGGAATTCTGGTATTCATGGCGGCATCAACTGACCGCGCTGGCAGCGGATTTTCACGTTGTCGCGCCGGACTTGCGCGGCTATGGCGGCACGGAGAAGCCGGACACCGGCTATGACATCGGCACGCTCGCGGCGGACATCGACGCGCTGCTCGCGGCCTTGACCGCCGGCGAAACGACGCCGCGGCCGATCACGCTCGTTGGCCACGATTGGGGTGGCGTGATCGCGTGGGCGACCGCGTCGCTGCATCCGGAGCGCATCACGCGGCTTGTCGCTATCGACGCGCCGCACCTGCTCGCGTACCTGCGGAGCGCGCGCGTGCACCCGGGGCAGCTGGCCAAGTCGTGGTACATCGCGCTGTTCCAGATTCCCGGCCTGTTCGAGTGGCAGTTTCGCCGCAATCCCTACGCCATGATGGCCAAGATGCTGCGCGGCTCGGCGGTGCAGCGGGATGTGTTTCCGCGCGAGGAAATCCAGCACTACGTGGACGCCATGGCGGATCCGCGCGTGCTGCCGCGGGCGCTGGCGTACTACCGCGCGCTGCCGAGCCTGTTTGCCCAGCTGGACGACCTGCGTGCGCCCGTGACCGCGCCGACGCTCGTGTTGTGGGGCGCGCAGGATCCGGCGCTGGGAACCGAACTGATCGAGGCATGCCGCAGCGTTGTGGATGCGCCGTTTGAATCGCAGATTTTTGCCGACGCGGGGCATTGGCTGCAGCAGGAAAAACCGGCTGAAGTGAGTGCCGCCATCGCGGCGTTTGCCGCCCGCTAACTGGAACGAGGACGCACGATGAAGCTTGGCGCACGAAAACTCTCCCTGCTGGCGATGGCCGCGCTGTTCGCGGCGTGCAGTTCGCCCAAGACCGATGCGCAGCCCGCCGACGTCGCGACCGGCGACACCGTGCCGCTGGCCGATGCACAGACCGCGACGGGCGACGTGGCTGCCGGTGATGCCGCGGACGCTGCGCCCGATGTGCCAGCGCCGGATGTGCCGCCGGACGTCGGTCCGCCGATTGAGATCACCTACGTGACCAACGTCGACGACGCCAGCGATCCGACCGGCGCGGCGGCAACCGTGGGCCAGAACGCGCAGCTGTCGGCGGATCTGGATCTCGTGTATCCGCCGGACAACGCGCTGGCGCCGCGCGATTTTGCGCCGATCACCGTGCAATGGACGTCTGCAGGCACGCAGCCGACCGTGTTTGTCGTGCGTTTTGAGAATGAAGAAGCGGAGATCGACGTCATCGGCGATCCGGCCAAGTGGGACGCCGGCCAAGGCTACGATGTGACGATTGCCAAGGAAATCTGGGCCGAACTCTTCCAGTACCCCGATCACCCCGATTGGACGATTCGCGTGCTCGCCGCGGACATCGTGGGCGACAAATTGGTCGGGACGATGCGGTCATCCAAGCCCGTCAGCTTCCACGTGACAAACCAAAAAGTCGGCGGCGCGATCTACTACTGGAACACCACGCTCGCGACCGTGCGGGTCCTGGAAGCGGGCAAGCTCACGCCCACGTCGATCCCGGGCATGGGCGGCATGTTCGCCTGCGCCGGCTGCCACAGCATCAGCCCGGACGGTTCGACGGTCGCGGTCAGCACGTTTTTTGGCTTGGGCGGCTCGATGGGCATGTCGCTCGTCACCGCCAAGAGCGGTACTGCGCCGCCGTGGCTCAGCCCCAAGGCCGCATCGCTGCTCGCGGGCTCGTTCACCATCTCGGCGGCGTTCTCGCCGTCGTACTTCAGCAACAACGACAAATGGCTTGTCGTGCCCAGCGCCGGCAAGCTGCGGTCGGTCAACCTGCTGACGGGCGCCTCGTACGCGATGGTCAAGAGCGGCGACCTCGGCCAGCAGGCCTTCCCGACGTGGTCGCCCAACGGCGAGACCGTCATTTACGCTTCCGCCAAGGACGTCGGCAACGGCTTCTCCGGCAGCGTCGCGACCGCGCTCTACACCGTGCCGTTTGGCGACGGCGCTGACACCGGCAAGGGCGGCGTCGCCACGCCCGTCGCGGGCGCCGATGAACCGGGCATTTTCCACTACTACCCGTCGTTCACGCCGGACGGAAAGTACGTCATCTACAACCGCGCCGACCCAGCCGGACCGACGTGCCCCACCAGCAGCGGCGGCGGCGGACCGTCCAGCGGCGGCGGTGCCACGACGTACGACAACTGCAACGCGGAAGTCTGGATGATCCCCGCGATTGGCGGCACGGCGATCCGCCTGAACAACGCCAATCAGTCGACCGATCCGCTGACCAACTCGTGGCCGACGTTCGGCAATGTGCTCGGCCAATACTACTGGATGGCGTTCTCGTCGCGCCGCAACTACGGCTTCCTCCACACCGGCAACCCGCCGTCACCGCAGGTCTATATCGCCGCGGTCGACCCGGAGAAGCTGCTGCAGGGCCTCGACGGCTCGTTTGCCGCGCTGTGGCTGCCGGGCCAGGACATTTCCTCGGGCTGTCACATCGCGCGCTGGAGCGCACCGCCCCGCGATTGAGTTGCCACGTGCGCCATTGCAGCGCACAATCCCGCCTCCGTGCGCCTTTCGCGCGCCCCACTGCTCTGCCTCGTGAGGATCTGATGTTTGGCAAAAAGCTCGTCCCCTTCGCCTGTTGCGCGCTCCTCGCGTCTGCCTGCAACAAACCCGCGCCCGCGCCTGCCGCGCCGGCACCCGCACCTGCTGCGCCTGCTCCCGCGCCCGCGGCTGAAGCGCCCAAGCCCGTGCCGGCACCCGCGCCTGCGTCTCCGACCGCCGCCGCTGCCAATGAAGTGGTCCTGACGGATCCCTGCCCGATGCCTGGCGAAGATGCCGCTGCGTGCCCCGCCAAGCCGGCGACCGTCGACGACAACATCAAAGTTGCGCACGTGCTGGTCGGCTGGGAAGGCTCGCTCCCGGGCAAGCCGATCAAGCGCACGAAGGAAGAAGCGCTCAAGCTCGCCAAAGCGCTCGCCCACGAGGCGCGCAAGCCGGGCAACGACTTCATCGGCCTCGTGTGGAAGCATTCGGACGACAACGGTCCGGGCGTGTACGAAGTCACGCCGCAGATGCGCGGCCGCTACGTGCCGCAGTTCACCGCGATGGCGCTGTCGCTGGGCTTGGGCCAGGTCGACATCGTCGCGACGCGCTTTGGCTACCACGTGATGAAGCGCTTGCCGTTTGATTTCAAGGCGCCGGACAAGCCCCTCGTCAAGCTGCTGACCGACGCGTGCCCGCTGGCGGGTGAAGATCCGACGACGTGCCCGACCGAGCAGAAGCCAAAGCCGGAGAAGACGACCGTCAGCCACATCCTGATCGGCTTCCAGGGCTCGCTGCCGGGCGAAAACGTCACGCTGACCCGCGAAGAAGCGCTGAAGAAGGCGATTGAAGTGGCGCATCAGGCGCGCAAGAAAGGCGCGGACTTCAGCGTGTTGATGAAAGCCAACAGCAAGGATCCCGGCCCGGGCACGTACCCGGTTGACGCCAACGCGCAGCTCGTGCCGCCGTTCAAGCAGCTGAGCCTCTCGCTGGGCAAGGGCCAGATCGACATCGTCGAGACGAGCTTTGGCT
>CAINLT010000402.1 GCA_903850505.1 uncultured Myxococcales bacterium | reverse complement strand
CACCTTCCTTTTCCGGAGCCCCATGCAGTTTCAAAACGTCGCCATCCTTTCGCTCGCCCACGTCGATGCGCCGCACCGCGTCACGTCCGCTGAGCTTTGCGAGCAGCTCGCGCCCGTCATGGGACGCCTCGGTTTGCGCGCCGACCTTCTGGCTGGCGCGTCCGGCATCATCGCCCGCCGCTACTGGGACGCCGGTGTCCAGCCGAGCCAGGCCGCAACGTGGGCCGCCGAGAAGGCCATCCTCGAAGCGGGCATCGACAAGAACAAGCTCGGCATCCTGATCTCCACGTCCGTCTGCCGCGACTACATCGAGCCGTCGGTCGCGTGCCTCGTGCACGGCAACCTCGGTCTGCCGCCGGGCTGCATGAATTTCGACGTGGGCAACGCCTGCCTCGCGTTCCTGAACGGCATGCAGATCGTCGCCAACATGATCGAGCGCGGCCAGATCGACTACGGCCTCGTCGTGGATGGCGAAAGCGCGCGCTTTGTTCAGGAAGCGACGATCGCCCGCTTGAACCAGCCGGAGACGACCGACGCGGAGTTTCGCGCCCAGTTTGCCACCTTGACGCTGGGCTCCGGCGCGGCGGCGATGGTGCTCGCGCGCAGCGATTTGGCGCCCGATGGCCACAAGTTCGTCGGCGCGGTCAGCATGGCCGCGACGCAGCACAACCAGCTGTGCCGCGGTCAGGTCGACAAGATGGAAACCGACGCGAAGACGCTGCTGTTCGCCGGTCTGGAGCTCGCCGCGCAGACTTGGCAGTTGGCCAAGGAAGAGCTGGGCTGGAACGAGAGCGAAATCGACGAGTTCGTCATCCATCAGGTCAGCGGGACGCACACGGCGAGCCTGACGCAGTTGCTTGGCCTGCCGATGGCCAAGGTGCTGGCGATTTTTCCGGAGTTCGGCAACATTGGCCCGGCGGCGACGCCGATCGTCCTGTCCAAGGCGGTCGAAGCCGGCCGCATCAAAAAAGGCACGCGCGTGGCCATGTTGGGCATCGGCAGCGGCCTGAACTGCAGCATGGCCGAGGTTGTGTGGTAGCTCAGTTTGACCAACGCCTGTTTCCCTTTGAACGCCACTACTTTGACCGTGGCGACGGCGTGCGCATGCACTACGTCGACGAAGGTCAGGGTCCGCCGGTCGTGTGCGTGCACGGCAATCCCACGTGGTCGTTCTACTACCGCAACGTCATCCTCGCGCTGCAGGACGACCACCGCGTCATCGCGCCGGATCACGTCGGCATGGGCCTGTCAGACAAGCCGGACGACGCGCACTACGCCTACACGCTGCAGGCGCGGGTTGACGACCTGACGCGGTTCATCGAGTCCCTGCGCCTCACCGAGCCGCTGACGCTCGTGGTGCACGACTGGGGCGGCATGATCGGCTTTGCGTGGGCGGTGCAGCATCCGGAGCAGGTCGCCAAGCTGGTGGTCCTGAACACGGGCGCGTTTCCGCTGCCAAAAGACAAGAAGTTCCCGTGGCCGCTGGCCTTGACGCGCACGCCGCTGGGTGCGCTGCTGGTGCGCGGCGGGAATGCCTTCTCGTGGGCGGCGACGCGCATGGCGATGACCCACAATCAGATGCCGGCGGACGTGCGCCGGGCGTACACCGCGCCGTATGACACGTGGGCGAACCGCATCGCCACGCTGCGCTTCGTGCAGGATATTCCGCTGCAGCCGGGCGCGCCGGGCTACGACATCGTCACGGCCACGGAGGCACAGCTGCACAAGCTGGCGCATCTGCCGATGCTGATTGGCTGGGCGGGCCGCGATTTTGTTTTTGACGACGCGTTTCTCCGCGTCTGGCAGAAGCATTTTCCCCAAGCGGAAGTGCTCTATTTTCAGGATGCTGGCCACTACGTGCTGGAGGATGCTGCCGCTGAATTGGTGCCGCGCATCGCCGCATTTATTCGCGACGTCTAGGCGACCATGGCCGATCGGGCAAATATCGCCGCGTTCCTGCCGCACATGGCGGCCGAGCGGCCGACGCAGGCGGCGATTGTCGAGACGATCGGTCGCGATGCTGCGGGCAAGCGCATTTTTGCGACGCTGACTTTTGCCGAATTGGACGCGCGCACGGACCAAATTGCCCGCGGTCTGCTGAAATTGGGACTGCAGCGCGGCGAGCGGATCGTGGTGCTGGTCAAGCCGAGCCTGGATTTCTTCAGCGTGATGTTCGCGCTGTGGAAGGCGGGGCTGGTGCCGGTGCTCATCGATCCGGGTCTGGGCCGCAAGCAGCTGAAGCAATGCCTCGCCGCAGTCGCGCCGCACGGTTTCATCGGCATTCCGATGGCGCACGTCGCGCGGGTTCTGCTCGGCTGGGGCAAGCCGACGGTGCGGCACCTCGTGACCGTTGGTCGGCGCTGGCTGTGGGGCGGTACGACGCTGGAGGAAGTGCTGCGGCTGGGCGCGGACGGCGATGCGGTGATGGCGGCGACGCTGGGCGAGGATCTCGCGGCGGTGCTGTTCACAAGCGGCAGCACGGGCGTGGCCAAGGGCGTGGAATACCAGCACCGCCACTTCATCGCGCAGGTGGAGTTGATTCGCGCGACGTACGGCATCGTGCCGGGGGAAATCGACCTCCCGACCTTTCCGCCGTTTGCCCTCTTTGATCCGGCGCTGGGCATGACGACGATCCTGCCGCAGATGGATTTCACCCGGCCGGCCAATGTCGATCCGCTGGAATTGCTCGCGCTCATCCAGCATTTTCAAGTCACCAACGTCTTTGGCTCGCCGGCGCTGCTTGCGACCGTGAGCCGTCACGCCGCGCAAACGGGCGCAAAGTGGCCGACGGTGCGGCGCGTGATCAGCGCGGGTGCGCCGGCGTCCGTGCAGACCCTGGAGCGGATGCAGTTGCTGCTGCCGCCGGACGCGCAGGTGTTCACGCCGTATGGCGCGACGGAATGCATGCCGGTCAGCAACGTCGGCAGCCGGGAAGTGCTGCAGGAGACGCGTGCGGCGACCGAGCAGGGCGCGGGCGTCTGCGTGGGTCACGTGGTGACGCCCAACGACGTGCGGATTATCGCCGTGGACGATGGCGCGATTGCGGATTGGCGGGATGTGACGGCGCTGTCGGCGGGTGAAATCGGCGAAATTTGCGTGCTGGGGCCAACGACGACGCAGGCGTATTTTGGCCGACCGCAGGCAGACGCGCTGGCGAAAATTCCGGCGGGCGATCGGCTGTGGCACCGGATGGGCGACACGGGTTACGTCGATGACCAAGGGCGGCTGTGGTACTGCGGTCGAAAATCACACCGCGTACAGATGGCGGACCGCGTGCTGCACACGGCGCCCGTCGAGGAAGTGCTGAATACCCATCCGGCGGTGCGGCGGACGGCGCTGGTGCCGGTGACGGTCGGCGGCGTGGTGCAGCCGCTTGTGTGCGTGGAGCGCGAGCCGGGACACGCGCTGGCGGACGAACAACTCTTTGCCGAACTCGCGGCGCTGGCGCAGCAGTTCCCGGCGACGCGCGGGATTGTGCGGTTCCTGACGCATCCGGCGTTTCCGGTCGACATTCGCCACAACGCCAAGATCGGCCGCGAAGTGCTGGCGGTTTGGGCGCAGGAACGGACAACGCAGGAGCGGCGATGATTGCGGTGACCGGTGGCGGCGGTTTTCTGGGCGGCGCAATTGTCCGCCAATTGCTGGCGCGCGGGGAATCCGTGCGGAGCGTGCAGCGCAGCGATGTGCCGGCCTTGCGCGCGCTGGGCGTGGACGTCGTGCGCGCGGACCTGAGCGATGCGCGGGCGTGCCTGGAGGCGTTGCGGGGCGTGGACGCGGTGATTCACGTCGCCGCCAAGGCCGGTGTCTGGGGATCGGCGGCGAGCTTCCACAGCGCCAACGTCCAAGCGACCGACAACGTCATCGCCGCGTGCCGGACGCTGGGCATCGGCAAGCTTGTGTACACGTCCACGCCGTCGGTGGTTCACGCGGGCGGCGACGTGGCGAATATCGACGAGAGCGTGCCCGTCGCGACCCACTTTTCCGCGCCGTATCCGCAGACCAAGGCCCTGGCGGAGGCGCACGTGCTGGCAGCCAATGGCGCGCAGTTGGCGACCGTCGCGCTGCGGCCGCACCTCATCTGGGGACCGGGCGACACGCAACTCACTGCCCGGGTGCTGGCGCGGGCGCGCGCGGGGCGGCTGCGGTTGGTCGGCGGCGGTGAGAAATGGATCGACTCCGTCTACATCGACAACGCGGCGGCGGCGCACCTGAACGCGCTGGATCGCCTGGAACCGGGCGCGGCGTGCGCGGGCAAGGCCTACTTCATCACCCAGGGCGAGCCGATGCCGCAGAAGCAACTCATCAACGGCATGCTCGCGGCGGCGGGTCTGCCGCCGTGTGACCGCTCCATTGCGCCCGGCGTGGCGTGGCTGGCTGGTGCTGTGCTGGAGTTGGTGTGGACGCTGCTGCGCCGCGAGGATGAGCCGATGATGACGCGCTTTCTCGCGCGGCAGCTGGCAACGGCGCACTGGTACAACATCGATGCTGCGCGGAGGGATCTGGGCTACGCGCCGCAAGTGACGGTTCAGGAAGGCCTGGCGCGCTTGGCGGACTCGCTCAACCGTCCACGAACAGGTCAATAATCGGCTCGCGTCCCGGCGTCACCAGATACGGCTCAAAGTCGGTCACGCCCTCGGCGCGCAACACGTCCTCGTCGATGAAGAACTGCCCCGTCGTCGTGCGCGACGGGCGCGTCAGGATCGCGTATGCGGCGTCGGCCATGATCTGCGGCGTGCGACCCCATTCGCCCAGACCGGCGTTGGCCACCTGCAGCGCGGCGGTCGCAATCAGCGTGCGCGGCCACAGCGCGTTGACCGCCACGCCAGCCGTGCGGAATTCTTCCGCCATTCCCATCGCCAACATGCTCATGCTGTATTTGGAGACCGTGTAGGCGGGATGCTCGGCAAACCACTTGGGCGCCATGTTCAGCGGCGGTGACAGCACCAGAATGTGCGGGTTGGCGGCGCGCTGCAGGTGCGGCAGGCAGGTTTGCGAGCAGAGAAAAGTGCCGCGGACGTTGATGTCCATCATCAGGTCGTAGCGCTTCATCGGCGTATCGAGCGTGCCGGTAATCGCGATGGCGCTGGCGTTGTTGATGAGGATGTCGATCCCGCCAAAGCGCGCAACGGCTTCTGCCACCGCGGATTGCACCGCTTCGTCGTCGCGAATGTCCACCATCAGCGGCAGGGCATGGCCACCGGCAGCTTCGATCTCCGCCGCCGCCGTGTAGATGGTGCCGGGCAGACGCGGATTGGGCTCCGCCGTCTTTGCCGCAATCACGATGTTGGCGCCGTCGCGCGCCGCACGCAGGGCAATTTCCTTGCCGATACCGCGGCTTGCGCCGGAGATGAAGAGCGTCTTGCCCGCCAATGTCGTCACGATTCGCCCCTGCTTCTGCGGTCGCCGCCGCGTACGGCGCGACTCTGCGCCGGGCCACAGTATCGGTCAAGCACACCACGGCATGGTGCGAACGGGCCATGCGCGGTGGCGTCGCGCGCCCACGGCAAATTGGTGCCGACGCTGGTGCAGATTGGCCGTTTCACGCGATGTTGCGGCAGGGGGCAGGCGCGTACCTTGTGTATCAGGAAGTCCGCTGGAAGCCGCCGCAAACAGGCGGCGCAACCAAGCGGCAGAAACAACCGGAGGCCCGTCATGGATACCAACTTCACCAGCCAGCTCCTTCTCAGCATCCTCTTCTTCGCGCCGGGCCTCGTCGCCTTCGCGGGCTTGGCCTTCGTCGGGTTGCTGATGCTCCTTGAAAAGACCCTCGCCCATGACGAGCCGGCGCTCGTGCTGCTGCCCGCGCAGGCCGCGGCCGATTTCGCCCGCTCGGGCAATCCGGCGCCCGGCCGCATCGTCGCGGCGCTGAAGCAGGGGATGAACGAGTCCGCCGCGAACCGCCAGCGCAAGGTCAATCAGTAGACGCCCATGGTGCCGGAGCCCAGGCCGTCGCGTACCCGACCGCGGCGGCCTGAGGCATTTTTGCCGCCCTGCGCGAGGCTGCTACCCGCCGGTCAGGAGCGGCAGCAGCGGGTCGGTAATCGGGAACTTCGCCGCCCACGGTGTCCCTTCCAGCCCGGCGAGTTGCCGCAGTGAACGGTGAATCGAGCCAGGCGTCAGGCGAATCCCGCCCGGGTCCAACGCCAGCGTCTGCGGGTTGACCGTCAGCGCCTTGACGTCCGCCGTGGTCGCCCCCACCACGCGGTTGCCCGTGATGCCCGCGCCCATCGCCAGCACGGACGTCACGCTCCAATGGTCCTTGCCCTTGCCCGCGTTGTACTGCGGCGTCCGGCCAAAGTCGGAGCCAACCACGACAGTCAGCCGATCGGCGATTCCCGCCGCGACCGCGGTGTCCCAGAGGAAGCCGACGGCGTCCATCAGGTTCTCCATCGCCGGGATGTGGTTGGCATCGTGATCGCCATGCGTGTCAAAGCCGCCGCGCGTCATGTTGGCTGAAACCGCCAGCCCGGACTGGAACCCGGCGACGATCAACTGCGCCTGCTGCTTCAGCGGATCCGCGTCCAGCTTGGGCGGCAGCGCGGCGACAAGCTTGCCCAGATCGTTGTCCCCCGTCCGCAGCGCGTAGAGCGCCGACGCGTTGGCGTGTGCGCGCGGGGACATCGGCCGGTCGTTCATGGCCTGCAACCGCGCCTGAGCCGCTGCCTCAATCCGCGCTGAAGTTGCCGCGGTGTGGTAGCGCGCCGGCTGGGTCGGATCCAGCAAATCCGGCTGCGCCAGTCGCGCGAATGTATCCGGCGAACCGAGGCGCGTCAGCGGTGCCACGCCCGCGGTGTTGTCGTAGCCGCCATAGCTCACAAACGCCAAGGCGCGGTTCGGCGCTGTCTGCGCCGCCACAAGCGCCGCCATGCAGGGCCAGCCTTCTGAGAGATGCCCGGACCACGTAAACCGCGTCCCCGCATCGTGGCTGTTGGTTTGGCAGTCGACGCCGTTCAGCACCAGCACCTTGTCGCCGTGCGCGGCAAAGAACGCCTGCACCTTGGGCAGCGGCGCGCAGCGCAGGTTGCCATACGTCGCGATCGTCGCCGGGTCGTAGTGATCCACCGCCGCCGGATCCGTCGCCGCACCGCCTTTGGGATCGCACAGCAGCGTCGGATCCCAGCCGCCGCCCGCGTGCACAAAGACCCACAGCCGCGTCGTGTCGATGTCCGGACTGCCAGCCCAGCTCCGCCGCGCCACGGACGGCACCGCGAGCGTCAGCCCCGCCAGCCCGGCCAAATGCAAGAAATCGCGCCGATTCATCTCAGCCTCCGGTCACTGATGCAGGAACTTGGCGTCCTGCATCAGGTAGCTCACCACGGCCATCCAGGACCGCAGCACGTAGTTCGGGTCCTGCTCAATCTTGTGCTGGTCGTCCAGCTTGGCGCCCGTGTCCGGGTCCTCGTGGGCCTGGCACTGCCAATTCATCCACGGGTCCACGCCGCCGTTCTTGCTGCCCATCGCGACGGCCAACTGGCCTTCCCGCCACGTCTCCACGAACAGCTGCCACGTCCGCTCGAGCTCGTCATCGCCCAGTTGCAGCGTCTCACCCAGCAGCAATTCGTGCAGATGCTGGATGTTCTTCTTGATCGCCGTCTCCGCCGCGGCGATCGCAAACCCGTTGGAATCCTCCGGCGCGTACGAGTGCTCCACCAGCGGAAAGAGCCGCCGCTGGTCCTTCGCGCGGACAAAATCCGCGGTGACGAACTTGCACGCCATCTCATTGGCCATGCGCTTGACCACCGCGAGCATCACGCCATTGGGCGCGCGCACCCGCGTGATGATGTCGTCGCCGTCGATGCCGCCGTACAGCAGCCGATAGTCGTTGAGAAGCCAGCTCTTGCCGTCCCACCGCGGCCACACGTTGCCAATCGTCACCTGCACTTTGGTGTCCAGCTCCTCCGGCGTCAGCCAGCGATCGCCGCCCAGCAGCGCCACGGCCGCCCGCTCATCGTCCGACGCATCCTGCGCCACGCCGCCGACCCGAAACAGCGACGACAGCGCCAAATGCTTCACCGCCGCCCGCAGCTCCAACTGCGCACCGCGCATCGCATCCGCCGCAGCGTTCAGCTCCGCCTGCTCCAGATCCCACGCGAGCTTCTTGGCCGCATACGCCGGGTCGTCCTTGTCCGGCTGCGCCAGCGGTTTGCGCCCCAGCAGGCCTTCCAGCAGCACGTTGACCGCGCCCATGGCAAAGCGGTCATCGGCGACCACCTGCTGCGCCAGCCACTGCAGCGCATGGGGCCGATCCGCCGCCGGCAGCTCCGTCTGGCCAAAGCCAGGCGGCCACATGTCCGGGTACCAGCCATCCTTGGGCGGTCGGTACCGGCCCTTGTCGTCCCAGTTCTGGAACGTGCCAGCGATCGGCTCCATCACCGTGTGGCAAACCGTGCAATCGGCGTTGAACAGCGTCGGCGTGTGGTCGGTCACCTGCGTCGGGTCAATCGGCCGGTCGCCGAGCTTGAGGATGTCCGTCGCCAGGAACAGGTCAAACACCGTCCGCGCCCGGTGGCGATTGCGGTTGGTCGGCGTCGTCGTGAAGCGGTTGAGGAAGACCGGCGTCGTCAGCACGCCCGTGTGCGGAATGCCCGGCACCTGAATTTCCCGCAGCTCCGTTGGATCGCTCGCATTCTGGAAGCCCGTCGTCACGCCGTACGCGCGCGCCGTCAGCGGATCCTGAAAGATGTAGTTCGCCGTCAGCAGCTCAGAAAACGGCCGATGTTCGCGCAGCACGTGGCCCAGCAGCGTCAGCGGCTCGTGCGCCAACGCCGTGTTGACAACGCCCTGGCCAAGCTTGCGCAGCGCGTCGTCCGGCTCGATCTTGGCGTCGTTGACCCAGTTGTGCTGGGGAAAATCCTTGCCGTCCAATAGGTTCACCGCGCTCGAACCACCCATGTAGCGGCCGGTCAGCAGCTTGTCGTCCCAGAACAGCGCCATGCGCTGATAGAAGCCTTCCTCTTCCAGCATCGCGTCGACAAGCGCGGGCAGGGCGGCCTCGTCGCCATTCGCCACCGCCTGCAGTTCGGCCGCAGTCGGCAGCCGCTGCGCCAGTGCGAGGGTCAGGCGGCGCAGGGACGACTTCGCGTCCAGCAGCGTCACGCGCGCCGCGAGCGGACTCGCGCCCGGCGTATCCGTGCACGCGACTGGATGCTCCACGCGGTCCACAAGCGCAGTCAGCGCCTTGTACCCGTCGCTGTCGGTCGTCAGCCGCGCGCCGCCGCCGTGGTCCAGCTCCCCGCGGGCCTTGCGCAGCAGCAGCGGCTCGCCCTGCACGCGAACCAGCGCCAGCTTCTCCACCACCGCCAGGTTGTGGTCGATATTGCCCGGCGTCGTATTGGCCTGCAGCACCAAATCCGTATTGCGCGCAACGCCTTGTGGGTTGTGACAGCCTGCGCAGTTGTCCGCCATGAAGGCGTTCCACACCTGCTCTTCAAAAAACGTGCGCGTCGAAACACAACCATCCGGGCCAGGTTGACCGGTCAGCGTCGTTTTGGTGCCGGACGCACAGGACGCCGCGCACAACAGGACAATTGCCGGCAGGATTGCCAGCTCACGCACGCGCTTCATGGACACCCGCAAAACGCCCGCCGTGGGCGCCTTTTCACACGATGCTGGACGGCGGACGGAAGCGCAATTGCCATTCACAAGTTGACACATAACCGTCGCGGGAGCGCCACGCGCCGCGCCCGACATGGTGCAAACACACCACAGCAGATTGGTGCAGTTGCCCGAGCAAATTGGCGGTTTTGGCCAATATTGCGGGACAGACGAGACGCGTACCTTGTGTATCAGGAAGTCCGCTGGAAGCCACCACGAACAGGCGGCAGAACCCAAGCGGCAAAGACACTCGGAGGCACGTCATGGACACCAACTACACCAGCCAGCTCTTTCTCAGCATCCTCTTCTTCGCGCCGGGCATCATCCTGTTTGCCTCGCTCGCGTTCATCGGCGTGCTGATGATCCTCGAAAAGACCGTCTTCAGCGCGCAAAAAGATGTCGCGCTGAGCAACGTGGCCAAGCCGCTCGACATCCCGGTCGCCGCCAATCCGCAGCCTGGCGCGATCGTCGCGGCGCTCAAGGAGAGCGTCAAGGAGCCGGTCGCCAAGCAGCAGCGCCGCGCGCAGAAATAGCCGCTGACGCAGAAACAGCCCGTCCCGCTTTCAGGCCGTCCCAGTTCGCTGTGGCGGCCTGAGGCATTTTTGCCAATGTCAGTTGGGCGTAATCCCGCGCGCCGCGTTCACCGCTTTGCGGGCGATCAGCGCATTGTCCAGGTTGTACGTCATGATGACGTCAAAGCCCGCGTCCCACAGCGCTTGATGGTCGGCAACCGCCGGCAGGTGAATCGTCGACACGAAGCCGCGCATCCCCGCCGGGTGAATCTTCTGGCTCAGCAACCCCGCCATCTTGGCGTTTTCCGCTTCCTGATACGCCACGCTGATTTCCAGGAACGCCACGCGCGGGCTCTTGACCGTCTGGATCACGGTGTCCAAATCCGCCTCGCTGTCCACGCTCGCGTTGTACCAGGACTTCTGCCAGTCGGGCGACTTCGTCACCGCGTTCTGCAGGTCGCCCACGCCCGTCTCCAGAAACACGTAGTCCAGCGCGTCGTGCTCGATCACCGTCTGGATCGCCCGCGGAAAATCCACTGGCTCCTTCACCGTCAGCATCAACACGACTTTTCCGCGCGCCCACTCCAGCACGGTGTCCAGCCGTTGAAACGTCTCGGTGTCCGACGGGAAGATGTGGCATTTCGTCACTTCGTCCGCGGTCATCTCTTCGACCTTCTTGCCGCCGCAATCCGTCGTCTCGTAGCTGAGCAGCGGGCTGGAATGCGTGACGACCGCCACGTTGTCCTTGGTCACGTGCACGTCCGTCTTGATGCCGTCCGCACCTTTGTCCGCCGCGCGGTGGAACGCGCTTTGCGAGTCGTACGGAAAGTCGCTCAGGCTCCAGTCGCCGCCGTGGCTGATGACGAACGCGCGCTTGCAGCTCAGATCGGTCCAGCAGACCTTGAGGGAGTCGCGCCAGGTTGGACCGGCGGTTGTGGTCGCGTCGTCGGCGATGTCCTGACTGCTGGCGTCGGCGCTGGCGTCGTTTTCAGCGGGTGCGCAGCTCGCATTGCTGCCACATTCGCTCTTTTGGCACGCCGGGATCACAAGAAGGACGGCGAGGACGATTGCGCGAATGGACATGACTGCGTACCTGCAGCGCTCGAGCGCGCCGCGGACGAGCGTACGGACCGCGGCAGGGGACGTCAATCGCGAGGCGTGGAGGCTACTTCAGCGCGGTCCGGAGCTTGCCGAACATCTCGTGCATGGCCTTGACCTGACCGCGCTTGACGAAACCGTCCGGAATCGACGTCGCCATCACCGCGAAAGTCCGGTGATAAACCCGCGTGCGCTTGCCGCCTTCGCCAAAGCGCTCCAGGTGCCAGTAGCCGGTATTTTGCAGGAAATCGCCGCTGATCTGATGGTAGTCGCGCGTCCAGCGCGTGTCCGTCACGATGTTGCGGGATTCGACAACGGTCTCCAGATCGGTGAACGGAAAGGGCATGTTCACGCGCCACTTGCACACGGTCTTGGGGCCCGCATGTTCGGTCTCGACGGAGTCGTACACCCGCGGCATCGTGTTGCGGTAGCCGTGGCAGTCGCCCAGCATCGCCCACACGCGCTCTGCCGGCGCGTCCAGCACGGCATCGACCGTGAGCGCCGGGATCGAAAAACCCTCGACGCGCCGCTGCGTGACGATGATTTCGCCGGCGGCGAGCCGATCTTCGACCGACGGCTCCGTCGCTGCGGGTTCATCCGCGTGAACGAATGTCGCCGCACAAAGCAGCAGCGAGGACATCAGGGCGATGTGGATGGTCTGGCGCATAGCTCTCCGGTGCGTAACGAGTGGGTACCGTCGTAGATCTATCGGTTTTTTGCCAATGAAGAATTGTGTGTAGTGTGTCACAGGCAAAAGCCGATTTTCGGCCGTCGTGCGCCGCGCCCGTGCGAATTATCGCGTTGTGTGACGACGGATTGACGCCAGCATGACGAAACCGCGACGATGCGGCAGCGGCGGCGTCCGCACGCGGTATGTCCATGGCTCGCTTCTCCGCATTTGCCCATTTTCTCCCGGTCCTGTTGGCGGCCTGTACGGCGGCACCGGCCGCGGGTCCGGCCGTGCAGCAACTCCCGTGCAACGGCGCGGTCGAGTTTTGCGATCGCCGCCTCAGTGAAGTCGCGCTCGCGGGTGCGCACAACGCGATGTCCAATGCCGACGAAGGCTGGAATTTCGCCAACCAGCAGCATGGCCTGCTGACGCAGCTGGACGACGGCATTCGCGCGTTCCTCATCGACGCCCATCCGGCCGACGAGAACACGCCGGATCAGCCTGCGGGCAAGGCGATGCTCTGCCACGGCCTGTGTCAGTTGGGCTACGAGCCGCTGGACCACGCGTTTGCCAAGATGAAGACGTGGCTGGACGCCCATCCGCGCGAGGTCATCGTTTTTGTCATCGAGGACTACGTGCCGGAACAGGCCATCACGGACGCGCTCACGACGTCCGGGATGCTGCCGATGTGCCTGCATCAGCCGCGCGACCAACCGTTTCCGACGCTCCAGGCGCTCATCGACGCCAAGACGCGGGTCTTCATCATGGTGGAGTCGGGCGGCGGACCGGCGCCGTGGCATCACGGATATGAGGACTACGCGCAGGACAATCCATACTCGGCGGAGACGGTCGCAGATTTTTCCTGCGATCGCTTGCGCGGCAAGGCGGGGAATCCGCTGCTGCTCATCAACCATTTTCTGACGGCCGGGCTGACCGGCCATGAAGTGCTGGCGACGCAGGCCAACGCCGAGCCAGGCCTGAGCGAGCATGTGCTGAAGTGCCAGAAGCAGTTTGGCCAGCTGCCGAACATCGTCGCGCTGGATTGGTACCACGTGGGCGGCCTGATGCCACTGGTGCGCAAGCTGAACGGCTTGCCCGCCGCACCTTGACCGCGCCGCCGCCGCACCGCACGCTGCAACACGCGGCGGGTCGGCAGCCGCCTGACGTGCGCGCCATGCCCCCGAGTCCTGCCCATCCTCCCACTCTGCTGGAGCGTCGCTGGCCGTTGTGGCTCGCGTGCGTGCTGCTGGCGCCTGTGTTGGTCAATCGCCTCGCGCCGGCGTTCATGGACGCGGATGCGGTGATTCCCGCGCTCATGTCGACCCAGCACCTCACGCTGTTCTACTGGGGGCAGGATCGGCTCGCGGGCGTGCTGCCGCTGCTGTTTTCGCCCGTGGCGTCGCCGCAGTGGAACCTGCTGCTGCAGTTGTGCGCCAACGCCGCGGCGTATTTCCTGATGCTGGAAGGCGTGGGCGAAGTGGCGAGCCTGCTGCTGCCCAGCCCGCCATCGCCGCTGCGGCGCCCGCTGCTGTTCAGCCTGCTTGTCGCGCTGCCGCTCCTGCTGCTGCGGCCATTCGCGCTGTACCAGTTCGCCGCGGGTCCGCAGCCCTACGCGCTCTCGTTCGTCCTGCTGATTTGGGCGGCGCTTCTCTGGCGTCGGCAGAGCTCCCTGCGGGCGGCGCCGATGCTCTGTGCGCTGCTCCTCGCGACGTCACTGGGGCTGAATCCGGCGACGCTGCTGCTGGTTGCCGCGCTGTGGGCCTTCCAGGCGCGGCTCGGCCATGAACGGGCGTGGCGCGGTTTCCTGCTGCTCGCTGTGGCGCTGTTCGCGGTCTGGACGTTCCTCTCGCGGACCTATCCGCTGCACTCGCCGTCGTCCTACCTGCAATTCTCACCAGCGACCGTGCCGGCTGCGCTCCAGCAAAGCATCGCTGACCTGCGC
Organism: uncultured Myxococcales bacterium; assembly: GCA_903850505.1. Lineage (GTDB taxonomy): Bacteria > Myxococcota_A > UBA9042 > UBA9042 > UBA9042 > CAIYBN01. The sequence continues at coordinate 16,199 of CAINLT010000402.1, read as the reverse complement.
AACAACGCCATCCGGCCGCGCTATTTCGTCGCGCTCCTGATCGCGGTGTCGCTGTGGGTCCATCAGCGCGGCGTCGCGATCCTGCCGCCCGACCTGCGCCGCGCCATGCTCGCCTTGCTCGGCTTCAGCGTTTGCTGGTGGCTGTTCTTTCTCAGCAACCGCTGGGTCCAGGACAACGGCTGCGCGTTTCGCTACTTCATGCCGCTCATCTTCGCGCCCGTCATCGTATTTGCTGTCGCCTTGACCGCGTGCGTCGAGGATCTGGCGCGCCGCCGCCTGCCCGCCGCGCTGATCGGTGCGTGTCTGACGGTCTTCGCGCTGTTCGCCGTTCGGCCGTGGACGCCCGTGATGGCCTACGACGCGTTCACCGCCGTCGCCGCGCCGCTGCACGTCGCCAAGGAACGGCACATCCGCTACTTCGCGGGCGATTACTGGCAAGCATGGCCGGTCGTTTTTGCGCTGCACGCCGAGAATCTGCCGGCGATGGGCGCGTTCTCGCGCGGTTCAGCGATGCGGGAGACCATCATCGCGGCCCTGCGCGCCGATCTCGGGCGCGGGGAAACGCCGTTGGCCATGTGCATCCACCGGCCGCTGCCGACCTGTCAGGACCATTTGCTTGAACTCAGCCGGATGCACTGGGAGTTGGCCGACCTGCCGCCGGAAGCGGACAGCCTGTTCCTGCGGCCCAGCCTCGCGCCGTGAGTGCCGCTACGCCCGCTCGTTCGCCAGCCGCCGCATCGCGGCCAGCACGTCGTCCTGCTGCGGCACGCTGTTCTGCTCGTAGCCCCACGCGAGGCCGACGCCCGGCACGTCGAGGCCTGCCAACAGCTCCGGCTTCACTTCCAGACTGTAGAACGCTTCATCCATGACCTTGCGGATGATGTGCTCGCCAAAATTGGTGACTTCCGTGTCCTCGTTGATGACGAGCAGACGGCCGGTCTTCTCCACGGACGCCTTCACCGTCGGCAGGTCAAACGGATAGATCGTGCGCAGGTCGATGACCTCCACTTCAATGCCTTCCTTGGCCAGCGTCTCCGCCGCGGTCACGCTCACGGGCAGCATGCGCCCGTACGTCACGACCGTGAGCGCCGTGCCCGCGCGCGCGATCTTCGCCTCGCCGATCGGCACGCGGTAGTCCTCCACCGGCGGCCAATTCGGCTGCCAGTCGGAGCGATCGCCCAGCGGCGCGTCGATGAGGTTGTGCAGCGTGCGTTCGTCCGCCGGCTCGCCGGGGATCAGCTCCGCGCCTTTCTGGCGCATCAGCGCTTTGGGCGCGAGGAACAGCACCGGATTGGGCTCCGCAATCGCCGACAAGAGCAGCCCATACGCGTCCTTGGGATTGGACGGCATCACGATCTTCCAGCCCTGGATGTGCGTCGCGATGCTCTCAAAGCTGTGCGAGTGGTACATCGAGCCGTGGATGCCGCTGCCGACCGGCGTCATCAGCACCATCGGCACGTGGTACTCGCCCGCGGACGACCACGTGACGTTGCCGCACAGCTTCAGCAAATCGATGCAGTTGTAGATGTAGTCGCAAAACTGGATCTCCGCGACCGGCTTGCCGCCCGCGTACGCAATGCCCAGCGCCATGCCGATGATGCCGCGCTCGTCGAGCGGCGTGTTCCACGCGGTCTTCAAGCCTTGCGTCGCGGTAAAGACACCGCCGAGCGGCGCGCCGACGTCCTCGCCAAAAATGTCCGTCACGCCGAGGTTTTCCTCCGCGTAGTGCAGGGCGAGTCGAATGGCCTGTGCGAGATTTGCCATGGTAACCCCCTAGTTGCCCGCCGGGCCGTCATGCCAAACGTGTTGCAGAACGTGCTCCTTGCCCGGCATCGGCTCGGCAATCACTTTTTGCAGATCCTCAGCCAGTTGCGCGTTGTGCTTGTCCCACACGGCCTGGATTTCCGCCTGAGTCATCAGGTTTTCGCGGATCAGGCGCTGCTCGTACGGCGCGATGCAATCCGGCTCATCGTAGCGATTGGCGCCCGAACTCGACGAATGGCCGTACAGCCGCGACACGTTGGCCTGGAGGCAATAGGGCTTGCGCTCGTGGCGCACGTACTCCATCGCCTCGACAATCGCGTGGAAGCTCGCGATCGGATCGTTGCCGTCCACGCACGCGTTGCGGATGCCAAAACCGTTGGCGCGTTCGTTCAAGTGGCGGTTGTTCTGCGTCTGCGACGACGGCGTGGAGATGCCAAACTGGTTCTGCGTCAGCAGGATCAGCACCGGCAATTCGTGGTCCGGCCGCGTCGACCAGTTCATGCACGTCCAGAAATCGCCTTCCGCTGAACCCGCGTCGCCGCCCGTCACGTAGGAGAGGCCATCACCGCCGTGGCGCCGCTGCATGTGCGCGGTGCCAATCACGGTCGCGTACTGCGTTTCAATCGTCGGCGTCACCGGCACGACGTTCCATGGCTTGATCGCAAAATGATTCACAAAGTTGCGGCCCTTGGAGTACGGATCAGTCGCCGTGGAGCGCATCTGCCGCAGCATGTCGATCGGATCCGAGCCCATCGCCAGGATCGTCGCGCTGGACCGGTAATGCAGGTGCAGGTAGTCGTAGTCCGGACCGTGGCCCTTTTTGGTCAGCAGGCCCAGCGGCACGTTGAAGCCTTCTTCGCCCGGGCCGCCAATCCAGAAATAGCCGTGACCCGTGCGCATCATGCGGATCAGCATTTCTTCCGTCGCGCGGCTCAGCACCATCTTGTCGTGGATGGCAATTTTGAGCTTGGCGTCGAGCTTGGGCGCTTTCCAGGGGGTCGCAGTCATCGGCGGACTCGGCGCGCGTTGCAGGCGCTTTGGGGCCGCCAGTGTAGCGCAGGTTTCCGGCAGAGTCAGCAGTCGCCGCGGCCCGGCTTGACGCCCGTGAGGCAGCGTGCCCAGACTTGGGATGCGGCGCAGCGGGCCGTGTGGCAGGTGAGGATGCAGTACCGATTGGCGACGCGCGCGGACGTTCCCCGGCTGCGTGAACTCATGAACGCGCAGTACGCCCGCAAGAAGACCGACGCTTATTTTCACTGGCAGTATTTTGACAGCGCGTGGCCCACTCGCGTGGTTGTCGCTGACGTCGACGGCCAGGCGATGGGCATGTTCGGGATGCAAGCGCGGCGTCTCGCGGACGGGACGCGCGTGGGGCAGGCGATCGATCTGCTGCTCGACCCGACGCTGCGCGGTACCGGGGCTTTTGCCGCCATGGGCGCGCGGGCGCTGGCGGAGCTGCCGGACCTGCAGGCGGTGTGCGTGCTCCCCAACTTGAATGGCCGCAACGCCGTGGCGCGTTCGCTGCAGTGGGACGTCCTGGGCAAGCTGGACGCGCTCGAGTGGCCGACCGATCAGCCGCTGGGGAAAGGCGCCGATCCGCAGCCGTTGGCGCCCGCGCGCGCGCAGTTTGCGTGGACGCCGGCGGAGCTGCGGTGGCGGTTTGAAGCGCACCCGGACTACCGCTACACATGGCATGGCCCCGTGCTGACCAAGCTGTTCCAGGATCCGGTGACGGGTCGGCGTTTTGGCGATCTCGTGCTGAGCCAGGGCTCTCAGGCAGACATCCACACGGCGGCGTTGGCGCTGGCGACCGACGGCGTGGAGCGCGTGACGACGTGGGCACTCCCGCACACGGCGACCTCGCAGGCGCTGCGGGAGATCGGCTTCCAGCCGGTCGCGCAAGAGCGGTACTTCTGCGTGCGCGTGCTTGATCCGACGGTGGCGCACCTCGCGGACTGGCGGGCTTGGGCGCTGCAACCGGCGGACGCCGAGTTTTTCTAGACAGGCTGACCTGAGTCGGACACGCAATCTTTTCGGTCAGACCTGTGGCATTTCGGACTTGGACCGCGAGCGCGCACCTCCGGTGGCACGCCGCGGATCGAGAACGTTTGATCTCGAACTTCGGTCGGCGTGTCTGGAGCCCGCCGCCGCCGCGCCTGACCTTGCAGTCGGCTGTGCTTGGCGTCATGCTGCCGGTCAGGCGCCACATCGCGAGGATGTTCCGCCAGCCGCCAACGCCGGAAGTGAATTGCATGGATCAGCCTCGAATCTCCGTTTGCATCGTGACGTTCAACCGCGCGGCGCGGCTCAAGGAGAACCTTGACCACCTGTTGGCCGAGGACGAGCCAAACCGCGAGATCGTGGTGGTGGACGGCGGCTCCAAGGACGGCACAGTCGAGCTGCTGCAGCGCTACGGGACGCGCGTGCGTTGGCTCTCCGAGCGCGATCGCGGCGAGTACGACGCGTGGAACAAGGCGTTCGCGCTGGCCAAGGGCGACATCGTGAAGTGGCTGCCCGACGACGATTCCCTGCGGCACGGCGCCTGTGCGATCGCCCTGAAGTACCTGGACGCACACCCGGATGTGGACGTGCTCTGGGGGCAGGCGCAGCTGTGGCGGGAAGACGAGAACGGGCACCGCGAAAAAGAGGCGGTGACCAACGTGCTGGATCTGGCGCGGCTGTCCAAGCGCAACGTATTGCGGCAACAGCACGGGATGAACAGCGTGGCGACGTTCATGCGGAAATCGCTGGTGACGCGCCTGGGACCGCTGCGGCTGGACATGACGTGCGGCGACACGGAATTTTGGGTGCGGGCGATCAGCAAGGGCGCCAAGATGGCGATCTTGCCGGATATTCTGGTGGACTACGTGATCACGGGTGAAAACGGCGTGATCACCAAGAACTGGAAGCTGTCCCGCGACGTGCTGCGCATCAACCTGGAGTACGGGCAGCCGCGCGACGTGGCGTGGACCCTGTGGCACCGGCGCAGCAGTCTCCTGGGCGTGCCGACGCTCCAGCACGAAGTGGGCAAGGTCGCGCACAAGTACGGCTTCCACCCGCTGCGCAAGGTCCGCGCGATTCGCTCCCGGCTGGGCTTGTAAGCCCGGCAGCGTGAACCCGCGCGGCGGTCGCGGCAACCAAACGACGCCCTGGCGCACCGCCGGGCTCAGCAGCGCACCCCAACAGCGCGACGGGTCGACGAGATGGAGTTTTTTCACACACACGTGGCCCCTGACGCGCTGGCGGCCGTCCGCGAGACGCTGGAATCGACGCGGCTGAGTGAAGGCGTGCGCGTGAAGGCGTTTGAGGCGGCCCTGACGGAGCGGCTGGGGCTCGTGCATCCGGCGGCGGTCAATAGCGGGACGACGGCGCTGCACCTGGCGCTCGTTGTCGCGGGCGTTGGCCCGGGCGATGAGGTTATCCTGCCCGCCCAGACGTTCATCGCGACGGGGCTGGCGATCCTCATGTGTGGCGCGAAACCGGTTTTTGCCGACATCGACCCGACGACGGGCAACCTCTCCCCGGCCGGTTTTGCCGCTGCCATCACGCCGCGCAGCAAGGCTGTCCTGCCGGTTCACTGGGCCGGGCTGCCGTGTGACATGGACGAGATCGGCGCGATCGCCGCCGTCCACGGGATCGCTGTCTGCGAAGATGCCGCGCACGCCATCGGCGCCTTCTACCGCGGCAAGCCAGTCGGCGCGATTTCCCGCTTCACCGCGTTTTCCTTCCAGGCCATCAAGCACCTGACGACCGGCGACGGCGGCGCGGTCTGCTGCACGGACGCCACGGACGCGAGCGAAGTTTTCCGGCGCCGCTGGTTTGGCATCGACCGCGCGTCCAGCCCGATGAGCGAGCTTGGTGAACGCGAGTACAACCTCCACGACGTCGGCTACAAGTACCACCTCAACGATTATTGCGCCGCGCTCGGGCTGGCCAACCTCGCGGATTTGCAGGATCGCCTGGCCCGTCGTCGGGCGATTGCCGCGACGTTTGACGCGGCGCTCGCGGACGTCCCCGGCGTGCGCCTGCACGCGCGGCCGCACGATCGCCTGAGTTCGTGGTGGCTGTATGGCATGCGGGTGGAACGTCGCCTCGATTTTGTCCGTGCGCTCAAGGCCCGCGGCGTCCCGACGTCCGTGTGTCACCTGCGGATTGACACCAACTCCGTCTTTGGCGGGCTGTCTGACCTGCCGCACACGGCGGAATTCGACGCGACGCAGATCAACCTGCCGGTGCATGAAGCGCTCACCGCTGACGACATCGCGCTCATCATCGCCGCCGTTCGCGCGGGGTGGTAGATGGGGCGCCGACGTGACTGAACCCGCGCCGCAGCCGCTGCTTGACCGCATCCGCAGTTCGCCGTTCGCTCGCAACCTGTTGTCGCTGGGCGGCGCGGCGATCCTCAACCGCGTGCTCGGCTTGGCCACGCTCGGCTGGGCGGCACGCCACCTCGGTCCGGAGCTCTATGGCCAGATCGGGTTTGGCCTGTCTGTCACCGCCTATGCGTCCATCCTCCTGTCACCTGGCCTGACTGCCTGGGGCGTCCGCGCCATCGCCCAGGATCGCGCAGCCGCCGGGCGTCTCCTCATCATCGTCAACGGCACCCAGTTCCTCCTGTCCCTCGTGGGCTTCCTCGGCGCCGCCGTCTTCGCGTTCACTTCGCTGTCGGATCCCCAAGAGCGCATGGTCGTGATGCTGTCGGCGATGAACCTGTTGCTGCAGGCCCTGTCCGCGGATTGGGTGCTCAACGGCCTGGAGCTCGCGCGCATCACCGCGGGCTTCGGCGTCATCGTCAGCCTGCTCTCCACCATCGGTCTGCTCACGTGGGTCCACGGCCCGGCCGATCTCTACCACGTTCCGATCCTCGCGTTCCTCTCCGGCGCGGCGTCGATTGGCGGGAGCTACTGGGTCATCGTCCGGCACCTGCGCGTGCACCTCGAGTGGCCGACCTGGCTGCAGGTGACCGGCGCGCTGCGGGCGTCCCTGCCGCTCGGCATCATGGCCGCGCTCGTCGTGGTGCTGCACTATGCCAACAACTTGATTGTGCGCGCGTTTATGGGTGAGCGGGAATTGGGCGTCTACCTCTCGTCCTACCGCCTGGTGGAGCTGGCGTCGACGATCCCGACCATCCTCGCGGGCGCCTTTTTCCCGCGGCTCGCGCGCACGGTCGTGGGGGCGCCGGATCAGGCCGCGCGCGAGGCCCAGCTTTTTGCCCGCGTCCACATCGTGCCGGGAATGCTTGTCGCGGCGATGATGCTCACCGAGCCGGACGCGATCATCGGCGTCATCTACGGTGCCAAGTACGCGGAGGCCATCCCGCTTCTGCGCATCATGGCGCCGGCGGTGCTCTTCAACTACGCGATCTGCGGGTACACAAACTGCCTGATCTCCTACGGCCGCGACCGCGTGATGCTGGCCGTCGTCATCGTCTCGACCATCGTCTCCGTCGGCGGCGGTCTGCTGCTCGTGCCGCGTTACGGGGCTTTGGGCGGCGCCATTGCGATCGCGTTCGTCGACCTCTCCGGCTGGCTCGTGTCGCTGCCCGCGTACCGCAAGGCCGTGGGCTCCCTGCAGCTTGGCGTGTGGCGCTGGCCGTTCGTGGGTGCGGTCTGCGCGGGCGCCGTTACGATGGCGCTGCATGCCGCGAACGTGCCGTGGCCGGTGCGGATTCCGCTGGCGTGCGCGAGCTACCTGCCGTTCGTGTACATTTCCTTCCGGGACTTGTTGCGCGGCGTTACACCAGCTTAGACGCTCAGCCCTTGGGCCAAAACCGCGCCTCAATCTCGACGATCATCTCGTCCATCATCCCTTCAAACGTGTACTTCGGCTTCCAGCCCAGGATGCGCTCCGCTTTGTTCGCGTGGCCCTGGAGGTGCACCAGCTCGTACGGCCGCACGTAGCGCGGATTCAGCCGCACATACGGCTCGTAGTCGCCCAGCCCGACCTTCTCAAACACGTAGCGCACCATCTCGCGCACAGTCACTTCGCGGCCGGTCGCCACGACGTAGTCGTCCGGTTCATGGTGCTGCAGCATCAGCCACATCGCTTCCACGTAGTCGCGCGCATGGCCCCAGTCGCGGCTCGCGTCCAGGTTGCCCAGCTCCAGCGTTGTCGCCTCGCCGTGCTTGATCGACAGCGCGCCGCGCACGACCTTGGCCGTCACAAAATTCAAGCCGCGCCGCGGCGATTCGTGGTTGAACAGGATCCCATTGACCGCGAACATCTTCTTGGACACGCGGTATATCTGCGTCATGTGATACGCGTTCAGCTTGGCGGCGGCGTACGGTGAAACGGGCACCATCCGCGAATTCTCGTCGATCGGGTAATCCGGCGTGTTGCCAAACATCTCCGACGACGCCGCGTGATAGAACTTGGCGTGCGGCACAAACTCGCTCGTCGCCTCCAGCATGTTCAGCGTGCCCAGCGCGACGACGCTCGTCGTGTGCATCGGCTCGTAGAAGGACACCTGGACGTGGGACTGCGCCGCCAAGTGGTACACCTCGTGGGGCTGCACCGCCTTCATCACGCGGTAGATGCTCGCGAGATCCAGCACGTCGCCGTATTCCAGGTTGAGCAGCGCGCCGATGTGCTCGATGCGCATCGTCTGCGTCTCAGGCGTGGAACGCCGCGGAATGATGCCGTGGACTTGATAGCCCTTTTCCAGCAGCAGCTCCGCCAGATAGGAACCGTCCTGGCCGGCGATGCCGGTGATCAATGCGCGCTTGGTCATCGCAACTCCTTGTGGGCCAACTCAGTACGGGTAGATCGAGCGGTACCACGCGACCGTCTCTTGAATGCCTTCAGCCAGCGGCGTGAACGCGAAATTGGGCAACAGCTGGCGAAACAGCGCGTCGTCCATGACCTTGCGCGGCGCGCCGTCGGGCTTGTCGCGGTCCCAGTTGACCGCCCCTTTGTACGACGCTGACGCAATGACGAGGTCCAGCAGCGCGGCGATCGACATCCCGTCCTTCTGGCCAATGTTGAACGGCGTGTCCCAGCGCGGATCGGTCAGTTCGTCCAACACGGCCGTGATGACACGGGCAAAATCGCCCGCGTACAGCCACTCGCGCACCGGCGCGCCCGTGCCCCACGCGGTGATGTCCGCGTGCGCGATGTCCGCCTTGACCACGCGCGCGCACAGCGCGTTGAGCGCATGGGCTTTGTTGGGATCGGGCGAGTCAAACGGACCGTACATGTTTGGCGTGAACAGCGTGATGGTGCGGATGTCGTGCTGCATCGCGTAGCACTCCGCCAGCACCGTCATCATCCGCCGCGTCGCGCCATAAGAGAGCACGGAGCGGTGGATCGGCCCCGACCACAGATCCTGCTCGCGGTACAGCGTCAGCTCACCCGGAAACGCGCAGTTCGCCACCGGCTGGATCAACACGGCGTGCGGCAGCCGCTCCGCCAGCGCGCGGTAGATGTTGGTCAGCATGCGCAGGTTGGTGTCGACGACCTCCGCCGCGCGCTCCGTCACGAAGTTGAGGCTGCCGACCAGCGCGGCGCAGTTCACCACAACGTCCGGCTTCTGCGCCGTGAACCACGCGAGCGTCTGGTCGAGCGACGTCAGATCAAGGCCATCGCGACGCGACGCGACGCTGACCTCATGCTCCGCGTCCAGCAGCGCCGTGACCACGCTGCGTCCGGCAAAACCATGCCCGCCCAGCACCAAGACTCGCATTGGAAACCACCTTGTTCACTGTGCCGACGACCGGACGCGCTACTTCGTTGCCGGCACCACGGCTTTGGGCCAAAGGCTCAGGTCAGTTCGCGTTCGACGACGAGCGCGACGGCCTCGCCGCCACCGATGCACAGCGACGCCACGCCGAATTGCTTGTTGGCGCGCGCGAGGTTGTGGAGCAACGTGACGAGGATGCGCGTGCCGGAGCCGCCGATCGGGTGACCGAGCGCCACCGCGCCGCCGTGGACGTTGACCTTGGCCGGATCCAGGTTCAGGCCCTGACCGCACGCGACCGAGACGACGGAGAACGCTTCATTGATCTCGAACAGGTCGATTTCCGCAACCGTCAGACCCGCCTTGGCGACCGCTTTCTCGATGGCGAAGATCGGCGCGGTCGTGAACCACTCGGGCGCCTGCGCGTGCGTGGCGTACGCGACGATTTTGGCCAGCGGCTTGAGGCCCAGCGCGCGGCCCTTCTCGCCGGAAATCAGCACCAACGCCGCCGCGCCGTCGTTGAGCGAACTGGCATTGGCCGCGGTGACAGTCCCCGCCTTGTCAAACGCCGGCCGCAGCCCCGCGAACTTGGCCGGATTGCCGCGCGCCGGCTCTTCGTCCGTGTCGACAATCGTCTGCTCGCCCTTCTTGCCGACAATCGTCACCGGCGCGATCTCGGCGGCAAACAAGCCGGCCGCGACCGCCTCGTTGGCGCGGCGGTAGGACTCGGTCGCGAACGCGTCCTGCATTTCCCGCGTGATGCCCTTGTCCTTGGCGCAAATTTCCGCGGCGCTGCCCATGTGGAAGTCGTTGTAGACGTCCCAAAGGCCGTCCTTGATCAGGCCGTCGACGACCTGCTGGTGGCCGAGGCGGTAGCCGTCGCGCGCGCCGGGCAGGTAGTACGGCGTGTTGGACATGCTTTCCATGCCGCCGGCGATGACGACTTCTGCGTCGCCCGCGCGAATCTGGCTGGCCGCGAGCATGACGGTCTTGATGCCGGAGCCGCAGACCTTGTTGACCGTCGTGCACGGCGTGGAGTTGGGCAGACCCGCGAAGATCGCGGCCTGACGCGCGGGCGCTTGACCTTGACCGGCGGGGAGCACGCAGCCCATGTAGACGTCATCGACCTGATCGTGCGGCACGCCCGAGCGTTCCAGCGCGGCCTTGATCGCCGTGGCGCCGAGCTTGGCGGCCGTCTGCGAGGCGAGGCTTCCAGAAAAAGAGCCAATCGGGGTCCGCGCTGCACCAACAATCCATACTTCACGCATGAGAGTCTCCGGCTACACGAGCGTCTGGGCTCGGCCAAGAAGTCCTTGAATTTGCGAGGATGGCCCGGCATTTGGCGGGTCTTCCGGGCGCGGAAGCCTACCACGCACACGGGCGAGCGGCAATCGGCGCGACCACCTGGACGCGGGCGGTGGCGGTTGTGTGACAAATTTTGCGGCGCCGCGGCAAAAAGCTCCGTCGGTCGAATACCCAGAAGTCCCACCCTCGACGGGTGGGGGCCCTCCCAGCGAAGCGACAGGTTCAACCGGCCAAATTCCTCGACCGCCATCCGCCGCCGCCGTATTCTCGCCGTCGTCCGCGGTGCCCGCCGCACGAGGTCGCGATGCTGCCGATTATCCAACCGGTTTTTGGTCCTGAAGAAGAAGCCGCGGTGCTCGCTGTGCTGCGCTCCGGCTGGGTCGCCCAAGGCCCGCATGTGGCTGAATTTGAGCGGAAAGTTGCCGCGCGCGCCGGCGCCAAGTACGCGGTCGCGGTGACGTCGGCGACCACAGGTTTGCACCTCGCGTTCGTCGCGGCGGGCATCGGTCCGGGCGACGAGGTGATCGTGCCGTCGCTCTCGTTTATCGCCTCGACCAACGCGGTGTGGATGGTCGGTGCGACGCCCGTGTTTGCCGACGTGTCGTCGGAACTGCCGGTCATGACGCCGGAAACTGTGCGCGCCGCCTGGACGCCCAAGACGCGCGCGGTGCTGGCGGTGCATCAGCTCGGCGTGCCGTGCGATCGGTCGGCGCTGCGGCAGCTGTGCTTTGAACGCGGCGCGCGGCTGATCGAAGATGCGGCGTGCGCGCTGGGCACGCTGGTGGATGGCAAGCCGGTGACGGAAGCTGCTGATCTGGCGGTATTTTCCTTCCATCCCCGCAAAGTGCTGACGATGGGCGAGGGCGGCGCGGTGACGACGGACGACGCTGACGTCGCGGAGCGCCTCAAGCGCCTGCGCAACCACGGCATGACGGTGGCGGCTGACGCGCGTCACGGCAACGCGGTGCGTGAAGGTTTTGCCGAGCCGGCGTGGAACTACCGGCTGACCGACATCCAGGGCGCGATCGGCAGCGTGCAGATGGACCGTCTGGACGCGATTCTCGCTGACCGCCAGCGCGTCTGGCAGGGCTACGTCACGCGTCTGGGCGCGGCGCTCCCGCAAATCCGCCTGATGACGCCGCCGGACAACGTCCAGTGGAACGTGCAGACCGGCTGCGTGCGGATTCCGGGTGGCAAGCGCGACGCGGTGCTCAAGACGCTGAACGAACAGGGCATCGGCGCGCGGCGCGGCATCCTGGCGGCGCACATGGAGCCGGCGTGGGAGCACCTGCCGCGCGGACCGCTGCCGCACTCGGAAGCGTGGGCGCACGATTCGCTGGCGTTGCCGGTGTTTCACGGGATGACGGGCGCGCAGCAAGATGAAGTCGTCACGGCGCTGGCGGCGGCGCTGGGCCAAACGCGCTGAGCGAATTCTGAGATCGACGGTCCGACTCCGGGATGCAATCGGCGTGACCGACGAAATTGGCTATTCGAGCCAAGTCATCGTGTTCAGAAGCCGCAGGAGCACTTGCCGACGACGACGTCGGGCCCCTTGGCGCCGGTTGGCTGGCAGGTGCAGCCTTTGGCGCCGTTGCAGAACGCCACGATGTTGTCGCACTTCAGGCTCTTGTCGTAGCACAGCCCGCTGGTCGTCGCGTCGCATGCGAGGTCAAACGCGGTTGGGCCGAAGTTCTTGCAGTCGCTGTCCTGCTTGCAGTTGCCCGTGGTCGGTTCCGGGTCGCCCCACGCGCTGCACGCGAACGTGATGCTGGAGCAGGTGCCGGCGTTTTTCGCCGCGCAGGTCGCGTCGCTCGCGCACTCGACGCAGCTCCACGTGCCGTTCACTTGCACGCAGTCCGGGTACGGCGCGTTGCACGCCTTGCACGTGTTGGGATCGGCGATGCACGCGTGCGCCATCGTGTCGCACTTCTTGCCCGGTTTGCAGTCGCTGTCCTTGCCGCACTGGGCGCACGTGCCGTCGGCGAGCTTAACCGGCTTGGCGTCCGGGCAGCCCGCGGTGTTGACGCACTTGTGGCTCGTCCCGTCGCAGTGGCCGCCGGGACATTCCGTGTCCAGAAGGCATGCCACGCAACTGCCGAGGATGCACTTGCCGGCGCAGTTCGCGCAGCTCGGTTCCGCTTGGCATTGGCTGCCGTAGCAGCACGCGAGCCCGGTGAAGCCGCAGACGTTGCCCGCGTCCGTCTTTTGGCAGACGCTGCCCTGTGGGCAGTACGCGTTGTTGCTGCAGTCCGGCATGCAGAGGGTTTGCGTGGTGAAGTCGGGGCTCGCGAGCGCGGCGCATTTCAGCCCTGGTCCGCAGTCGCTGGGCTTCTTGCACGGCGTGCACGGCGCCTTGCCGACGCCGCACTTGCCGCTGATCGGGTCGCAGATTTGCTCCGTGGGGCAGCCGGTGACCAGGCAGCCGGCGCACGCGTAGTTGGGCGGCAGGCAGTGCAGGCCAGGGTCCTTGGTGTCGGCCTTGTCGCACGTGAACTTGCTGGAACAATCCAGCGCGCTTTGGCACTTGTTGATGCAGAAGCTGCCGTTCAGGAGCGCGATGCAGTCAAACGACTCGCCGCAATCGGCTTTGCTCTCGCAGGATTGGCATTGGCCGCCCGGTGCTGCGGCGGTCGTATCCTCGGTGATGTCGGCGCTGCTGTCTGCGGTCGGGGTGGCATCGCCGCCGACGTCGCTGGCGATCGCGAGGTCGCTCTCCGCGTCCACTTGGCCTTGGCCAAAGACCTGCGTGTCGTCGCCGCAGGCGGGGCAAAGCAGCAGTGCCATGGCAAAAACGCCGAAAAATACCGTACGCGCAATCATGACGCTCCTCGACACCTTCCCCCACAGCGAGTGTAGCCGTTCCCGTCCGGGAAGGGCAGCGTTGTTGACGTGTGGAGTTTGCCCGCGGGTGTAGGCAAATACGACGCTCGCGTGGCGGTGGATTCGCAGGACTGGCTGATACGCCTTTATGGTCAAGCGATTGTGAATCGAACGCGCGCTGGCACGCTGTTTGCTCCCATTTGACCGTCCCGGCCATTTGGCGGATGGTGTGTGTGGAGGCTGTATGTTGCGTCGTATCCGTTTCTGGCTTTTGGTGGCAAGCGCGATGGTCGCCTCCTGCGGGTCGGGCACCGTCCCCGCGCCTGCCGACACGCAGGGCGGCGAGGTCGTCTGCAGTCCCATCACGGACACCGCCTGCTGCGTAGGCGGCGTGCTTTCCGGCAAACCATGCGTCGCCGACGGCAAAATCACCTGCCCGAGCGGCGGCTTCGCCTGCAGCACGATGGGCGGCAGCGGCTCATGCGCCAAGACCTGTGGCGTCGACAGCGTTGGCGATGGCTCGGACGCTGCCGATGACGACGCCCTGACGGACATCGCGGACGGGACGGACAGTGTCGACGTGACGGACGGTGGCGACGCGCCCGATGGCGGCCCCTGTGACAGTTTCGTCTTCATCGACTTTCCGTGCCAAAGCGAGACCGTCTGCGTCGGCAACCACCACGTCCGGCACGATCACACGATGAACTGCGAAGAAAACGGCTACGATCCCAAGTGCTGCAGCGGCGCGAGCTGCGCGGAAGGCACAGTCGAAGCCTGCCCGGCTGGCACGCTCTGCTTTGGCAATGGCTGGGACCAGGGCTGCCAACTCGCCAACTGCGGCGGGCCAAGCGGTGCGACTTGCCCCATCGGCCAGACATGCCAGATGCCGCAAGGCAGCTGCGACCCCGCCGTCACGATGGGCGTCTGCACCAGCGCGACCAACCTCCCCGCGTGCGTGACGTGCGCGAGCGACTGCGCGGGCGAGGCGACCCACTGCGAAGGCGGCAAGATTGTGCAGTGCAACGAAGTTGGCGGGTGCCTGAAGGTCAGCGCGTTTGCCTGTCCCACCGGCAAAGTCTGCGTCGCGGGCGGCCTGTGCACGCCACCCACCGGCATCGCGGGTCTTCCCTGCGGTGGCGGGGGCGCGTGCACGAACGGTACCCAGTGTTTCGGCGCGAGCGCATCGAGCACCGGCCTGTGTTCCATGCCCTGCGCCACGTGCAGCGGCGGTACCTGCACGGCACTCCCCGGCGGCTGCGCGGGCTTTGGTCCCGGCGGCGACGGCCAATGCGTCGGCCCTCTCGCCAGCGCACCTGGCACTCCGCCCATGTGCGCGATTCCCTGCACCGCCAAAGGCGAATGTCCCACCGGCCTTGCCTGCCAGACCGCACCCACGCCGTTTGGCGGCGCGTCGTGGTCAGCCTGCTTGCCGTTCGGCGGCCCCTGACGCTGGTGTGGCCGTTGCGGCTGCGAGACGTTTCCGGCGACTGACCCTACAGGTCCAGGTTCCGCACATTCAGCGCATTGGCCGTGATGAAGTCGCGGCGCGGCTCGACGGCGTCGCCCATCAGCACGTTGAACACGCTGTCCGCGGCCACGGCGTCTTCCACCTTGACCTGCAGAATCGTCCGCTTGGTCTTGTCCATCGTGGTTTCCCACAGCTGCTCCGGGTTCATTTCACCCAGACCTTTGAAGCGGTTGAGCTGCACGCCCTTGGAGCCAAAGTCGAGGATCTTGTCGAGGATCTCCTCAAAGTCCTCCACTTCAAACGACTCCGCGCCGCCTTTCTCGCCGCCGCGGCTCACCGTGTACGGACCCGCGCCCAGCGCCGCGATCACGTCCGCGATGCGGCTCTTCAGCAGCTTGTAGTCCGACCCGCCGATCATCCGCGCGCCAATCACCGTCGTGCGCGTCACGCCCGCGTGGCGGGTCTTGACGTGAATGCTCGGCGGCAACGCCTGCGCGTCCCCGCCTTCGACCGCCGCCGTCGCTTCCTGCACGTGGAATTTCGGGATGCCCATCGCCGGCTCGTGGATGTGCAGCCAATCGCCCACTTCCGCCACCGCTTCGTCCAGCTTGTCGCGGTCCAGCAGCGTCTCCATGGTCAGGTAGGACGCCTTGACGAAGCCCGCCACTACGCGCTCATCCGTCGCGCCGCCCATGCGCTTGCCGAGGCGATGCATGATGTTGCGGAATTCGACGATCTTGCGCACCAGCTTCTGCAGCTCGATGCCCTGGATCGTCGCTTTCGCGCCGCCAACGGTCACTTCTTCCGTGCCCGCTTCGATGAGGTACGTGTCCTTGGCGCCATCGTCCAGCAGGTACTGCTCTTTCTTGCCGCGTTTGGCGCGATACAGCGGCGGCTGCGCGATGTACAGGTAGCCGCGCTCGATGAGCTCCGGGTACTGGCGGAAGAAGAACGTCAGCAGCAGCGTGCGAATGTGCAGACCGTCGACGTCGGCGTCCGTCATGATGATGATGCGGTGGTAGCGCACCTTGTCGATGTTCTTGTCCTCGCCGATGCTCATGCCCATCGCGGTGATGAGCACGATGATTTCCTGGCTCGCCAGCATGCGGTCAAAGCGCGCGCGCTCGACGTTCAGGATCTTGCCGCGCAGCGGAAGAATCGCCTGAT
>CAINLT010000401.1 GCA_903850505.1 uncultured Myxococcales bacterium | reverse complement strand
GGGTGCCGTGATTTCGTCTGCAACGGCGTCCGCATCGGGCGTCGCCGCATCCGGTGGCGCGATGGCGTCGGTCGCGTCGCTCGCCACCTCATCCAGATCCAGCGGCGCAATCGCGTCGGTGCCCGCCGGCCCCGTGTCCGGCACATCGCTGCCTGCGTCCGGCACATCCAAGGCATCCGTCGCCCCATCGTCGCCCGCGACGCCCTGCCCGTTTCCGCAGCCGATCAACCAAGACGCGCACAACCCGACCCACAAGCCTCGTGTACATTTCCGCATCGTGGTAACCTCTTGACCGAACGGGAGTTCGGACGAAACGAACGCCGAGCACGGCTGACAGCCCCGCCACAACTGCCCTTCGCATCGTCGTCATGAGTGAATCAAAGCTGCCCGCCCCCGCGACAGTCACGGAATTGTCACCAAGCGTCGCCGGCCCGACCTTTCGCCGCAGCCATGGCGCCGGCACCGGCTGCCCGGTATGCTGCGCGGCGTGAAGCAACGGCTTGTCCATCCCGCGCAGATCCTGCTTTTCGCGCTCGTGCTGTGGCTCACGTGGCCGATCGACGTCATCCATTTTGACTCCAGCCGCGATCTGCTCATGGCGCGCGACTGCTACGCGCTCGGCCTTTGCGACAGCCACGGCCCGCCGACGTCCTTCCCCGGGCTCTTTCAGGGCGTGCTCTGGACCAACGCGCTGGGTCTCGTGCGCTGGCTCGGGCTCCTGCCAGCGGCGATTGGCGTCTGCTTGATCGGCCTCTACACGCTTGTCTTCGCGGCGACGCTGCGTTGGCGCGGCGCGCAAGGG
Organism: uncultured Myxococcales bacterium; assembly: GCA_903850505.1. GTDB lineage: Bacteria > Myxococcota_A > UBA9042 > UBA9042 > UBA9042 > CAIYBN01. The sequence goes on along the minus strand of CAINLT010000401.1, from coordinate 3,067 downwards.
CTGCCGCTGCTGTGGGCGCTGCTCCTGGCCGGATCCGCGTCGATGGTGCCCGTCGTGCTCTGGTCGCCGACGCTGTTTCTCCCGGCGATGATGCTGACGACGTGGCTGACGCTGGACTGGCTCGATCGCCCGCGCTGGCCGCTGGCGCTGGGCCTGGGCGTCCTTTGGGGTGTGACGCTGGACCTGTATCTTGCGGCCGGTCCGGTGCTCCTGGCGACGTTCGCGCTGGGTATCCGCGCCCGCAAACCGCTCCAGACGCTCACGCTTGTCGCGCTGGCCTTGGCCGTTGGGCTGCTGGTCTCGCCGGGCGCATGGCTCGGCACGCTCGCGTTCATCCCGCTCCATCCGCTGCGCGTGCTCGCCGTGCTGCTGGCTTTTGCCGTACTCGTGGGGCTGGCGGTGCGCGCGCCCAAGCTGGACAACGTCGCACTGCTGGCATTGGCGGGGATTGGCGCGTGGCTGGTCATCGGCGTGACCCGGCACTTTCAGTCGCGCTACCTGATGCCGGGCTTTCCGGCGCTCGCGCTGCTGCTCGCGCGTGGGCTGGGCCAGCGCCGGTGGCTCCACTACGCGGCCGCGGCGCTGGCGCTGCTGGCCATTCGCTTCTTCGTCGTACCGCCAGAGCCCGACCTGCGCTACAGCCACGCGGCGGGGCTGGCCGACGCCTTGACCCAGCACCAAATCGGCTGGCCAGACGCGCTCAGTCACACGCAGGGCGATTTTGGCCGGCAACTGGCACCCGCGACTGCGATTTTCCTGCCGTACGCGGCGACGCCGTGGCAAGGGGAGGACGTCGCCGTGAATCTGCACGCGCAACCCAGGTTCGCCGCTGTGCCAACTCGCGTGGATCTGACCGGGGCAGAACTGTGCGCGCAAACGGCAGGCGGCAAAAAATGTCGCGCGCTCCCCCTGGATCCCACGCCGCCGGGCGCTGTGTTTCCGTTCGCGGTCCGCGTCTACGCCAGCGTGATTCCGTACGTGCCGGCCGACGTCGATCAGTTGACCCTCCGCGTGCCCGTGCGGACCGGTGCGCGCGAGAAAATCGCGCTGCTGCCGCAGTTTCGCGGCGACTTGTGCCCGTGGACGTTCGCGCACGGCGGATCGACGCTGGATCTCGCCGAGCCAGCGACGGAAGTGACGATGATCCGCGCGTTTGGCCATGGACGTTGCCCGGAAGGGCTGGCGATCTACGATTGGCTGCCACCGTGGCGCGAGACGGCGCTTGCGCCGATGCTGGCCCACGCCGTGCCGCCGCCTCAGCAGAAACGCCTCGTGCAGCCGGTGCTGGCGCGGACGAGCGAAGCGCAGTTTGGCCGATTGGCGGCGCAGCTCGCGGTGGAATTGCACGGACCCGAGCCGGATGTCGCCGTTCAGCGCGACCGCGCGGTGCTGTCATGGCCGCAACAGCCGCCGCTGACGTTGCGGTATGCGGCGACTGCGCCGTGGTTCCAGATCGTGGACGCGGGCAAGGACGTCACGCGGACCGATGCCGTGCTGCGCGCGCTGCCGCAAGTCTTCACCACCAATCCGTGGCAGGAGGCAAACGCGCCGACGCTGGCCAAGCAGCTCGCGCCCAAGCCGATGTGGCCGCACCTGAGCTTGGCGGCGCTCGGGCTGTTGGTGTTGCTGTTCGCTGCGTGGCGCGTCGCGCGTTGACAGCCACCGCCCGATCGCCACAATGCCGGGCCGCGACACGCCACGTCGCTCTTGGGCCCCACCGTGATCGCTGATCCGCTTTTTGCCGACGCCGTCCACTATTTTCAGGATCTGCAGGACCGCATTGTGACGGCGCTGGAGCAGTTGGACGGGGGCACGTTTCGCCGCGACGACTGGACGCGCGAGGAGCCTGCGGCCGATGGACCGGCGCTGGGCGGCTACGGGCGCACGCGCGTGCTCGACGGCGGGCGGGTGCTGGAGCGCGCGGGCGTCAATTTCAGCCACGTCCACGGGCGCTTCACGCCGCAGTTTGCCGCGACCATGCCGGGCGAAGGTCTGGAGTTCATGGCCGCGGGCATCTCGCTCGTGCTGCACCCGCGCAACCCGTTTGCGCCGACCGTGCACATGAATTACCGGCGGCTGGCGCGCGAGTCGGGCGGCTGGTTTGGCGGCGGCGCGGATCTGACGCCCACCTACTTCAACCGCGCTGACGCCCAGCATTTCCATTCGACGTACCGCGACGCCTGCGCGCCGTTTGCGGACGTCGTCGACTGGCAGGCGCTCAAGGAAGAATGCGACCGCTACTTCTTCATCCCGCACCGCCAGGAAGCGCGCGGCATTGGCGGCATCTTCTTTGACCACAAGCACGCGGATCCGCAGCGGATGTTCGAATTTGTGAAGGCGTCCGGCGATGCCTTCCTGCCGTCGTGGCTGCCCATCGCGCAGCAGCACGTGGACGATCCGTACACGGAAGCGCACCGCAACTGGCAATTGCTGCGGCGCGGGCGGTACGTGGAGTTCAATCTCGTCGTCGACCGCGGGACGATCTTTGGCTTGAAGACGGGCGGACGCATCGAGTCGATCCTGATGTCCCTGCCCGCCGAGGCGCGTTGGGCGTATGATGTGCGGCCAGAGGCGGGTTCGGCGGAAGCGCTGATGCAGCAAGTGTTGCGCAGCGGTTTTGATCCGACGTAGCGTTTGACGGGGAGTGCGGGGATGACACACGGACGCGTATTCTTGTTCCTGGTGACGGCGCTCGCCGGCTGCGCAACCTATGACCGGGCGCCAGAAGAGATCGGCGACCTCATGCCGTTTTTCTGGGACAACTGGGAAAACGGCGCGGACGGCGTGCTGGCAGATGCCGTGGTCAACCTGGGTAATGCGACAACGGAAGTCGGGCTTGGCGTTCCGCTCAAGGCGACGCTGAGTCCGATGGCGACCTCGCGCATCGAGAACCTTGGCCTCAGCGACCGCGACGCCAGCCGCACCGCGGGGCTCGTCACGGTCACGTCGTTCAAGTGCACGTTGCCGCAACTGGAGAAGATCCTCGCGTCCAAGGACCAGATGGCGATCTACCCGGACGGCGGCTACATCACCTACAACCGCATCTACACGACGAGCGACGTCGACT
>CAINLT010000400.1 GCA_903850505.1 uncultured Myxococcales bacterium | reverse complement strand
TGGCGGTACAGTCTGTGGTCATGGCGGCGCCTCGCAGAGTGGCTGCAAGACGCTGTTATACCATTGATTTCAGTTCAACCGCGGTCTGCCTGGTGAGATATCCGGGCTAGTGTCCACTGCTCTTGCCCCGCACGATGATGCGATTGTCGACGCGGTCGTAGCCCGCGACCTCGGCGGCGCGCAGGCCGATCTCGCGGCGCTGCCTGTCCGTGTCAACCTTGCCGGAGAGAAGTCGCGCACGCCAAGCTTGATGTCGTCCAGCGCGTCTCCGATCGTGAAGTCGGCGCCCAGCGACTCGAGCACGCGGCGCACGACCACCAGGTCCTCGGCGGCGCCGATGCCTTCAGGCTGGTCAGGGGCCTGCGTCATGAAGAGCGGCGCCTGGGGCGGAACGGCTTCCAACGCGCCACCTGGCCGGATGGGCTCGGGGTCCGCCGCCGCGAGGCTACTTGCGTGCGAAGCGGAATCCCACCACCGGCCACGCCGCAGCTGGGCCGACATGCACCAGCGTCCCGTCCAGCTCGCCCAGCGAGTACACGTGTCCGGAGAGCAGCAGGTTGTCCGCCGTCGCACCGGCGTAATAGATCTGCACGGCTGGCCAGTCCGTCAGCAAATCCGTCAGCGGCTGGGTGATCTGCACCGCGGTGAACGTTCCGCCATCGACCGTCACGACCGGCGGGGTTGGCAACGCCTGAAAGCCACCCGCGACCGGCAGCAGGTCGATGCCGCGCAGGACCGGGTACGTCGCCATCCCCGGCACATCCGTCTGCACATCGCCGGTCCAATGCCCGAGGTACTGCTGCGCCACCACCGCGTCGTTCGTGATGTCGAATGGGACGCTCGTGCTCGCGGACTTGGTCACCGTCACGCTCTTGCCGTTCTTGTCGACCGACTGTTCCGGCCAGGACAGCGTGGCATCGAGCGAGCCGCGCAACACGAAGTCCTTCTTGGCGATGGTCGCGTAGATCGAGTAGCCCATGGCGCGGCCGCCCGGCAACGCAATCGACGAACTGCCGACGAACAGCTCGCTGGTCACGCCGTTGTCCTTGGACTGCACATCCGGCGTGACGTAGTACGCGCCCTGGCCGATCACGAGACTTCCCAGGATCGCCGTGGCCTGAGCCACATCGACACCTTGCGCTGTCAGCAGCGAGGTCTCCTGCGATGACAAGGTGTTGCGCGTCACCGTCACGCGCACGTCGTCGCGCCCGTGCTCGTCGACGATGACCAGTTGCAGCCCGCCGCTGCCGTGCCACGTTCCGGCGAGGTCGAACGCGTCCAGCTTGCGCTCGTTCATCTCCGTCGGCGACGCGACGTTGCAACCGAAGAGGATCAACACCAGGAGAAGGTACTTGTGCATGGTCGGCCCCCTGACAACTTCTTGCAACGTGCCAGAGCGCCTGCACTATTGCAAGGCGGTCGGCTGGCGCAGCCGCGACACGGCCGCAGGGCACGGCGCTCTCGGCGGCGCAGTGGATGTCGAGCGATGGATGTTTCCATATGCGCGCCGTGACCCTCTCGCACGACGCCGACACGGCTTGGTATTCAGTGGCGATTGGGAGCTCGAGGTGGCCCGGCGACTCGAGTGACCGTGTCGGCGTGGCTGTCCTTGACGCGGCCGCCGGGTCGTCGCATCGTCCCTGGTCTGCGGCCCCGCTGTGCGCCGTTGCGAGGGCCGATGGCCAGGTTGCCGCTGCACATGTTGACGCGAGTCCTTGTATTAACTACCCTTCTTGTGCTGCCCGCCTGGCCGCTCAGGCCGGTCCAAGCCGCGCCCGCGCGCCACGCC
>CAINLT010000399.1 GCA_903850505.1 uncultured Myxococcales bacterium | reverse complement strand
TATCGACGCTCCTTGGGCACTGGCGGTTGCGCATGGCGCGGGTCGTCCGGCCATGGGTGGCGCGGGTAACGCCGCTGCAATTCTTTCTTCACCGCGGGATAATGGCGCGTCCAGAAGCCCGCGAGGTCACTTGTCACCTGCACCGGCCGCATGTTGGGCGCCAGCAGGTGCAGCACCACCGGGATCTTGCCGCCCGCGACCTTAGGCCCATCGGCCTGGCCAAAGAAATCCTGCAGGCGGGACTCCAGCCACGGCGCCTGGTTGGGCGCGTAGTGGATCTTCACCTTGCGCCCGCCCGGCAAGTGCGTCTGCTCCGGCGCCACCGCATCCAAGCGCGTCTGCCCCTGCCCGGCGAGGCTCATGCTCACCTGGTGCCGCAGGATGCTGAACAGGTCCGTCTCGCGCACCTCAGTCAGCGACGTCCGCGTTGCGCACAGCTCCGCGAGGCTCGCGGCCATCAGCGTCGGCAGGTCCGGCAGCGGCAGATCCGCCTGCGTGCGGGCAAAATCCAGGCGGTTGCTCAGGCGCTCCAGCGCTTCCGCGTCGGCAATCGCGCCCAGCCCCGCGGCCTGCACCTGCTCCAGCAGCAGCCCGGCGGCCTCCGGACCCGATTTCGCCGGCACCACGCTCGCGTCCAGCACCAGCCCGCGGTACAGCATTCGCTCCTCGGCCATCACGCGCCCGCGCTGGGCGTTCCACGTCAGCCGCGCGTGCGTCTCAATCGCGTCGCCAAACAGGTCCAGCAGCCACGACGGCTCAATCGCCTGCGCCAGCCGCACCACCGTCGCCGCGCCTTTGCCATCGCGCCGCTCCTCGGCGTCGACCGCCACCAGCCACTCCGCTTCCGTCACGTGCGACCGCGCGTCCAGCTTGGCCGGTCGCCCGCCGGCCAGCTCCACGTCCAGCGCGCCCACCTGCCGCCGCCGCGCCACACGGTCGCCAAACGCCGCGAGCACCGCCAGCGCCAGCGCATCATCGCGCGCCATCGTCTGCGGTGGCCGGTCCTTCTGCCACAGCAGCCCGCGAATCTGCCGCGCCGCCTGCTCCACCTGCCGCCCCACCGGGTCGCGCCGCCGCCGCTGCTGCTCCAGCAGCACGATGAGGTCGGAGTGGCCATGCGTCGCCAGCACGCCCACTTCGCCTTCCAGCCGCGGCGCACCTTCTGCCAACAGCGCCGCCAGCACGCAGCCGTCCTCCGCAATGCCCAGCTCCGCCGCCGCTAGCACCAGCCGCGCCAACCGCGGCGGCAACGGCAGCCGCAGCATCTCGCGGCCCCGCGGCGTCACGACGTCGCCATCCAGCGCGTGGAGCAACTGCAGCAGCTCCACCGCCTGCGTCACCTGCTGCGGCTCGGGCGGCGTCAGCCACAGGTCGTTGGTCAGCGGCACATCCAGCGCGCGCAACGCCAACAGCGCCTCGGCCAGATCCGCGCGCTTGATCTCCGGCACGTCAAAAGCCGGCCGCGTGTCGTGGTCATGCTGGGTGTACAGGCGCAGACACCGCCCCGCGCGCACACGCCCTGCCCGCCCCGCGCGCTGCGTGGCCGACGCCTGGCTGATGCGCGCCAGTTGCAGGGACGGCAGCCCCGACCACACCGCGTGCTTGGCCACCCGCGCCAGCCCGCCATCGACAACCGCCACCACGCGCGGCAGCGTCACCGACGTCTCCGCGATGTTCGTCGCCAGCACGATCTTGCGCTGCCGCTCGGGCGCAATCGCGCGCTCCTGCTCGTCAATCGGCAGCGAGCCGTGCAGCGGCCGCAGCGCCAGGTCGTGCTGGTTGGCCAAGCCCGCCAGGGTCCGCTCACAGCGCCGAATCTCCGCCGCGCCCGGCAGGAACACCAGCACGTCGCCGTCCAGCTGCTCCGCCAGCAGCCGCCGCACCGCGCCCGCCACCTGGTCCTCCAGCGGCCGTTGGTCCAGCGTCGCCGCGTGCTCCACCGTCACCGGGAATTGCCGCCCCGTGGCCAGCAGCACCGGCGCGCCGTCCAGCCAATGCGAAACGGCGGCGGTATCCAGCGTCGCGGACATCACAAGCAGCCGCAGCTCCGGCCGCGACGTCTGGCGCAACCGCCGCAGCAGTAGCGCCAGCAAGTCGCCGACGAGCCGCCGCTCGTGGAACTCGTCCAGGATCACGGCGTCAATCCCGCGCAGCTGCGGATCGGCCAGCAGCCGCCGCAACAGCAGCCCGTCGGTCGCGTAGACAATCCGCGTCTTCGGTCCGATCCGCTCGTCCAACCGCACGCGATAGCCAACCGTCTCCCCGGGCTTCTCGCCCAGCTCGTCCGCCACGTGCCGCGCCGCCAGCATCGCCGCCATCCGCCGCGGCTCCACCACCCAAATCTCGCCCGTCTGCTGCGGCGTATCGTGCAGCAGCGCCACCGGCACGCGCGTCGTCTTGCCCGCGCCCGGCTCCGCCTGCAGCACCGCGTGACCGTGCGCGCGCAGGGCCGCCAGGAGCGCGGGCAGCGTCGGGTCGATCGGCAGCGGTGTGAGGGGGCGCGTCAGCACGGGCGGTAGTGTCGGCGCGCGGCGGGGCGGAGGCAAGCGTTGGGGCCGACAAAGCTGTGACACGCGGCGCCTGTAGCCACCTAGGTTGTTCTACAGGAGGTCAATATGGCAAACACACCTGCGTTTTCCCAGATCCTGGTCGCGACGGACTTTTCAGAACCATCGCGCAAGGCGCTGGAGGTCGCCGCGGATTTGGCGCGGCACTACGGCTCAAAGATGACGATCCTGCACGTGTATCCGGTGCCGGGGTATGTGTTGCCGGAAGGCTTCATCGCCGCCGGTCCTGACGTGCTCGTTGAAGTCGAGAACCGCACGCGCAAGACGCTGGAGGAATGGCAGGCCGATACGGTCAAGCTCGGCGTGACGGATGTGAACATCACGACGGCGATCGGCAACGCTGCGCCAGAAATCGTGCGCATCGCCAAGGCGGGCGGCTACGGCCTCATCGTCGTCGGCACGCACGGTCGCACCGGCTTCACGGGCTTCGTGCTCGGATCGGTCGCGAGCAAGGTCGTCACGACGTCCGATTGCCCGGTTGTGACAGTGCCTTATCGCGGCTAGGCAAGCGTCAGGGCGCGTGCAAGAACGAATCGATCAGTTCCCGGCCGTGAGTCGCTTGGCGTATTGCGCAGCGGGCGTACTTGGCGACGCAGCGACAAGCGTCCGACATGCTGCACGGCGCCTTACCCCGGCACGCAGACAAACACCACCGCCGTCGCGTCCGCGCCGCCCGGCTGCTTCAGCGTGAGCGTGATGCGCCACACGCCAGCCATCGTCAGGTAGATCTCCTGCAACTTCCACGTTCCGTCCGGCTGCTGCGTGATGAGCGGCGTCTTCGCGCTGGGATGGCCGTGATCCGGCATGAATGCGGCGCCGGCAATCGCCGTGATGTCGGCCTTGCCGCCGCTCGCCGTCTGCACGGACATCGTCCAGGTATTCTCGCCCGCCAGCGGGACGCTCGGGTCCGCCGACAGGAAACGCAGGGTCAGCGCGCCGTCGTTGCTGGCGACGTCCATCGGAAACGCCGTGAGGTTGATGCGCTTGTCGCCGTTGCAGCCCACGTAGGCGTCGGCCGTCGCGTCGCCGCCGCTCGCCGCTGAGGTCCCGCACGCAGCCATGCCGGCCAGAACTGCCAACGCCATCAGTCGCGGGATCTGCATCGCCACACCTCCAGCGCCACGATACCCAAACGCGCGCGGTTCGGCCACCTCATCCGCCGCCCTGTTCGCCGCGGACGCATCATGGCAAACTGTGGCGCATGGATGCCGAGCGTCCGGAGGTCTTGATGCGTCGTTTCTTGCTGGTTTCTTTGACCTTGTGCGCGTGCGGATCCGGTCACGCGGTCGCGATTGCCGATCAGCCGCTGGCGACTCCTGTGGGCGAAGGCGCGCCCAAGTCGCCCGCGCAACCGGAAGAGCCGCTGCTGCAGCGTTGCCGGGAACGGCTGGAAACGGCGCGGACGCAGCGCGAACTGGTCGTGCAGCCGGCGATTGACGTCAATGCGGTGCTGGCGGCGTACAACAAGCTGGCGATCGCGCTGGACAATGCCGACGCCGAGTCGGGACTGATGCGCGCGGTGCATCCGGACGCGAAAGTGCGCGACGCGGCGAGCGAATGTGAACGGCTGGTGGCGGCGCGGCGCACGGAGCTGTCCCTGGATCGGCCGTTGTATGAGGCTTTTGCCAAGCTGGATGCGAGCAAGCGGCCGGCCGATGAGAAGCGGCTGATTGAGAAGACGGTCGAGGAGTTCAAGCGCGCGGGCGTCGACAAGGACGAAGCGACGCGCGCGCGGCTGAAGGCGCTGAACGATGAGCTTGTGGAAGTAGGCCAGAAGTTTGACAAGGCGATCGCCGCCGATACGCGGAGCGTGGACGTGCCGGTGACAGCGCTCAAGGGCCTGCCGCAGGACTGGATCGACGCGCACAAGCCCGGCGCGGACGGCAAGGTGCGCGTGACGACCAATTATCCGGACTACATTCCGGTCATGAGCTACGCGGAGGACGATGGCCTGCGCAAGCAGCTGTACATCGCCTATCGCCAGCGCGGTTGGCCGGAAAACCAACAGAATTTGGCCAAGATGCTGACGCTGCGCGCCGAGCAGGCCAAGCTCCTTGGCTTTGCCAATTGGGCGGAATACATCACGGCCAACAAGATGATTCGCTCGGAAAAGAACGTCGCGGAGTTTATTGCCCGGATTACCGCTGCGTCCGACAAGCGGATGCGCGCGGAATACGCCATTTTGCTGGCGGAATTGCAGCGGCTGGACCCGAAGATCGACGCGGTCGAGGACTGGCAGCAGGCTTACGCGTTGGGCTTGGCGAAGAAGCGCAAGTTCGACTTTGATGCGCAAGCGATGCGGCCCTACCTGCACTATGACAAGGTCAAGAATGGCCTGTTGGCGCTGACTTCCAAGCTCTTCAACGTGACGTACAAGCCCAATACGACGGCGCCGAAATGGCATCCGGACGTCGAGGCGTATGACGTCTACGAGGGCGACAAGCTCTTTGGCACGATTTATCTGGACATGCATCCCCGCGACGACAAATACAAGCACGCCGCGCAGTTCAGCCTGCAGAGCGGGATCGCGGGCGTACAATTGCCGATCGGCGTGCTGGTATGCAATTTCCCGGATCCCAAGACCAGCAACGGCTTGATGGAGCACAAAGACGTCGAGACGTTCTTCCATGAATTTGGCCACCTGATTCACCACGTTTTTGGCGGGCAGCAGAAATGGGCGCGTTTTTCAGGCGTGGCGACGGAATGGGACTTCGTCGAGGCGCCGTCGCAGATCTTTGAGGAGTGGAGCAAGGACTACGAAACGCTCAAGAGCTTTGCCACCAATGACAAGGGTGAAGTCATCCCGAAGACGCTCGTCGACAAACTGCGCGCGTCGGACGATTTTGGCAAAGCGCTGTGGGTGCGCCACCAGATGTTCTACGCCGCGCTGTCGCTGAACATGCACAACCGCGACCCGGCGGGGATCGATCAGGACAAGCTGGTGGAGGAAGTCCAGAACAAGTACAGCGCGTGGCGGTTCGTTGCGGGCACGCACATGCAGGCGTCGTTTGGCCACTTGAACGGCTATTCGGCGATGTATTACACGTACATGTGGTCGATGGTCATCGCGAAAGACATGTTCAGCGCGTTCCAGAAGGCGGGCGTGCTGGATCCGGCGACTGCGCTGCGGTACCGCAAGACGATCCTGGAGCCGGGCGGGTCCAAGGATGCCGCGGACCTGGTGAAGGACTTCCTCGGACGGCCGTACGGCTTTCAGAGCTACGAAGACTGGCTGAACCAGAAGAAGAAGGTGAAGTAAACTGCGCCGGTAATCGGATTGAAATGGTCCGATAATCGCCCGCCAGCGAGGATTGACAGCCGCTTTCGCTGCACAGTAGAGTTCTGCGCATCCGGCACGATGCCGCGATGGCCGCGTTTCATTGGGCGAGATCGTCCGAGGAGCCGATATGAACCTCCGCTGGCTGCAAAAGAACCTCCCCTGGCAAGGCTCGTACACCGAGGCGTTCGAGCACGGCCCCAAGCACAACCATTTCGCGCACGACGTGCTGCACACCTCGCCAAGGCGGTGGGCAAGCTCGCCGCGGCCGTCGAGCCGCTCGATCACCGGGACGGCATGATCGTCGGTGACGTCTCGACCACGATCGCCGATGTCATCATCTGCGCGGTCCGTCTCGCGAACGTGTGCACGGGTGGGAAGATGGACGTCGAGGCGGCGGTGGTCGCACGGCTCAGGGAGAAGAACAAGCTGCCGGCGGACTGGCCGAATGAGGCGTGGTGCGGACCGTGCGAGCCCGGATGCAATGGAGCGCACCGATGACCGACAAAAGGAGAACGTGAATGACGCGCATGACGGACGACCAGATCGACTGCTGCCGGCGGATCGGCCGCGACGAGATCGAGAACGTCACGAGGATCGGCCTGCCGGAGATCGATGCGCTGTGCGCGGAGGATCCACGGTTCTTCAAGG
>CAINLT010000398.1 GCA_903850505.1 uncultured Myxococcales bacterium | reverse complement strand
GCCGAGGATGCGCGCCAGGACGTCGCGCGCCGTGATGTACCCGACGATTTTGTCCAGGCTTTCTTCGTAGACCGGCCAGCGCGTCTCCGGCGAGTCCAGTGGACTCGCACAAGCGGGGACCGGAGCCGGAGCCGGAGCCGGAGCCGGAGCCGGAGCCGGAACCGGAACCGGAACCGGACCCGGAGAGCACGCCCGCCCTAGATCCCCCCGCCACCCTCTTCCTGCTCCGGCACCACGATCCGCACCATCACCACCGCCCGCGGCGTCGCCGAAACGATCTCGAAAATCACCCCATCCTCGGTCACCAGCCGGTCCCCCTTGCGCGGAATTCCCCCCGCCAGCGCCGTGCACAGCCCGCCCAGCGTCGACCAGCCCTCGTTTTCCGGCAAATCCAGCCCCAGCGCGCGGTTCACATCGCGAATCGGCGTCGCGCCGCGCACCAGCGCCAAGCCTTCGGCTTCGTGGTGGATGTGCTCCTCGCGCGCCTCGTGCTCGCCCAGGATGTCGCCAACCAGCTCCTCGACCAGATCCTCCAGCGTCAACAGGCCTTCGGTGCCGCCATGCTCGTCGACTACGACCGCCAATTGGATCTGGTGGCGCTGCATGTCGCGCAGCACGTCCGCCGCGCGCATGTTCCACGGCACGAAGTGCGCCGGGCGTTTCAAGGCATCGATCAGCAGCGGCAGCCCGCCAAGGATGCGCGCCAGCACGTCGCGCGCCGTGATGTACCCGACGATTTTGTCCAGGCTTTCTTCGTAGACCGGCCAGCGCGTCTCCGGCGAGTCCAGCATCAGGCGGCGGATGTCGGCCTCGCTCGCGTCCTTGTCGATGGCCGTCACGCGGTTGCGCGGCACCATCACGGCGTCGGCGGTCAGGTCGGAAAACTCGAGCGCGCGCGAGGCAATTTCGCCCGAGTGCGTGTCGATGGCGCCGGTCTTGGTGGCTTCGTCGACCAGCTGCTGCAATTCTTCCGCCGAGACGCGCGCTTCCATGAAGTTGGTGCGATCGCCAAATGGCTTCAAGACGAGATTGGAACTCGCGGTCAGCAGCCAGGCCAGCGGCCGCGTCGCCCAGGACACCAGGCGCATCGGCGTGGCGATCAGCAGCGCGTACGTCTCGGCGGAGCGCAGCGCCAGCGACTTCGGCACCAGCTCGCCCAGCACCAGCGACAGGTAGGCGACCGAGGCGACGACCAGGATCAGCGCGAGGTTCTCGGCGTGCGAGCGCAGCGCGGGCACCGTCTCGATGAAACTGCGCAGCTTGGGCGCAATCGCCGCGCCGCCGAGCGCCGCCGCCGCCTCGCTCAGCACCGTGACGCCGACCTGCACGGTGGCCAGGAAGCGTTCCGGATGGGCGCGCAGGTCGAGCACGGCGCGCGCACGGGTGCTGCCTTCCTCGACCAGCTCGCGCAGGCGGGTCTTGCGCATCGTGATGATGGCGATCTCCGCGCCGGCGAAGATGCCGTGCACGACGACGAGCAAGAGGATGATGAACAGCGTGGTCAGGGTGGCCTCCAGCGCGCCAGGGT
>CAINLT010000397.1 GCA_903850505.1 uncultured Myxococcales bacterium | reverse complement strand
GAGATCGCCGAAATTGGAGAAGCCGAAGAAGCCGGGGATCAGGTAGATGTGATGGCGCATGCAACCTCAAAGCCGACCGCCTTTGTGCAACACGCGGGCGGATTGCGCAAGGAGGCGGTCAGCGCGGATGCGCCACGCGTGGGCGTCCATACTGGAATCCGGAAGTTTGCCGTGGGCAGCGGCAAGATGGAGGTTGACGTAGCGCCGGGGCGTCCTATCCTGTGAGCGTCGACGCCTGTGCGGTGTCGGCACGCACCGTGAACAACGGCGCACCTTCGGGGGCGTACCGGTTTCGACGGGGATATGCACCATGGTTTGCGCGCCGCGGAGTCTTTGGCCGCGTCAAAAAAAGGCACACAATAAGAGCCAACGACAACGTTGAGTTCGCTCTCGCTGCTTAAGTCTCCAAAAGACCTCTAACAGCGACGGGGATGACATGGCGCCTGCTGCATGTCGTCACCGCAATTTAGGTGGGCTGGCCTTCGCACGACGCCTGCACGTGCGCGGGTAAGATTTATGCGGGCCGTCGCTGAGGGAGTCTGTCGCATGGACGCCCTGGATGCCGTACAAATCATGCGACTACGCGCGTAGACGGCCCTGCTTAGTATTTCCGGACGCGAGTTCGACTCTCGCCGCCTCCACCGAAATTCCTGATATTTTGCAGTTCTTGCGACGGGCGCGCTACTTGATGCCCCGCCACGCGTCGTCCTCGTTTGACTGCAGGCGCGCTGTCCGCACACCCGCAAGGCGCGCCACGCGCGTCTGGATCGACCGCAGATGCTCGATGAGCAGCGGCGTCCACGCCTTGATGGCCGCCAGCGCGTCCGGATGCAGCGCGGCGGCGTATTGCGCCAGTTGATCCGCTTCAAACGCGATGAGTTCGACCGCGCTGGCCGCGAGGATCTCGTAGGGCGATGGCCCACTGTCAACGAGCGAGAGGATGCCGACCAAGTCGCCCGGACCATGCCGGTCCAACTCGCGAATCGCACCGTTGGGCCGCCGCACGCGGACGACAAGCGCTCCGGATGTAATGGCGAAGCACGCCGTCGGCGCGCCGTCGATGGCCTGCAGGATCGTGCCAGCTTCCACGCGATGCAGGGAGGCGAAGCGGAACATGGCGTCGCAATCGGCGTCGCTGAATTGACCAAAACGCTTGTTCTTGTCGCGGAGCCACGGCAGCAACCGGGTCGGGTCGCCCGCGCGCCGTGAACGACTGGCGGCCGACTGCGAACCGTCGCTGAGGGTATCAAGACCCAGGCTCTGCGACGACCGCGCGCCCGACGCCGGATGCTGAAAGCCGTTGGATGCCGGCCGGAACGTCCGTCGCGACGCCACCTGCGACGCGGACTGGCTGCCAGAATCCACTGGGGCGACCATCGGCGCGACGTACGCGGGCTGCGAGAGAGGGCCGCCGATGCCCGGCCGGGAGCTCGGGCGATGCGAAAGCGGCAGGATGGTCTCCTGGGACGACGGCACGACGGAGTAGCTGGAGTGCGAGATGGGCAGCACGCCCTGCGACGACGGATGACGCGGCGGCAGCGGCGGCACAACGGCGCGGGACGGCGTGACAGGTTCCAGCGGCGGCGCAGGCACGCGCCAATCCGGCCGTGAGACCGACCGCCACGGCGTCGTCACCGTCACGTCTGGGTTCGTCTTCTCTTTCTCGTCGCCCATGGCTGCACCAACGCCCTGCCCCTGCGGCCAGTGTACACCTTCCCCGCCCCCTCGGAAGCGCTTTGGCCATGGAACCGTCACCGGACCGAAGTTGTCGGTTATCCGCCGTTCGACTATCCTGCCGCCGCGCCGGAACACCCAGATTCTCGGCAAAGGAGTTCCATGTCTTCGAATGCACTCACGCACGGAAAAGCCATCACCGTTGGGCTGGATGGCAAGCTGCAAGTTCCTGATCAACCGATTGTTCCCTTCATCGAGGGCGACGGCATTGGCCCTGACATTTGGGCGGCCGCCGTCCGCATCATCGATGCCGCGGTGAAGAAGAGCTACGGCGGCAAACGCCAAATCCAGTGGCTGGAAGTGCTCGCCGGCGAGAAGGCGTTCAACCAGACCGGCAACTGGCTGCCTGACGAGACGCTCGACGCGTTCCGCAAGTACCTGGTCGGCATCAAGGGTCCGCTAACCACGCCGGTTGGCAAGGGAATTCGCTCGCTCAACGTGGCGCTTCGCCAGCAGTTGGACCTGTACGTTTGCCTGCGTCCGGTACGCTGGTTCACCGGCGTTCCGAGCCCGGTCAAGCACCCGGAAGCGGTCGACATGGTCATCTTCCGCGAGAACACGGAGGACATCTACGCGGGCATCGAGTGGACGGGCGGCACGGAAGAGTCCAACAAGATGTTGCACTTCCTGGAAGCGAACTACCCGAAAGAGTTCAAGAAGATTCGCTTCGGAACGCAGGCGGCGGTCGACGGCTGGCAGAAGCAGTTGGAAGCCGTGGGCCAGCCGCGGCGCCATGCGATCGTCGAGGTCGGCATCGGCATCAAGGCGGTTTCCGCGCTTGGCACCGAGCGGCTCGTCCACGGCGCCATCGCGTATGCCTTGAAACACAAACGCAAATCCGTGACGATTGTCCACAAGGGCAACATCATGAAGTACACGGAAGGCGCGTTTCGCGATTGGGGCTATGACGTTGCCAAGACGATGTTCCGTCACGACACTGTCACGGAGCGCGAGAGCTGGATCCTTGGCAACAAGGAGAAGAACCCGAGCATCACCGTCGAAGCCAACGCGATTGCCATCGATCCGGGCTATTCGATGATGGTCCCGGACCAGCAGGCGGAAGTGCGCGAGGAAATTGAGACGGCGCTGGCGCTGTGGCCGACCCATGGCGATGGCAAGTGGAAGCAGAAGCTGCTCATCCGCGACTCGATTGCCGACATCACTCTGCAGCAGGTCATGACCCGCCCGGAAGAATTCGACGTCATCGCGACGCTGAACCTGAACGGCGATTACCTGTCGGACGCGCTGGCGGCGCAGGTTGGCGGCATCGGCATCGCGCCGGGCGGCAACATCAACTACCTGACGGGCCATGCCATCTTTGAAGCGACCCACGGCACGGCGCCGAAATACGCCGGGCTGGACAAGGTCAATCCGGGTTCGGTCGTGCTGTCGGCGGTCATGATGCTGGAGCACCTCGGCTGGCAGGAAGCGGCGGACGCCATCGTCCACGGCATCGAGCAGTCGATCGCCCAGAAGCGCGTGACCTACGATTTCCACCGCCAGATGGAAGGCGCGACGCTGCTCAAATGCAGCGAGTTCGCCAGCGCGGTCATCGAGAACCTGAAGTAGCCCTGCCGGAACGCGGCTCCGCAGCCTTTCGCGGAGCCGCGTTCCCGCGCGCATCCTCGCCAGTACGCCTTGCCTCTCGCGATTCTTCGCGCGCCGCGGAATGTTCATCGCCCTGCCGGTGTTGATCTTTTCACGGCGCAGGCGCGTCCTATCTTGAGTCTTGCCGGGCCGCGGGTCTCCCGGTAAGGTGCTCAAATCCGGAGGGGGATAACGTGTCGGGTGTGTCCAGGACATCCAAGCTGCGGCAGCTGACTGCGTTGATCGTGCGCGCGCGCCACCCGTTGCTCGTGGGATCGCTGGCGACGATGATCGTCGCGGCGGTGGGCTGGCGGTACGGCGTGAATCCGCCCAGGCCGACGGTTGCCCTGCCCGTTGTTGAAGCGCCGGTCCGTCCGGTGGAGCGCCATGCGCCTGACGACGCCGAGCGGGTGATTGTCACGCTGCGCTGGGGCCATACGTCCGCTTCGCCAACCGACGCCGATCCCAATCGCGCGGGCACGGCTTGGGATGGCTACCTGGCGCTGGATTGCGGCGAAATTGAGAAAGTCGAGACGTTGGGCATTGAGGACGAGCCGACGGTCGCGCCGCCCATGGTGCCCGATCTGGAGCGGAATCCGGCGGCCCGCGATCCGAGCGACCGCATCGGTCCAGTGGTGCGCGGGGATGACGGCGATCAGCGCGTGTACTGGCGTTCCCGCACGCACGCGGACTGGGACGGCGTGCGCGTGACTCTGGCGATTTGCCGCAGCGATTTGGCTGACGGCGCGAGCACGCTGCGTATCGTCACGCCGCAGAAGAGCTACACAGCGCGGCTGGATTGGAGCGTCGACGACTTCATTTCACTGCGCGCAAGCCCTGACGGCAGTTCGTTGGACGTGCATATGGCGTCGACGCATGAGCGCCGCCGCGTGCCAGATGCCCGCGTGACCGCGGCACCGCCGCCTGCCCAGCCAGCGAGGAGCAGCGACGCCATCCCGGTCAGCGAGACGGCTGAAGTCGAGACTCCCACGCCACCGCCAGTCCATTGATTCCTTGAAACTGGCACTTCATCGCGGCACGTCCCAGTCGGACTGCATCCCCAACGCTTGCGCCAAATGCGCCTCGCACAGCGCGTCTTCACCATCGGTCGCACGCGCCTGATCGCACGCGGGGCAACGCGTCGCCTCGTCGTACACGTGCTCCGCGCGCAACGTCGCGAAGCCCTGCAGCACGCGCATGTCGCCGCGCTCATCCTTGCGCTCATCCAGCCAAGCGACGCGATGTTTCGGTTCTGGCTTGCGTGTCGTCATGACCTGCCTCGCTTCCCGCGCGGTTATTTCGCTGAGCACTTGCCGCTGCGGCAGGAGCCCTTGCCGCAATCGGAGTCGGAGCTGCACGAGCCCTCGGGCGAATTGGCGCACTTGCCGCTGCGACACGACGCGCCGCCGCAATCGGAGTTCGAGCTGCACGAGCCACCCGACGCCGTCGAACACTTGCCGCTGCGGCAACTCACGCCGGGACCGCAGTCAGAGTTGGAGCTGCAGCCGCCGCCGCCTGACGCGCACTTGCCGCTGCGGCACGAGCCGGAGCCGCAGTCGGAATCCGAGCTGCAGGTGCCATCGGGCGAATTGGCGCACTTGCCGCTGCGACACGACGCGCCGCCGCAGTCCGAGTTGGAGCTGCACGAACCGCCCGCCGCCGTCGCGCATTTGCCGCTACGGCAACTGACGCCCGGGCCGCAATCCGAGTTCGAGCTGCATGTGCCGCTTGCCCACGCGCTCGCCGCGGCGAGGACGAAGAGGAGAGTCGCGGCGAGGACGCTGATGGCTTGCTTGATCTTCATGAGAACTCCGTTGAACGCGCGCAGGAGTGAACAGGGTC
>CAINLT010000396.1 GCA_903850505.1 uncultured Myxococcales bacterium | reverse complement strand
GCCGCCGTGCACGATGATCGCCGCCCACTTGGTCGCCCGCGGGTACTGCAGCCAGCGCCCCAACTGCTCCGGCGTCGCGCCTTGCCGCTGGGCTTCGCGGTAGAGCATCGCCTGGACCTTCCGATCGACGATGATGCGCGTCACGAGCCCCGACTCCAGCAACACCCGCAGGAAATGCCACTCGCGGCGCGCGTCAAAGTTGTCGCGGCTCGCGTGCGTCAGGTGCTTGCTGGCCTGCTTGTGGAAAAAGCCGATGTCCGCCTCCAGGCCGCCGCGGTGCTCCCGATGCGGCTTCAGGCAGCCGCCGTGCTCGATCGAGATGTCCTCGATGACCGGCCGATTGCCGCCCGGCAGCTTCTGGTAGACCTGTGCGATGGCGCGTTTGACCAGATCCACGGCGAACGGCTGGCCCCAGGCGCGGGACGGATTGACGACGATGTACTGCGACGTCGTCGGTCCCATCGTGCGGCCATCTGAGAGGTGCTCGCCGTGCGGCCCAGACGCCATGACATAGTGGTGCTTGTGCGTCAGCGGCGCGTTGGCGGGCAGGGCGAGGCCGTTCAGTTTCAGGAACGTCTGGACCGAAATGCGGTTGCGCGCGGCGTAGCTCTGCACCGTGTCGCGAAACAGCGCTTTCTGGCGGCGCACAGGACACATCCCCGTTGGCAGGACGCCGTTGCGCATCGGCGAACTCCCGCCGCGCGTCGTCTCCGGAATCGCGGACGGCGGCTCCCCGCGCTTCGGCGATGGCAAGACCGGCTGCCGCGCTGGCACGTCCGACGGCGCCACCCAGTGCGACTTGCCCGGCTGCGGCGGCGCACCTGGGGCCGGCTTCGCGTCCGCCGGGTCGGTCAGCACCGCGCGGGCGAAGTCGCCGTTGGCTTCTGACAGTCGCTTGGGTTGGGAGGCGTTGCACGCTGCGAGCATTGGCGCCGCGGTCAACACCAGGAGAGAAAGCCGGCGGGGGATGCGGATCATGAACGCTGCCAGAGGTTGTGGCCAGTCATTCAGTCGCGTCATCCCCCGCCGTGCCTCTGAGTCTTGGGGCTCGTGCAAGCACAGCTCGATCACGTCCGAGCCGTGTGTCGCCGGGCGTATCGCGCAGCGGGCGCGCTTGGCGACCCAGCTCCAAGCGTCCCACACGACGGGCTATTGCTGCACGGCGACTTAGCGCAGCTGGATGGTGATGACGTCGGACGGCTCATGCGAAGCGCCGCCCTTGGCCTTCTTGCCCTTCGCCGCCTTGGCCTTCTTCGGGGCCTTGGCCTTCTTGGCTTTCTTGGCCTTCTTGCCGTGCTTGCCCTTCTTGCCGGTGTCCTTCGCGCTGTCGTCCTCAACGGGCGCAGCCTTCACTTCCGGACCGGTCGTCGCCGGCGGCGCAACCGTCGCAGCCGTCTCGCCAATCGCTTCAATCCGCGCCGGGTCAATCCCGCGCAGCTGCAGCCACTGCTTGATGGCCTCGGCCCGCGCCTGCGCGCCCGCCGCGTCTTCCGTGTACGACACCAGCTTGACCGTCACCTTGACGCCCTCGTGCTTTGCGAGCACTTCGGCGATCGGCTTCAGCACGCTCTCGCTGGCCTTGTCGTCCAGCGTGATGCCCTTCCACTTGGCGCCCGTGAACTTCGTCTCCAGCACCTTCTGCAGGTCGTCCGGAATCGTGTCCGGGCAGCCGTCCTGGTCCTGGTAGCCGTTCTTGGTCTCCGGCTGGTTCGGGCACTTGTCGTTGACGTCGAGGATGCCGTCCTTGTCGTTGTCCGGATCCGGGCAGCCGTCTTCGTCCTCGAAGCCGTCCTTGTCTTCCGGCGCGTTCGGGCACTTGTCCAGCTTGTCCGGGATGCCGTCCTTGTCGTTGTCCAAGTCCGGGCAGCCGTCGGTGTCCTCAAAGCCGTCCTTGTCCTCGGGCTTGTCCGGGCACTTGTCCAGGTTGTCCGGGATGCCGTCGTTGTCGTTGTCCGGGTCCGGGCAACCGTCGTAGTCCTGGAAGCCGTCCTTGTCCTCGGGATCGTTGGGGCACTTGTCCTCAGCG
>CAINLT010000395.1 GCA_903850505.1 uncultured Myxococcales bacterium | reverse complement strand
TTCTTCGCGCGTGTGGGCGTCGCCTTCCTCGATCAGCGCCACCGACCAGCCCGCTTGCGCCAGCGTCCGCGCCAGCGGCGCCGCGCCCGCACCCGAACCGACAATCACCACGTCAAACTCCGCGCGCACGTCTGGCGGCAGATCCTCCGGGCGCTGCACCGGCAGCGGCTGAATCGGCGCAAGCGCTTGGGCCAGCGGCACTTTTTGACCGTTCTCCATGCCCAGCAGGGCGGCCACGCGCGGCGTCTCCAGGTACGCGCCCATCGTCAGCATTTTCAGCGGCAGCAGCGCGCGCGCCGAGAGCGGCGAGAACGCCTCCAGCCGGTGCAGCCACCGCGCGCGAGCCGGCCGATCCAGGCGCGAGAACCGCGGCTGCAGCGCAAGCCAGGGCAGGTGTTCCAGCAGCCAGAGCCCCGCGCGCAGCAGGCGCTGGTGCACAGGCGGCAGGCGGCGAATCAGCGCGAGCACGCGCGTCGCGACGTCGAGCTCCGCCGCGCCGGGCAGCGGATCGCCCAGCGACTCGTTGGCGGGCGGCAGGATCGCGTCCGCGGCGGCAGTCAGGAGGGCGTGCATCGGGTCTGGCGGCATCGGTCGCGCCTCGGAGGGTGGTTGTGGCAGTTTGGGCCGGATGCGGGCAGCCGGCAAGGGCCGGACAAGCTTGGGGAAGAAACCGCTCCGGGCCGCGGTTTCTTCCCCAAACCCCTTCTTCCTGGCCCCGGGCAGCTGGTGGAACAGGAGTGGCTGGGTTCGGGTGGGCCTGCGGGCGCGCTGCGCGCGGTCCTCGGCCTGGCACGACGCCGGATCGGTCGGGCGGGACTGCTGGTGGCTGCGCGCCGTCCGCTTCGCGGCCGGGTGCTCGCTTGAGGAAGGTTTGGGTACGGTCGTCTTGGGGAGACCGGGCTTGCGCTTTGCGCTCGCTGGTGAGGTGTCAGGAGACCTGGCTTGCGCTTCGCGCTCGCTGGTCGGCGGCCGGTAGACCCGGCTTGCGCTTCGCGCTCGCTGGTGAGGTGTCAGGAGACCTGGCTTGCGCTCCGCGCTCGCTGGTCGGTGGCCGGTAGACCCGGCTTGCGCTTCGCGCTCGCTGGTGAGGTGTCGGGAGACCTGGCTTGCGCTGCGCGCTCGCTGGTCGGCGTTTGAACGCGACGAACCGTCCGGATCACATGGTTCCTCATGCGGATCAACCCGATTCGATTTTCAATCGGTGCGCTTGACGAGACGACTTGGGATAGCCACTCTGGGGCAGACCGGACCATTCCGATCGGAGTCTGGAGACCGCACGGGACACGACAGACCGCTTCCGGACGAGTTCGCGTGCTGTTGATCGGGCTGCCGTCGCGTCGGGCGCTGAGTGGCTATTCGCCGGCAATTTCCCTTTTGGCTGCGAGTACGTTCGCGCAGGCGGACCTCCGCGAGCGGGTTGTGTTCAAACTGGTCAATGCGCGGACGCTCATCCCGGGCGATCTGGCTGACCTGATTCGCGACTTTGAGCCGGATCTGGTCGGCTTTTCGGCGCTGGTCTGGAATCATGCGCGGATCATCGAGTTTGG
>CAINLT010000394.1 GCA_903850505.1 uncultured Myxococcales bacterium | reverse complement strand
TGCTGACGGGTCCGGCGACCAACGTCTCCACGTTTGGTGTGCTCGCGCGTCTCCACGGCACGCCGGTTGCGATGCGGTTCGGCGTCGTAATGGCGGCGCTGGCGGTCGCAGCAGGCTATGTCTGCAACTTCGTGCTGGGCGACTACCACGTGCCGGTGACCGCGGTGGGCGAGCACGGCGCCCTCTACACCGTGCAAGTTGCCGCGACGTGGGCGCTGGCGCTGCTGTTTGCCGCGTCCGTGCTGCGCCAGGGCGCGCGCGGCTTTGTCAGTCAGGTGCTGGAATTCGCCAATGGCGAAGGCGCTGAAACGCCGGGGCAAGGCGGCGGTCACGGGCACGACCACGGTCACGACCACGGGCACGACCACGGTCACAGCCATGGTCATGCGCACGACCACGGCCACAAGCACGACCACGGCCACCATCACCCGCATTGAAAAGCGCGACTGCGGCTATTCCACCGCTGCGGCGCGCAGGCTGGCGATCGCCGCCGCCCGGTCCTTCTGACCAAATACCGCTGAGCCCGCCACGAACCAATCCACGCCCGCGTTGCGCGCGGCCGCGATCGTGCCGTTGTGAATGCCGCCATCGATTTCGATGAACAGCGCCGGCTTGTGCAGCTTGCGCCACGCGTCGATCTGGCGGACTTTTTCCAGCACGTGGTTGATGAAGCTCTGGCCGCCAAAGCCCGGATTGACGCTCATCACCAGCACAAAATCGACGTCGACGAGGATCGGCTCGATGGCCGAAAACGGCGTGTGCGGATTCAGCGCCACGCCGGGCTTCATGCCCAGCGCGCGGATGTTCTGGATGGTGCGGTGCAGGTGCTTGCAGGCTTCCACGTGCACGGACAGCCACGTCGTGCCGGCCTTGGCAAAGTCGGCCAGCAGCAGGTCCGGATTCTCGACCATCAAGTGGCAATCCAGCGGCAGCTGCGTGTTCTTCTTCAGCCAGCTCGCCACCGGCGCGCCGATCGTCAGGTTCGGCACAAAATGGCCGTCCATCACATCCACGTGCAGCAGGTCTGCGCCGCCCGCGGCAACCGAGGCTGCCTCATCGGCGAGGTGGGCGAAATCGGCCGACAGGATCGAGGGGGCAATCAGGATGGGATGCATGTGCGGACCTACTTGCTGTTGGGCGCGCCGGGCGTCGGCGGCGTGACGGTCTTCCACGTTGCGCTGCCATCGGGCACGCGGTCGTAGCTGGAACCGGCGGGGCTGGCGCCTTCAGCCCAGTCGATCGAGTCGACAAGTAGCCCGTCCTTGTCCCACAAGCCCATGCTGCCGTCGCTCTTGATGCCGGCGTTGATGACGGGCACGCCCAGGTTGTTGTGGTTGAAGTAGACGACCAGGAAGCTGCCCGCGGTGATGCTCGTGCCGGCGGGCAACGCGTCCGCGCCCGCGAGGCCGTTGGTCAGGCCGCCAAGCTTGCAGCCCGCGAGGTCCAGGTTCTTGCCGCCGACGTTGTACAGCTCGATCCAGTCCTGCGCCGTGGCGACCTGCGCGGTCTTGTCGCCGCCGGCGTGGATTTCATTGAGGAAGAGTTGTCCGGCCCACGGGGAATCGCTGGTGATGGCGTCGGTGCCTGTCGCATCGCCGCTCGTCGCGTCCGTGCCAGCCGTGTCGCCGCTCGTGGCGTCGCTGCCGCTCGTGTCGGCCATCGCGGTGTCGCTGGCCGTGTCGCTGCTGACGTCCGAGCCGCCGCCGGTCGCGTCGGTCGAGCCGCAACCCACGAGGCTGACAGTCAAGAAAGCCAGAAAAAATGTGCGCATGGCGGATCCCTCAGGGCTGGGTCGGCGTGATGGCGGGCGGCAACTTCGCGGCCTCGTCCTTGTCAGCCAGCACGAGCAGGTAGTCGCGCGGCAGGAACGTGGAATCGGCGATGACCGTCAGCCCGGCGCCCCGGGCTTCCGCTTCCACCGTACTCGGGGAGACGCGCTGCTCGGGCGGCGGCCCTTCCACGCGCGGATCGGGCCGCACGTCGACAATCACCACCAGGCCGCCCGGCTTCAGCGCCGCGCGGATGGCCTTGAGCATCGCGATCGGCTCTTCGAGCTGCCGGTACGTGTTGAGCAGCAGCACGCGGTCGACCTTCTCCGTCGGGCCCAGCGTGCTCACGGTATTCTCGATGACTTCCACGTTCGCCAGCTGCTCGTGGTGCGTCCGGAAACGCAGCATCGTCACAAAATCCTTTTGGATTTCGACAGCGTAGACTTTGCCGTCGGCACCCGCGGCCTCCGACAGGAACGGCAGCATGTAGCCCGTGCCCGAGCCGAGATCGACGACTTTCATGCCCGGCTTGATTTCCAGGGCTTGAACGATCGCGTGCGGCATCTGCCATTCGTCGCGGTCGGGCGCATCGAATTCGTGGGCGGCGTTCAGGTCAGACAGCGGTGCGCGGGCGTGCGGCGTGCACGCGACGGCCAGCGGCAGGGCGAGAATGATGGGCAACAGACGCTTCATGGCGGACCTCTCGACGCGCAGTGTGCAACTCACAGGCCAGAGCTTCAAGGGCTGGCCGGACCTTTCCAGGCAAACAGGCTGCCGTCGCTGGCAAACGTGATCGCAAGGCGGGCTTGCGCATCCTGCCACAACCCACCCAGGACGGCGACTTTGGTGCCCGCGGCGTCCGTGCAGGGCGCGGGGCAATGGCGGCTGAAGGCGGCGAGCTGCAAGATGGGTTTGCTCACCGCCGTGGACCAGATGCGCGCGGTGCCGTCCTCGGAAGTCGAAAGCAGCCGGCCCGCTGGCGACCAGGTCAGGGATGTGATGGCGCCCTGATGGCCAAAGAGTTGCTGCACCACGGCGCCCGATTGGAGTTCCGCCACCTGGATCACGCCGTCGGGACCGGCGAGGGCCACGCGGGAACCGTCGCCCGACCACGCGATCGCATGGACGGGCGCGGGCATGCCCGACCACTCGTGCAGGACCGCGAACGTCTTGGCGGCGATGATGCGGTAGTGGATGTTCGCGGCGCTGCCGTCCCCGCTCATGCCCAGCGCCAGCCATTGGCCATCGGGGCTCGGCACGACGCGCTCGATGATGTTGCCGAGCTTGGTCGGGTAGGCGTTGAGCTTCTGGCCGAGCGTGGCGGCCTCCGTCGAGACCTTGCTCAGCGTCGGTCCGCCCGCCGCCCAGATGCCTGGCACGTCGGCGGTGAGCGCCAGATCAGTCGGCCACGGCCCGCCCAGGCCAAAAATCTTCGGCGTCAGCACGCCAATCCCGGTTGGCGTCGGCGCGACGGTCCACAGCCGCACGGAAAAATCATCGCTGCCGGACGCGAGCGCCAGACCCTTGCCGAGAATGGTGGGCAAGTCGCTGCCCGGCGGCGCGAGCGGCAGCGGCTTCAGCGGTTGGAGGGTCAGCACGCTGCCCTGATGGCCCCACAGGTCGAGCAGGGCGCTGGCATCCTCGGTGCGCCAGCAATGAATCGCCGTGTCATCGCCGCCGGTCAGCAACAGGCTGCCGGAGATCGCCGCATCGCGCACCGCGCCGTCGTGCCGCGCCACTGCCCGCGACCACACGCCGCTCGCCACGTCCAGCTGCCACGGTCCTTGCGCGGCGAAACCCACAGCGACGTGGCCCGCCTGCGCGCTCAAGCTCCGCGCGCTGTCGTCGAACACTTCAGGCGGCGGCGCGATCGTCTGCACCGGCGTCACCTCCATCATCAGGCCGTTCGGCTGCGGCAAGGCGAAGCGTTGAACTGTTCCGTTCGGTCGCAGCAACAGCGCCTCGCCGCCCTGATCCAGCCGCAGCGCGCCGCCTGCCCACGTGCCTTTGCCGCCCTGCAACTGTGCCAATGGCTCGCCGCTCGCGGCATCGACGACCATGGCCTGATCCTCGGCCACCAGCATCACCTGGCTCGTCCCGGGCATCGCGGCAATCGCCCGCACGCCGCCCTGCATCAGCGCCATCTGCTCACCCAGCTTGGTCGCGACCTGCCACCGGCGGACCGTGCCCCCGTCGTCACCCGTCACCAGCACGCCGTTGCCGCCTTGCGCGTCAGGCAGCCACGCGACCGCCGCCACCTGGGCCTTGTGGCCAACGAGCGCGGCGACCTGCTGGCCGCTCCACAGCGCGTACACGCGGACCGTTCCCGTGGCATCGCCGACAGCGACTTGCCCGCCGTCCGGCGAAAACGCGACCGCGGCAAAAGTCGTCCCCAGACCGCCCACCGCGAAGACCGGCTCGGCCATCGCGCTCGGCGTCACCGGCGCCGCCAGCGGCCAAACTTGCAGCACGTCGAGCTGCCCCGTCGTCGCGAGCCGCGTCCCGTCGGCGGAAAACGCCACCGCGGTCACCGCATGGTTGTGGCCAAACCAATCGCGCTCCACGGTGTGGCTCTGCCAATCGACAACCTGCGCGCCCTGGAGCGTCGTCCATGCGATGTGCTGGCCGTCGGGGCTGAGCGCGACCTTGCCGCTGCCGCGTCCGCCGGATTGCCACAGCGGGCACGCGGCGTCCTCGTCCGTCAGGCCGTCGCAGTCGTTGTCCAGGCCGTCGCATTGCCATTCCGTGTCGGTGGCGTAGCCGGGCAGCAGCGTCCAGTCCGGGTCCTGCCAGCCGATCTTGCCGTTGCACACGACCACCTGGCCGATGCACACGCCTGCCTGCTTGGACGCGAGCGCGGGCACGATGTCGTCGACCACGCCGTTGCAGTCGTTGTCCAGGCCGTCGCAGCTCGTCTCCGTGGCTTCAAAGTTGGCCTGCTGGCTGTAGTCCGGCGGGCTCCAGACGCCTTGCAGGCAGCGGATCAGCGCGCCGTTGCACACGCCCTGGTTGTTGACCTTCACGCCGGAGCCGAGGAAGTTGGGCGTGTCCATGTCCTCGTCGGTGAGGCCGTCGCAGTCGTTGTCGAGGCCGTCGCACATCGTCTCGATGGGCTCCCAGAACGGCAGCGTGGCAACATCCGGGACCTGCCAGCCCATGACGCCGCCGCAGGTGTAGTAGCCGTCGGCGCAGATGCCTTGCTGGCCGATCAGCTTCTTCCCGGTCAAAAAGACGTCGGTTTCGCCATCGCAGTCGTTGTCCTGGCCGTCGCATGCGGTCTCGACCGCCTGGTAGAGCGACACAAGCGCAAAGTTGGGATCCTGCCAGCCCGCCGAACCTTCACAGCTCTTGACCTGTCCTTGGCAGATGCCGGCCTGCTTGGACGCCAACGGCACTTTGAGGCTGTCGTCGACGAGGTTGTTGCAGTCGTTGTCCAAGCCGTCGCACGATTTCTCGATGACTTCATAGCCCGGCACTTTGGCGTAGTCGCAGAGGGGCTCGCCGCTGCTGCAATCGACCTGCACTGGGGCGTTCTTGCACACGCCCCAGCGCAGGCAGAACGTCTTGGGATCGTAGGGGCAATTGGGATCAAAAGGCGCGGCGTCGGCATCGCTCGCGTCGATCGCGTCACTCGCAGCATCGGCCGCGGCTGCGTCCTGGACATCCGCGGCGGCATCCACCGCGTCGGGTTCAGCGGTGTCCGCCGTCGCATCCGCAGCGTCTGCGGCGGCATCGGCGGCCGTTGCATCGGCAGGCGCAGCGACGTCAGCGTCATCGGCATCTGTCGTTTCCGCGTCGCTGGCCGCCGTTTCAAAGGTTGCCAAATCCGGGGAGACTTCGACCGCGTCGGTGCCGGCTTGGGCGTCGGCATCGGCGGTGTCAGCGTCAGTGGTCAGGATTTCCGCGTCGGGATCGGAGTCCGTGGCAAACGAGCCGTCGCCGCAGCCTTCAACCAGCGCGGCGGAGATCGCGAGGAGCACGCAGAAATGCCGCATCCGCCTGAGCGCCATGCCTCACGCCTGCGCCGATTCGTGCGGCGCCTGCACAACCTGGACCTGAAACGGATGCGCGGCGCCTTCCTTCCAGTCGTCGGTGCCCGGCAACTGCAAGCGCGCGACGATGCGGTACGCGCCCGGTCGCAGCACCGTCATCGCGTGGACAATGCAGATCGTGCGGTGGCTGATGCGCCCGGCAAACGTGATCGTCTCTTCCGAGAGCACCGACGACGATTCGCCACTCTGCTCTTCCACTTCGATGCGGAGCTTGCCGTCGACGGCCATGTCCACCGTGTTGTGCCAGAGCGCCACGATGTGAAAAGCCGGGACGATCGCCGGCAGCCGCGTGACCTGCACATGCTCCAGCACGTGGATCAGCGACACGCGGTTGGTGAGTCGGTCAACGAGCGCCGTGGAACAGGCGGTGACCCAGTCGCTGTGGATAGACATGCTGGCTCCCGAGTCAGGTGACTCCGGGCCAGTATAGCGATCTTGCGAAGGCTTTCACGTTTCGCGCTCATTTGCCGATGCAGAACTGCGAAAACACCGCGTCGAGCACGTCGTCCGGCACGATCGCGCCCGTCAATTCGTCCAGCGCCAGCGCGGCGTCGCGCAAGTCGGCGGCCAGCAACTCCAGCGGAAAACGTTGTTGAACTGCCAGATTGGCGCGTTCCAGCGCTTGCAGCGCGATTTGGACCGCCGCCACGTGCCGCTCCCGACTCAGCGCCACTTGCCCCAGCG
>CAINLT010000393.1 GCA_903850505.1 uncultured Myxococcales bacterium | reverse complement strand
GTCTCGCCATACCGCGGCGTCGTCGTCCCGGCGCGCGCGGCGTATTCCCACTCCGCTTCCGTCGGCAGCCGGTACCCGCGGCACGCCAGCCCGACAACACGCAGATCCTTGTCCTGGCCCTCGTAGCACACCGGCAGTTTTTGCAGTCGTGACAGCGCGTTGCAGTAGCCCGTGGCCTGAAACCAGGACACGTTCAGCACGGGACATTCCGGGCACACCTTGGGCTGCACCGGCACGTTGCCCGCCATGACGCTCTTGAAAGCCTGCTGCGTCGTCTCCGCCACCTGGAGCTCAAACGGCCGGGAAATCGTCACTTCATGCTGCGGCGCGTCGTTCCACGCGCCTTGCTCCAGTTCTCCCGCCGTCGCACCCATGACGAACTTGCCCGCCGGGATCACGACGAACCCTTCGGACTTGGCGCCCGTATTCGTCGCGACGGCTTGCTGTTGCGCCACCTGCGCGGGCGTCGGCCCCTGCGGCTTCTCGGTCACCGGCGCGGCGATCACCGCTGGAAGCGGCGCCACGTGCGGCGTGGGCGGCGGCGGCGCCTTCTGGCAGGCAGCTGCGAGCAGAATGAGCGTCCACGGCAGGTTCTGTAGCGTTCGCACATCAATCTCCATGACAGCCAGATGACGGTTCTGTAGCATCCTCGCGTCGGTCTGGGGAGGCGCGCGATGAAAGCTTGGTTGTGGATACTTACGGGACTCTTGGGATGCGGACACACCGCAACTTCCGCACAAGATAGCACCGATGCGGCGAGCGCGGACAGCGGCGCGGACGTCACGCCGGCTGCGTGCGGCGGCATGGAAGACACGCTGCGGCTGCACCAGATTCAGGCCAAGGCGACGCACAACAGCTACCACGTCGCCCAGGAGTTGGTGCCGGAGCTGAACTACTTCCACACGCCGCTGGACGTGCAGCTGCAGAGTGAAGGCGTGCGGTCCTTTGAGCTGGACATCCATCCGCCCGATGAGCCGCCGGGGCCGCTGCAGGTCTACCACTTGCCGGCGATTGACCAGAATTCCAACTGCGGCAATTTCCGCGAGTGCCTGACGGTGCTGCGGACGTGGTCGGACGCGCATCCGTGCCACCACGCGCTGATGGTGATCATCGAGCCGAAGGATCAGCTCATCGACACGGGCGTCGTGCATGACAAGCTGCCGCTGGACGACTATTGGGACCAGTTTGACGCGGACATCCTGGCGGCCTGGCCGCGCACGCGCGTGATTGCGCCGGACGACCTGCGCGGGACGCACGCGAGCCTGCGCGAGGCGGTGACGACGACCGGCTGGCCGACGATGGCGGAGAGCCGCGGCAAGATCGTCATTGTCATCATGGATGAGAACGGCCACGGCGCCTGGTACAAGAAGGGCCATCCGCAGTACGCGGGGCGCATGGCGTTTGTGTTTGGCCCGGCGGACGCGACGGACACGGCGGCGGTGCAGTACGACAACGTCAAGACGCCGGACGACGTGACGACCGTGCAGGCGCTGGTCAAGCAAGGCTTCCTGGTGCGCAGTTTTGCCGATGGCGACGTGCTCAAAAACCCGACGGACTTGACGGTCCAACAGCGGGCGCTCGATTCCGGCGCGCAGATGCTGTCGACGGATTATCCGGCATCGCGGCCGCGGGCGCCGGGTTTCGTGTTCCAGATTCCGGGCGGTACGCCGTCGCGCTGCAATCCGGTGAATGCGCCTGCGGGCTGCAAGTCGAGCGACGTGGAAAACCTGGGCCTGAAGTAGCCGGGGCGAACGTCAGTTTCGCATGTCAAACGGACACGGCCGCTGGCCGCACTCGTTGCTGAACGGCGAGTGCAGCGGCTGCGGATTCGGACCGCCAAACAGATGCTGCAGGAAGTGCAGGACGCGCGCCTCGATGGACGTCTGCTGCGGTTCGTCCCGGATGCCTGGTGGCGGCGGCAGCGGGTTCCACATCGGCAGTTGGCTGCCCGCGGGCGGCAGCGCCGTCTCCACGCGCCGCGGCACCGGACGCACCTGGGCATCCACGCGCGGCGCGAGCGTCAGACCCAAACCCGTCAGCACCGCCAAAGTCACGACCCACTGCTTCATGGCGCCCTCCTGGGCTTTCCCGTCCGCGTTCAGCGTCTGCCGATGCGCCGCGAGCGTCAAGTCGTCAGGCTACGCGCCCATCGCCGCGCGGGCCATGGTGTCGGTCACACGCTTGGCGAACCGCGCCGGATGCTTGAGCGGCGAACCTTCAGCAATCAGCGCCTGATCGACCAGCATTTCGCCAAAATCTTTGAGGCGGTCGTCCGTTCCGGTCTTTTCCGCCAACTGACACATCGCATCGACCACGGCATGATCCGGATTCAACTCCAGAATCCGCTTCTGATCGGGCATCGCCTGCCCCATCGCCGCGAGCATGCGCTCCATCTGCGCGCTCATCCCGCCTTCATCCGCGACCAAGCACGCCGCCGAATCCGTCAGCCGCGTCGTCAGCCGCACGTCCGCCAGATCGTCCGCCAGCAGCGTCTTCAGCTTGCCAAGCAATTTCTCATACTTGCCAGCGTGTTCTTCCTGCTTCACTTTGTCTTCCACGCTCTCCGGCAGGCCTTCCAGCTCGCCGCGCGCCGCCGACTTCAGCTCCGTCTCGCGGTACTTCTCCAGCGTGCCCACGACGATCTCGTCGACCGCCTCGCCCAACAGGATCACTTCCACGTCCTTCTTGGCGAACACTTCCAACTGCGGCGCCTCGCGCAGCACGTCAAACTTCTCACCCGTCAGGTAGTACAGCGCGGTCTGGCCTTCCTTCATCCGCTCAACCACTTCCGCCAGCGTCGACCATGCGTCGCCCTTGGTCGTCTTGACCAGCAGCAGGTCGGCGATCTTGTCCTTGACCGCGGGATCGTAGTGGAACGCTTCCTTGATGGCCTGGCCGTATTCGTCCCAGAACGTCTCGTACGCCGGGCGATCCTTGGCGAGCAAGTCCTTGAAGAAGTTGATGAGCTTGGTCGTCACCGTCTTCTTGATGCGCGCCACAACCGCGTCCTGCTGCACCACTTCGCGCGACACGTTCAGCGGCAAGTCGCTCGAATCCACGAGGCCGCGCATGAAGCGGAAGTACTCGGGAATCAGCTCCTTGACGTCCGCGCCGATGAACACGCGCTTGATGTACAGCTGCAGGCCGCGCTTCTGTTCACGCGCGTACAGGTCCATCGGCGCCTTCTCAGGCACGTACAGCAGCGCGGTGAACTCCTGCGTACCTTCCACGTGGAAGTGCAGCGTCTGCATCGGCGCGTGCCAGTCGTGCGTCAGGTGCTTGTAGAACTCGTTGTGTTCTTCCGTCGTCACTTCTGACGGCGTCCGCGTCCACAGCGCTTTTTGCGAATTGATGGTCTCTTCGATGATCTTCGTCTCGGTCTTGCCGCCCTCGACCACCTTGCCATCGGCGTCCCGCTCGACTTCGTGCTTCTCGACGTCCAGGACAATCGGGTACGCGATGAAGTCGCTGTATTTCTTGACCGTCTTGCGCAGCGTCCACGGATCGGAGAAGTCGTCGTCGGTATCCGGCAGCGCCTCTTCTTCGGGCGCCGCCAGCGCGCGCAGGTGCAGGGTCACGCTCGTGCCGTGCGGACGCGCCGGAATTCGCGTGATCGTGTATTCGCCATCGCCGCGCGAGTGCCAGCGCACGCCGTCGGCCTCGCCAGCCTTGCAGGTCTCCAGCGTCACTTCGTCCGCCACGATGAAAGCACTATAGAAACCCACGCCAAACTGGCCGATCAGGTCGGGCGCGGACGCGTTCTTGCCCAGTTCCTTCAGCTTCTCGGCGTAGGCCTCCGATCCGGACTTGGCAATCGTCCCGATGTGCTCGATGACCTCTTCGTAGGTCATGCCGATGCCGTTGTCGGTAATCGTCAGCTTGCGCGCGGCGTTGTCGGCAATCAGCTTGATCTTG
Organism: uncultured Myxococcales bacterium; assembly: GCA_903850505.1. Taxonomy (GTDB): domain Bacteria; phylum Myxococcota_A; class UBA9042; order UBA9042; family UBA9042; genus CAIYBN01. The sequence goes on along the minus strand of CAINLT010000393.1, from coordinate 19,251 downwards.
CCGTCGGTCGCGAGCTCGGGATTGGTCAGCGCTTCAAAGCGGACTTTGTCGATGGCATCTGAGGCGTTGGAGATCAGTTCGCGAAGGAACACATCCTTCTGCGAGTAGATGCTGTGAATCATCAGATCCAGAAGCTTTTTGGTCTGCGCCTGAAAGCTGCGCGTCTCGATCGTCGGCTGAGTCATCTTTTCTCCTCAAAAAAGTCGTGGACCAGATTCAATGAACCGGCGTCGCAACGAAAGGTCGCAGCAACGGGATGTCAAGGAGGCAACCTTTTGCCGAATGTCGACGAATGCAGTTGACCTGCGCCCCGGGGTTACGGACCCTATCTTCGCCGTTGCGGGCAAAAAGAGGGATCGATGCGCTGTTTGTGGACCGTCAAAGTGATCGGCATGTGGGGCTTGACCCTCAGTTTTGCGGCCTGCAGCTCGCCATCCGGTACCGGCACCACCGGCGCGTTGCAGAGCGACGCCAAGGGCGACGGGATGGTCTACCAGGACGTCGGCAAGACGGACGTCAAGGACGGCGCGGCCACGACGGCGCTGGACGCTGAAGACGACGCGTTGACCGACGGCACCGACGCAATCGACGATGCGGGCGTCGACGCGACCGATCAGGCGGACATCGCCGGCTTCTTTGACGACATCACCGACGACGTGCAGATCGTCTGTGGCGACTCCGGCCTCGTCAAAGGCGTCGCGTGCGCGCCCAAGGCTGGCGTCAGCGTCGCGTTCGCCAACATCAGCATCGACATCACGTCGCCGTGCCTCAGCAGCGGCACCAGCTACCACGCGGACACGGTCGCGGACGCCAAGGGCGGCTACACGTTCAACGCGGTCCCGCCCGGCATCGGCAACGTCAAGGTCGTCAAGGGTTCGTTCCAGACGGCCATTCCGGTAACAATCGTCGGCGGCAAGACGGTCGACTTGACCCAGCCCACGAGCGACCGCTGCTTCAAGTCCGGCGGCGTCAAGATCGCCGTCGTCCAAGGCGACGCGGACCAGATCGAATCGCTGCTCGACGATTTGGGCTTCAGCCACGACAACTTCGCGACGGCCACGGGCACCACGTCCGCGGGCGCCAAATTCCTCGCCGACGCCAAGGCCATGAGCGCATACGACGTGATCTTCATCGACTGCGGCAGCAAGCTCGACAGCATCTTCGTCACGACCGCGAAGGCCACGATCATCGCCAACGTGAAGGCGTTCGTCGCCGCGGGCCACTCGCTCTACGCCAGCGACTGGGCGTGGCAGATTGTCGAGAACGCGTTCCCCGACGCCATCGATTTTTACGGCGACGACTTGAGCATCAAGAAGTCCACAACCGGACCGAGCACGACGACCGGACCGCGCCAGGGCCCCGGACCCACGCTCGCCGCGAAGAAAGCGGGCGCGGCGGCCTACACAATGACCGGCAACATCGTCGACAGCGGCCTCAGCGCCGTGGTCGGGAAGGCGACGACGACCATCTACGAAGACCTCGGCACATGGGTCGTCATGCAGGCCGCGGGCGCTGGCACGACCGTAGAGATCGAGGCCAGCGTGAAGGACATCGCGCCGGCGAAGGGCGATTGGGGCACCGTGCCGCTTGTCGTGCGCTTCCCGTCGGGTACCGGACACGTTGTGTACACGAGCTTCCACAACATCGCGGTCAAGGATGCCGGCGGACCGGTGGATGATATCAAGGCGATTCTGACGTATCTCGTGTTCACGCTCTAGCGCCGCGAGCGAGCGCGGAACCGCCTCATCACGGGTTTCTCGCGCGCGATCTTTGGCAGTTGCCCGCGCCCGGATAGTTTGCCAAGCTGCTCCCTGGACATTTCCGGGGTGCCTCATGTTCGTTCGCCATGCCCTGTTCGTTTCCTTGGCTCTTGCCGCTGCTGGTTGCTCGTCGACCTCAGGCGGTGGCGGCGGGGGCTTTTATGCCAAGGACGCCGGCAGCGATGTCAAAGGCCTCGTTTTTGACGTCAAAGGCGGCGAAGTCGATACCTCGGGCGATGCGGAACAACCGCTCGCGGACGGCTCCGATGGCGATGCGACCGATGCTGTTTCAGACGTTGTCGACTCGGACTTGCCTGACTTTGGCGGCTTTTTTGACGACGACACCGTCGCGGGACCCGACGCTGCGGTCAATCCGCTCCTGAATTGCACCGCTGGTACGCTGATTTGCCAGGGCAAGACCGCGGTTGTATGCGATGGCCAGGGCGGCGCCACGGACAGCAACTTGTGCCCGGACTCGTGCGCGTCCGGCTTGGGCTGCGTCCTTTGCGTCCCCGGTTCAACGACGTGCGACGCCACTGGCGCCAAGAAATGCAGCGACGACGGCTCCGCCTGGCTCGACTCGACCTGCGACGCGGAGCTGGGGCTCACGTGCGACATGACGTTGGGCAAGTGCGTTGGCCCATGTTCTGCGTCGACGCTGGAGCGATCCTACATCGGCTGCGAGTACTTCCCCACCGTGACAAGCAATGGCCAACTTTACAATGGCTTCCATTTTGCCGTCGCGATTGCCAGTGCCTCCAAGGATGTCGCGGACGTCGTCATCTACAAAGGCGCCCAGCTCGTCAAGACGGTCAAGGTTCCCGCGGGCGGCGTCGTTGCGGTCAACCTGGACTGGGTGATGGACCTGAAGCACGACGCTTCGGGCGCCGCGAGCAAGGCGGCGTTTGACGCGGTGTTCGCCAGCGCGCTGGTCAAGCAAGGCGCGTATCACTTGAAGAGTACGCGGCCCGTCACGGTCTCCCAGTTCAACCCGCTGGAATTTGAGATTCCGTCGGACGGCATTTGCCCGGACGTGATGGGCACTGGTCAATGCAATTCCTACACGAACGACGCGTCCATGCTGCTGCCGGTCAACGCGTTGGGCAAGACGTACTTTGCCGTCTCGCTGCCGTCGGGCGGGTTCTGGAATCCGACGTTCAAGCTGCTCTCCGCGCCCGGCTTCGTCTCGATCGCCGCGACGCAGGATGGCACGCAGGTGCATGTGACGGCCGCGGCCAAGGTGCGTCCGGGGACGGGCGTGACGGCGATGACGCCGGGAACGTCGCAGGATTTCGTGATGAACGCCGGCGATGTGCTGCAGCTGATGACGCAATCGCCGCCCAATCCGGCGAATACCACGACGTGCGCTGCGCAGCCCAACGGCTCCAAGCTGTGCCCGGCGCCGACTGGCTACGACCTGTCCGGGACGCAGATCACCGCGACCGCGCCGGTGCAGGTCATTGGCGGCCACGATTGCGTGAACGTGCCGTCGACCGTCGCCGCGTGCGACCACATTGAGGAGTCGCTGTTTCCAATTACGACGTGGGGCAATTCCGTGCTCGTCGCGCCGCCGCAGTCGGTTGCGGGCGCGGCGACGGGCAATGGCAAGGCTGACGTGCAGATGATCCGCGTGCTGTCGGCGACGGACAGCAACCAATTGACGTTTGATCCGCCGATTCCGTCGCTCGGGGCGCCGACGCTCAAGGCAGGTGCCTACATCGATCTGCCGATGGACAACAAGGGCTACCAAATCACCGGCAGCGGACCGATCCTGGTCGCCCAGTTCATGGCCAGCGGCGACAAGGTCGACCCGGCAAACTCCGGCACGCCGCAGTCCAAGGGCGATCCGAGCCTCTCGTTCGCCGTCCCGTCGACGCAATTCCGCAAGGAATACGTGTTCCTCGTTCCGGACAGCTACACCTACGACTTCGTCAACGTCATCGCCCAAACCGGCGCGGCCATCACGCTGGACGGCGCCACGCCCACGCAGGCGTTCACGCCAATCGGCACCAGCGGCTACGGCGTCGCGCGCATCAAGCTCACCGGCGGCAATCATGCCATCAGCGGCGACAGCCCCTTTGGCATCGCGGTCTACGGCTACGGCGCGTACACGAGCTACATGTATCCGGGCGGCTTGAATTTGGCCGTCGGCAAGGGACCGTAGCCCGCCAGGATCGCCTCGACCTCGCTGTCCTCCACCGGCGGAAAATTCTCGTAAAACTGCCCCACGGCGTAGAACTCCTCGGGCATCGACAGGCACACAAGCGTGTCGCACAGTTGCCGCACACGCGCCGCCGCACCGCGCGCCGCCACGGGCACGGCGCACGTCAGACGCGCGGGGTGACGGACGCGCACGGCGTGCAGGGCGGCCATCATCGTCGCCCCGGTCGCAAGGCCATCGTCCACGACAATCACATCGCGCCCCGCCGGGTCGATGGGCGGCTGCAGCGGCGTGTACCGCGCGCGCCGTTCGTGGATCACCGCCAACTGCTCCTGCCGCGCCTGCTCGATGTACGCGTCGCTCGCGCCTGCCGTCTGGGCATGGCGATTGAGCCAAGTCCAGCCCGTCTCCACGACCGCGCCGATCGCCAGCTCCGGGTTGTCAGGCGCCGCCAGCTTGCGCACCAGCACGACGTCCAAATCGCCGCCCAGCGCGTGGGCGATCTGGCGACCCATGGGCACAGCGCCGCGCGGAATCGCCAGCACCAGCGGGTGCTTGCCGCGGTGCGCCGCCAAGGCCCGAATCAGTTGTTGGGCAGCATCTGCGCGGTCGCGGAACATCGTTGACCTCCGATGGCCCGAGGGACAGGACACGAGCCGCCAAGCAGCATAGGACGATTCGCGGCGCGCGCACGGGGTGATGCGTCGTGCGTGCCGGGGCGACCCCAGATGAAACCGAACGAGTCCCATTGGTGCGGCGGTTGTGGTTGGCTTCAGCGGCGCGAATTTCTTGCCCTGGCGGCCGGCTTCCTTGCCCTCGCCGCACAAGTCACGCAGGGGCATTCGGTTCCCAGCGGGCCCGCGTGCAAAATCTCTGCGCCGCGGTTGCATTTTGCCGACTTTCCGTACAATGGTCGGGCCTGCGCTTTGCCATCCGGGCGCTGATGAGGACCCGTATGTTTCGTTCTGCCGCTGCCGCCCTCCACCGCCATCGCCTGCCCACATTGGCGCTTGCCTTGGCGCTTGGCGCGTGCGGCACCGCCAAGACCAGCGACACATCCGGCGCATTGTCCGACGTCACGGAAGACCTGACCGACGTCCCGAGCGGAGCCGACGTCAACACCAGCGATAACGGCGGCGATTTGAGCGTGGCGGACGGCAGCAGCAGCGACGCCGCCACAGTTGAAACGGACGCGAGCGGAGAGGAAATCGCCAGCGACGTCGCCGCGGGCACCGACACCGCCGACACCGGCGCGGGTGGCTGCGAATTCCCCGCCAATCCGCTGCCCGGCGAGTCCGGCTCGACCTGCAAGACCGCCAACGACTGCGACAGCGGCGCGTGCATCGACGGTCCGACCGGCAAGATCTGCACAAGCGCGTGCAGCGCGTGTTGTCCGACCGGTTTCAAGTGCGAACCCTTCACCGGTTCGGGAGGCGATTCCGTCCAGGTCTGCCTGCCCAAATGGAACGCGCTGTGCCGACCGTGCCTGACCGACGCCGAGTGCGGCGCGCTGGGCAAGGACTCACTGTGCGTCGCCTACGCCGGCGGCACGGGCAGCTTCTGTGGCGGCGCTTGCGGCGACAGCAGCGACTGCCCCGGCGACTTCACGTGCCAGGACGCGCAAGGGGAAAAAGGCGCGGGCAAGCAGTGCGTGCGGACGAAGAGCGAATGCAGCTGCTCGCCGCAAGCCACCGCCGCCGGCGCACAGACCGTCTGCAAACACAGCAACGGCGCCGGAACGTGCAGCGCCGCGCGCAAGTGCACGCTGGCCGGCCTCGAAGCGTGTAGCGCGCCCACGCCTGCGACCGAGACGTGCGGCAACGCCACCGACGACAACTGCAATGGCCAGACCGACGAGAACGGCGCCAGCGGTTGCACGCCGCTGTGGATCGATGGCGACGCCGACGGCGACGGCAAGCTCGGCAGCGCTTCACAATGCCAGTGCGCGCCCAGCGGCCTCTACACCGCCATCAGCGCGACGGACTGCGACGACGCGAACAAGGCCGCCAACGGCTCGGCGATCGAGGTCTGCGACGGCATCGACAACAACTGCGACGGAAAGACGGATGAGGGGTGCGACGACGACGGCGATGGCTGGTGCGACGCGGACATGGCGGTCGTCGGCGACCCGGTCGTGTGCAAGAAGGGCAAGAAGGATTGCGACGACGCCAGCGCGACGGTCAACCCCGGCGTGCCGGAGGTCTGTGGCAACGGCGTCGACGACGACTGCGACGGGTTGACGGACAGCGGCCCCAACGTCCTGGGCTGTGTGCCGTTCTACAGCGACGGCGACGGCGATGGCTACGGCGTGGGCGACCCGGTGTGCGAATGCGGCGCCAAGGGCATCTACACGGCAACCAAGACCGGCGATTGCGCGGACAGCGACCCGAACATCCATCCCGGCGCGACGGAGCATTGCGGCAACCAGAAAGACGACAACTGCAATGGCCTTGTCGACGAAGCCAACGCCACGGGCTGCAGCGATTTCTACGTCGATCTGGACGGCGACGGCTTTGGCGCCGCGACGCCGACCTGCCTGTGCGCTGCCGACGCCGGCCACACGGCGCTCAAAGGCGGCGATTGCGACGACAGCGCGCTTGGCATCAATCCTGCCGCGCCGGAGACGTGCAACGGCGTGGACGACAACTGCAACGGCACCGTCGACGAGATGGCAGCGGTGGGCTGCACGACGTATTTCGTTGACGGCGACGGCGACGGCTTTGGCAATCCTTCCACGGGCTTGTGCTTGTGCCAGAAGACGCCGCTCAACACGACTTCAATCGGCGGCGACTGCAACGACGATGCGACGACCGCACACCCTGGCGCGGCGGAAATTTGCGACGGGATGGACAATAACTGCGACGGCGTCACCGACGAGGCGAACGCCACCGGCTGCGTTGCCTACTACGCCGACGGCGACAACGACAGCTGGGGCGACGGCGCCAAGAACGCGTGCCTGTGCGGCGGCAACGCGGCGTTCAAGGTCATCAAGCTCGGCGACTGCGACGACGCCGATGCCGCGATCAACCCCGCCGCCAAGGAGGTCTGCGACGGCGTGGACAACAACTGCGTGGATGGGATCGACGAAGCCGGCGCCCAAGGATGCAGCGCGTTCTACCGCGACCACGACGGCGACAAATTCGGCGCCATCGCCGATTCGCAGTGCCTGTGCGCGGCCAGCGGCGAGTACAGCGCCAGCCAGAGCGGCGACTGCAACGACGGCGACGCGGCCATCAACCCCGGCGCCAAAGAAATCTGCAACGGCAAGGACGACGACTGCGACGGCGTCAAGGACCCGAAGGACGCCGGCGGCTGCGTGCCCTACTTCGTCGACGCCGACACCGACGGCTATGGCGTGAGCGGCGTCTCGCAATGCCAGTGCGGCGCGGACGGCGCGTTCAGCGCGACGTTGAGCGGCGACTGCAACGACGGCAACGCGCAGGTCAACCCGGGCAAGGCTGAAGTCTGCGGCAACGGCGTGGACGACAACTGCAGCGGCGGCACAGACGAGGGCTGCGGCCCCGTGTGCGCGAACGGCGTTGCTTATGACTTCAACGCGAGCTCGCAGGGCTGGACGCTGGGCTCTGGCTGGGGCTGGGCGACTTGGCTGACGCTGTATGGCGGCTCCGCGCTGACGTGGTTCACCGCGGGAGCTGGCTATCCATCGGCGCCCACGGGCTCATCCGCGTCCATCCAGTTGCTCGTGCCCAATGGCCTGAAGACGATTACGATCTACGCCACGCTGCAAAACGTCCTGAGCAGCTACTGCTCCAGCTATGTCTCAGGCGTCTGCGTCCCGGCCTACGTCATCGACGCGGACGCAACTTTCGCCGCAAGCCTTGGCGCCAACAAGGTCAGCATCGGACCGTACGCGACGTACTTGACGCAAGATGCGCGCAAACAGCAGCTCGTCATCAACGTCGATCCAGCGATGTGGAATACCACGCAGACTTTGGCGATCACGGTGACGACACCGAACGCGAGCGTCAGCATCCAGGGCGGCTACGCCTTCGACAACGTCACTTGGACCTGCCAGTAACCGGCCATTCAGCCCTGTACGCTCATCCGGAAGATGTGCTAGACGAGTTTGCCATGAAGCTACACCACGCCCACGCCATCGTCCTCCAATCCCTCCTCCTCATCGCCTGCGGTGCAACAAGCCCAGCAGGCACAGCCAATGGCGCCGATAGCCAGGTTGCCGATTCGGACGTGACGGCCGATACGGACAGCGACACGGTCGCGCCGGACGTCGAGGCGGACGCGGCCAAAGCCACCGACGATGCGGCAGCCGGCGATGCCGCGATTCCCTCGGGCGATCCGCTCGCCGCGCTCGGCGCGTGCGTCGGCTCCTCGCAAGCGCTTACGGTCTCCGCGCTCATGCCCTACGCGACCGTCGGCATCGGCGCAAATAGCGAGGCGTCAGGCGCCTTTGTCCTTGATTTCTCGTCGACTTTCTCGAGCATCGACCTCGCCGCCTTCATCACTCCGCCGACGACAAGCGGTTGCGACGCGACACTGCTCGGCAGCACGTGCACCGTCGCCGACTTCCATGTCTTTGGCGCGGTCTACAAGGCTTCGCTCGTTCTTGAGAACTTCTCCGGCCTCGCCGGACCGCTGCGCCAGGCCGGAATCATCGGCACCGACTTCCTGAGCATGCACGTCGTCAGCCTGAGCTACGCCGAGAACAAGATCTTTGCCGCGCCCGCCACGACGGCTTGCACAGGCGATGCGTTGCACACGGCCGGCCTCGTCGCGCTTTCGACTGCGGGCTACTACCAGCACGACCTCACGCTGCTGAATCCATACACGATTGTCGACACGACGGCGACGCCCGGCGGTCACGTGCCCAATGTGCCGACCGTGCCCGTTCGCGTTGCCGGCGTGGCGGCCTTGGCGCAGCTCGATACGGGCTTCAGCGACGCGCTTGTCAGTCATTCCGTCAACATCAACACCGCGTTCCTCACGGCGCTGCAGACGGCCAATCCGGCGGCGCTGGTTCGCGACGCCACGCTGGATACCAAGCTGACGACCTGCATGTCGAACGTCCAGGAGCCGGCCGAGGCGTACCACCTCGCGAGCGGTCAGCAGTTCGAGCTGATGGCCGACGATGGCTCCGTCGCGCGGGTCTGGGCCGACGCGACAATCTTCGTCAAGAAGACGCCCGTCGCGGCGCACAGCTGTGGGGGCATCGGTACGTGGACCGTGCCGGCGGCGCAGGTCGGCGCTTCGTTCTATGTTGGCTTGGGCGCTGTGATTTTTGACCCGTTCGCGGCCAAGGTCTGGATCCCCAAGAACTGAGCGCTACCTCAGCCCCACCAGCCGCGTCATCACCATGACCGTCGGCGGGATGACGATCAGCCCGGTCAAATCCAGCCAAATTCCGTTCTTCATCATGGTCCGCAGCGGCACTTTCCCCGAGCCGTAGACGATCGCGTTGGGCGCGGTGGAAATCGGCAGCAGAAAGCCCATGGAGGACGCCAGCGACGCGGCGATGCACGGCGCGACCGGCGACACGCCAAGCTGCTGCGCGGTCATCACTGCCAAAGGACACGTCATCGCCGCGGTCGCGGTATTGCTTGTGAATTCAGAAAGCACGAGCGAAACGGTCGAGAACAGAATCACCAGGCCCCACTCGGACTTCACCTGCGTCGCGTGGAGCACGAGCTCGCCGATCCAGTTCGACAGCCCGGTCGAAAACACCTGTTCGCCCAGCGCCACGCCACCGCCGAAGAGCAGCAGCGTACCCCAGTCGATTTGCGTTGCCTCCGCCCACACGAGCACCGGACGGGGACGTGGCACGCCGGCCACGACGCGGGTCGCCGCGGGCAGCAGGAACAGGAGCGTCGCGCAGACAATGGCCACAACACCTTCAGGCAGCGCTGCCTTGCACCACAAGTACGCCGGACTTTGGCTGCCCAGCACCAGGTCCAGGACGCCGGGCGTCATCCAGCCGATGCCCGCCAGCACAATCACCGCCAACGTCCCCGCCTGACCGCGGTCCAGCCCCCACAGCACCGCGTCGCCCGTGCGGAGGCGCAGGAGGTCTGTCGGCATTGGCTCATCGCTCACCGTCCGCCCGGCCGTGTGCAGGCGCTTGCGCTCGGTCTTGACTGTAGAAAGCAGGATGACGATCCAAACGCCCAGGACCGCGGCGGCCATCGGCAGGGCGATCAGCGTCCACTTGAAAAACGGCACGTGCTTGTGGGCGTATTGCGTCAGCGCGGCGATGGCCAGCAGGTTGGGTGGCGTGCCAATTGGCGTCAGCACCCCGCCGATGGAGGACGCAAATGCCGCCGACAGGATGCCGACGGACTGCGCGCGCGGGCCGAAACGGTCCACGGCGGCGCGAATGACGGGGACCATCATCGCCGTCGTCGCTGCGTTGGAGAAGAGACTGGAGATGCCCGCGGTGACGAGCGTCGTGCTGATGAGCGTGCGCTCCGGCGACGTCTCCGCGGTCGGGAACAGGCGCGCGGCCAGCACGCGATCCAGGCGCGTCCGCTCGGCCGCCTGCGCGAGGAAAAACGCGCCCATGAACAGGAAAAGCAGCGGATTGCCGAACGCCGCGAACATGCGCTCCGCGGTGCCGATGCCCATCACCACCGCGATGGACGGCGCAAGCACCGCTGTCATCGCGACCGGAATCGCCTCGGTGACCCACAGCACGAGCGTGGCGAACAGCAGCGCCAACATCCGCGCAGCTTCAGGCTTCAGGTTGGAGGGCGCAAAAGCGAGCACCAGGACGAGCGTCAGCGGCGCGCCGAAAATTCCGACGAGCCGCCGACGCCGCTCAAACCTGACTTCAGCATCGGAGACCAGGAGCTGTTCTGCACCCATGCGCATCTCCGGTTTCGGCGAACTTCTGCGTTGCCGCGCGCCGGCCGACGCTCGACGACCGGGAGGCCGCGTTCGCGCCAGCCGTCACTTGCGCCTTGAATTGCATCCGCAATCGGAACGCGCAATACGCAACCGGAATCAATAGTTCGACAGCTTGTAGCCCAAGTCGTCGACCACTTTCTTCGCGATGATGCGGCGCAGCGGCAGGATTGCTGCCGGCACGTGCGCGCCCAGCTGGCTGGCCTTGCTCGCCCACGGCGCCAACTCGTCGCCGCTGAAGCAGTTTTCCAGCACGCGCCGCGCCGTCGCCGACGCCCGGTCCAGCGCTTCCACCGCCGCCACCGTGCAAATCGCTGACGTCACCGTCTCGTCGCCGCCCGCGGCCTTGCGCTGCTGGGTGCGCGCGATGCCCGAGTCGATCGAGAAGCAATCGATGACCAGATCCGACAGCTGCGCCAGCGTCTCCTGCTCGCCGTCCAGCGCCATGCCGAACTTCGTCGAGGCCGCCTGCGCGACGAGCAACGTCAGCCACTTCAGGCGCTGCAGCGCGAATTCCGCCAGCACGGTGCCTTCCGAGGACTGCGGCGCGGTGCCCAAATCGCCGGTCGCCAGCAGCTTCTGCATGACCTTGATGGCGCCGAACAGGTCCAGGCGCGACTGCATCTGGCGCTTGAAGAGCGTGCCGGGGATCAACATGCGGTTGATCTCATTGGTGCCTTCAAAGATGCGGTTGACGCGTGCGTCGCGGACGAACTTCTCGACGTTGTAGTCTTCCACGAAGCCGTAGCCGCCGTGCCACTGCAGCGAACGGTCGAGCACGCGGTCGAGCACCTCCGAGCAGAACACTTTGGCGACGGACGCCTCGATCGCGTACTCCTCAATCGCCGCCATCTGCTTCTCGACGTAGTCGGGCGCGTCAGAATGGAGCGCGTGCAGGCGGGCATCGATGTCGCCGGCGATGCGGTACGTGATCGACTCGCCGAGGTAGATGCCGATGACGGAATCGACGGCCATCTGGCGAATGATGCCGAAATCGGCGATGCGCGTGCCGAACTGCTTGCGGTCGTTGGCGTATTGCAGGCCTTCGCCGATGGCGCGCTTGGCCGACGAGATGACGCCCGCGCCGAGCTTGTAGCGACCGAGGTTCAGCGTGTTGAACGCGATCTTGTGGCCCTTGCCGATCTCACCCAGCACGTTCTCAACCGGCACGTACGCGTCGTTGAAGATGAGCTGGCAGGTTGACGAACCGCGCAGTCCGAGCTTGTGTTCCTCGTTGCCAACGGTGAAGCCGGGCGTGTTGCGCTCGACGATGAAGCCGGTGAACTTGTCCCCGTCCACCTTGGCGAATACGACGCCGACGTCCATCCACGTCGCGTTGGTGATCCACTGCTTGGTGCCGTTGAGGATGTAGTGCTTGCCGTCAGGCGAGAGCACCGCCGTCGTGCGGGCGGCGAGCGCGTCCGAGCCAGAGCCCGGCTCCGAAAGCGCGTAACACGAGACCATTTCGCCCGAGGCGATCTTCATCGCGTACTTGCGCTTCTGGGCGTCGTTGCCGAAATACAGGATCGGCGCGAGGCCGATGCCCGAGTGCGCGCCCCAGGTGACGCAGAAGTCGCCCGACGTGCCAAGCTTGTCCGCGAGCAGCAGCGACGTGACTTTGTCCGCGCCGATGCCGTCGTACTTCTCCGGCACTTCCACCTGGGCAAAGCCCAGATCGCAGGCCTTCTTCAGCACTTTGACCATCTCAGCGGCGGCCTTGCCTTCCTTGGATTCGAGGCGGCGCTCTTTGGGCCACACTTCTTTTTCCATGAAACGCTGGGCCTCAGAGGCCATGGCGCGCTGGTCTTCGTCCAAGTCTTCGACCGTGAAAATGCGCGACGTACCGACGGCCTCGGTGAGGAAACTGCCACCGGCGGGCGCCGTCCTCTGGTCTGCAATGCTGGAATCTGCCATGGTCGCTCTCCGTGATGCGCGCCAAGCGGGGTCGCGCTGCTGTAGCTCAATCGGTTTGTCTTGTGCCCAAAACGTCGGGCATCCCGTCCGACGGGGCGAATCGTAGACCTGCGTGGCGTTCGCTGCAATGGGACGCGGGTGGCTGGAGGTCAAGCGTGGCGCGAATGCACAAAATGTCCCTACGTGTCGCGTTCATGACGCTTTCCGGCTGCGCGGCCGTGCAGCCCCAGGTCGTGGAGGCGGGGCCGATTGACCTGCCCGTGGCCACGACGCCGGTCGTGGTCCTGACCGCGCCGTTTACCGCCGCGGAGATCGCCTTGCCGCAGGTCGCGCAGGTGCAAGCGCCGCTGGGTGCCGACGCGAAGCATTTCGCCGTTGCGACAGCGCATCCGCTTGCCACGCGCGCCGCCGCGGACGTGCTGCGCCAAGGCGGGACGGCGATTGACGCGCTTGTTGCGGCGAGCTTCATGCTCACGGTCGTTGCACCGCAGTCAACTGGCATCGGCGGCGGTGGTTTTGCCGTCGTTCTGCCCGGCGATTCCCGCCCAGCGCGCGTCTTCGATTTCCGTGAGACCGCGCCGGAAGCGATGGTCCTGACGGACTACCTGAGCGCAGATGGCAAGGCGATCGCACAGCGCAGCCAGCACCACGGATTGGCTGTGGCGACGCCGGGTTACGTCGCGGGACTCTGGCGCCTGCACCGCCGCTACGGCAGCCTGCCGTGGGCACAGTTGGTGCAGCCCTCCGTCGAGGTGGCGCGCCGCGGCTATCCAATCGGCAAGGACCTGGCACGTTCGATCGCGTTGATTGCCCCGTTCCTGAACCCCATGGCGCGGCGGGTGTTCTTCAAGCACGGCCAGCCGCTTCAGGCGGGCGAAGTGCTGGTGCAGCCCCAGTTGGCGGTGACGCTCCAGCGCGTCGCCAATGAAGGGCCCGTCGCGTTCTACGCCGGTCCGGTGGCGGCTGACATCGTCGCAACGGCGCAGGCGGCGGGTGGCAAACTGGCTGCCAACGACATGATGAAATACGAAGTGCGCGACTTCGCGCCGCTGGCCGGCCACATCGCCGGGCTGGAAGTGCTGACGATGCCGCAGCCGTCGGCCGGTGGCGCACAAGTGCTGGCAATGGCAGAAGGTTTCGCCGCCCTGCCCGCGCACCTGCGCGCGCCGACGGACCCCGTGCAGTTGGCGCACACACTGGCCGAGGTGATGCGGCGGTCGTTCGTGCTGCGGCTGGCGTACAGCGGCGACGTCGCCAATCCGGCGCAGACGCTCGATCAGGCGTTTCCCGCCGCGGCGCGGCAGTTGCTGAACAAGTCCATCGATGGCCAGCACGCGACGCCGACGGCCAAGCTGCCCACGCTGCCGAACGGTCGCGTCGGCGAGAACCACCAGAACACCAGCCACGTGGCGATTGTCGATGGCAGCGGGATGGCCGTCTCGTCGACCCACACGGTGAACCTGTACCTCGGCAGCGGCCTGATGACCGACGGTGGCATCGTGCTGAATAATGAGATGGACGACTTCACGTTTTCCGTCGAATCCAGCAATTTCTTTGGCCTCGCCGGCAGCGCGCAGAATCTGGCGCGGCCCGGTGCGCGGCCGGTCTCGTCCATGAGTCCGACAATCGTGCTGAAGGACGGTCAGCCGCTGCTCGTCGTGGGCTCGCCGGGCGGGACGCGGATTCCGACGACCGTGTTCCAAGTCCTCGCGCGGCATTTGCTGCTGGCTGAACCGCTTGACGCCGCCGTTGCCGCCGTGCGCGTGCATCATCAGGCCAAGCCGGACGCCGCGTTCCTGGAAGAAGGCGCCGTCGGCGACGTGCTGGCAAAGGGCCTGCAGGCGCGCGGTCACGAAGTCCAGCGCGCGCCCCCGTGGTGCAACGTTCAGGCCGTGCGGCGCGCGTGCGACAAGGGCACGTGCACCTATCAAGCCGTCAGCGATCCGCGGCAGGAAGGTGGCGCAATCGCCGAATAGCCGCTACTCGCTCGCGTCCCGGTGCGCGAGGAAGAACGCGATGCCCGCGGTGCCCTCCAACTGGCGCGACGCCTCCGCCAGCACCCGCTCCACCAGCTCGCGCTTGGACGTGTGGTACGTCACCGTCAGCGCCGACATCGCGAATTTGTTCAGGACCGGCACTTCCGCCGCGGCCTTCAGGAACGCCTGCGCGTCCTTGCACGTCTGGAAGCGATCCTCCGGCCGCTTGGCGCACGCGCGCGCGATGAACTCCGCGAGGTCCGCGGGGATGTTCGGCACGAGCGCGCGGATGTCCGGCAGCGGCTCCTGGACATGCTTGGCCAGCAGGTCCTGCAGCTGATCCGCATCAAACGGCAGCTTGCGCGCCAGCAGCTCATATGCCAAAATACCCAGCGAATACAGGTCGCTGCGACCATCCACTGGCAAATTGCAGATCTGCTCCGGCGACATGTAGTACGGCGTGCCGATGATCTTGCCACCCGACGTGCCGCCCGGACGCGTCGCGATGCCAAAGTCCAGCAGCTTGACCTTGCCGTCCGCCAGCAGGAACACGTTTGCCGGCTTGATGTCCCGGTGAATGAGACCGTGGGCGTGCGAATACGCCAGCGCGCCGCAGATCTCGCGCAGGATGCGCCGCGCGTTCTGCCACTCCAGCTGCGGGCCATTGTCGATGAGCGACTCCAGCAAGTCGCCCGAGAGCTTCTCCATGACGATGAATTTGGTCCCATACGCATGCTCGACGTCCAGCACGCGCACGATGTTGTCGTGGTCCAGGCTCGCGACGAGCCGCGCTTCTTCGTCAAAATGCGCGCTGAACGTCGGGTCGAATACCAGCGCGTGGGACAGCATCTTGAGCGCGACGGGCATCCCGAGCGTCGGATGCCGCGCCTCGAACACCGTCGCCACGCCGCCCGATCCCAGCCGACCGACGACCTCGTATTTGCCAACCTTGCGGATGCCGGACGTTTCCATCAGCCGTTCGCCGACAAGCCGCGTCAGGAAAACGCCAGTCTCCGGGTGGCGCATGAACAAGTCACTGAGCGTCGGCTTGGCGATCTGCAGGCACTGGACGTCATCTTCCGCGACGACCGTCGCTGTCCGCGGCTCCTGGGTAATCAGCGCCATTTCGCCGAGAATCGCCGGCGCTTCCGCAATTTTCTCAAAGACGACGACCTGTTGGGCATCGCGCACCACGATGCGCACGCGGCCGGATTCCAGCACGAACATGTGCGCGCCCGGCTCGCCTTGCTTCAGGATCTGCTGGCCGCGGGCGAACGCGACCGGCTCCATCGCCGCCTGGAACCGCGCCAGCGCCTCTTCCTCCATCCCGGCAAACAACGGCAGCGCCTGCCAACGCTCGACGGTCAGCGGCTGACCGCGCTGCGGCTGCACGTCGTCCAAGCCTTCAAAATGCTGGGTCACCGAATAGCCCGCCGACTTCCGCGCGGACGGCGGCGGCGGAATGCGCGGCGGGGGCGGAATCGGCGAAGGCGACCCAGGCAGGCGCTGCGTGGCGAGTTTCGGATCGAGCGGCTCGGTCATCTTGGACTCCAGCTTCAGGAACGGGCGCTGGAAGTGGAGCGCAAGTGCGCCGCGGACGCAAGCGCACTATCGCGCAACGCCCCGAATCACGATGAAAGTCCAGAACAGGAACGCCACGGCGATGACGGCGACCGTGGCACCGCAGCCGAGCAACATCCACCGCGCGACGAGAACCGGCACCGGCGCTTCCACTTTCCCGGGCGGAATCGCCAACGGCGGCTGACGCGGCGGCTGGGTGGGCTGCGGATCGGACATGCGGTTCAGCCATCGGGCAATTGGCGCCGCGACCGTGCAACGCGCCGGCATGCTCGCGCGCAGGTGGCCGCGGCGTCAAGCCATCTTGCACCGCAGCAGCCGCCCTGCCACCATCCGGTTCGCCACACCACGGAGCTGCTGATGTCCACGCCGATTCTTGACCAGAACCTTGTGACCGATTTGAGCGAACGGCTCTCCTATCCCGGCTACCTGCAACTGGACACGCTGTTGGCGGCGCAACAGCCGCTCTCGGCGCCGGAGCATCACGACGAGCTCCTGTTCATCATCCAGCACCAGACGACGGAGCTGTGGTTCAAGCTGGTGCTGCATGAACTCGCCGCCGCGCTGGAATTCATTCGCCGCGACGAGCTGGAGCCGACGTTCAAGATCCTCGCGCGGATCAAGCATATCCAGGCGCAGCTTGTGTCGCAGTGGTCCGTGCTGGCGACGCTGACGCCGACCGAATACTGCCAATTCCGCTACGTGCTGGGGCCGGCGAGCGGTTTCCAGTCGCCGCAGTACCGGCTCGTCGAGTTCATGCTGGGCAACAAGGACGAGCGGATGCTCGCGGTCCATCGCCATCGGCCAGAAGATTTCCAACGGCTGGCGGACGCGCTCCTGGCGCCGAGCCTGTACGACGAATTCCTGCGTCACCTCGCGCGCCGCGGGCTGCCGGTGCCGCCTGAAGTGCTGGAACGCGACCTGTCGCAGCCGCATGTGCGCAATGCAGCGTTGGTTGATGTTTTCAAGTTGATCTACGCGGATCCACAAGGTCATTGGGATGCGTACGAGATGTGCGAGAAGCTCATCGACATCGACGAACACTTCCAGATTTGGCGCTTCCGGCACATGAAGGTCGTCGAGCGCATCATCGGCATGAAGCGCGGCACGGGCGGCACGAGCGGCGTGGGTTATTTGCGGCACATGCTGGACGCGCAACTGTTCCCGGAGATCTGGGACGTGCGCACGGAGCTGGGCGAAGTCGGACGGTAGGAGCCGAAATGCCACAGGTCTGACGAAAAGATCGGATGTTCGACTTCGGTCAGCCTGTCAGGCTTCCTTGGCTTCCTTGGACGTCTGGTGCGCGTGCAGCAGCGTCACGCCCGCCTGGTGCGAAAGGCGCTTCTCCAGATCCGCGAGCGCGTCTGCGACCATCTGGCGGCGGCTCGGATGGTAGGAAATCGCCACGGTCGACAGTTCGATGCGGTGCACGACCGGTAAATCCGCCGCGAGCTGCAGGAACGCGACCGCTTCGTCGCACGTCGAGAACCGGTCTTCGGGCTTCTTCGCCGTCGAGCGCAGGATGAACTCACGCAAGTCGTCGGGCAGATCCGCCACCTTGAGTCGCGGGTCCGGCGTCGCAGCCATCAGGTGCATGTCCAAGAGTTCTTCGATTGTTTCCGCGTCAAATGGCACGTCATGCGTCACCAATTCGTACGCAAGAATGCCCAGGGAATACAGATCTGAGCGACCGTCCAGCTTGCTGCCGATGATCTGCTCCGGCGACATGTAGTACGGCGTGCCCATCAGGCTGTTGCCGCCATGCGCGGACGCTTCCGCCGACACCGCAATGCCGAAATCCAGCAGCTTCACGCGGCGGTCGTCCGCGGTCAGGAACACGTTGGACGGCTTGATGTCCCGGTGCAGCAACCCGCGCGCGTGCGAGTACGCCAGCGCGGACGCAATTTCCCGCAGGATGCGCCGGACCGTACCCCAGTTGAATTGCGTCTTGTTGCGGATGACGTCGTCAAGCGTGAGGCCGGACAGCTTCTCCATCACGATGAAGTGCGTCCCGTAGGCCTTTTCCGTGTCGTACACGCGCACGATATTCTCGTGGTCGAGCTTGGCGACGAGCTTAGCCTCTTCCTGGAATTGCCGCGCAAATTTCGGGTGATAGACCAGCGCGTGTGACAGCATCTTCAGCGCGACGTTGCGGCCGAGACCCGGATGCAGCGCTTCAAAAACCGTCGCCACCGCGCCGGCGCCCAAGCGACCGACGACCTGGTATTTGCCCACGTGCTGGATCGACTTGGATTCCAACAGCCGATCGCCAACCGCACGCGTCAGGAACGCGGCAATATGCGGATTCTTCTGCACAAGCTCATCAAACGCCGCGCGGGACACCCGCAGACAGCGGACATCGTCCACCGCCGTCACCGTGGCGTTACGCGGCGTCGCGGTAATCAACGCCATCTCACCAAAAAGCGCGGGCGCTTGCAGAACGCGCTCAAAATGCGTGTCCGCATTGGCGACGTCGATCACCACGCGCACTTCACCCTGATCGAGCAGGTACATCGCGTCGGCCGCATCGCCCTGGCGGACAATCGTCTCACCCGGCGCGAACTTGCACGGCTCCATCACCGCGCGCAATTCGGCAATGGCGATCGCGTTCATGGCGCGAAACACTTCCAGATCCGCCCATTGCGGCCGTCCGCCGTCATCAATCCGGGTTTCCCGCATTTCCTTGTGCGCTTGGGCGTGCGCCTTGTTCGGGTCCACGGCGGCCATGGACGGCATCCCGCCCTGGCCGCTGCTGATGTGCGAGAGCGGAATGGCGATCTGCGGAATCGGCGATTCGCGATAGCTCTGCTGCGCGCCGGGTGACGGCGGCATCGGCGGAATGAACGCGATCGTCTTGGCGAGCGACGTTTCTTCCTGCGCAGGCGTCTTGGCGGGGGAATGGGGATCAGTCGACATGGTGCTCCGGCCCTCAGAGCGGCGAGCGTAACCCGCGCCGCGTTGTCCCGCAAACCTTCATTGGCAAAAG
>CAINLT010000392.1 GCA_903850505.1 uncultured Myxococcales bacterium | reverse complement strand
GTATTATCAGATAGGTCCACGCGTCGCTCCCCGCGACCCGGAGCGGCTCGTCGCGCACTGCGAAACTACGGCTGGCATCGAGCGTTTTGTCGCCGTCGCCGCCACGCTGCTGGCACCTGGTGGCGCGCTGTGCGTGGTGTATCCCATCGAACTTGCAAAGAGAGCTCTGGCAGCCCTCGAGACCGCGGGCCTGGGGCGGATCGGTCAGGCGCGGATGCTGCACCGCGTTGGCGACACGAGCGCCAGCCGGGTCCTGCTGCACGCCCGCCGTGCCGTGACCAGCGAGCTTTCCCTCTTGCCGGACATGCACTTGCATCCGGAGGGCGCGCCGGACAGCATCTACGATCCCGCCATCGAATCCTTCCTCGCGTCGCTGTAGGCAGCGGCCGCCGTGCGCGCCAACTTGCGATGCCCCGGATCGGATGCTACTTTGAAATCAGGTACGGGGTGCCAGGCCGCTTCCCCGCGAAATGCGAGGAGTGTTGCTCGGTCCGACCCCCGGAGGATGTCATGCTGGACGCATTCATCATCGAGCAGATCAGGCGCAGAGAGGAAAAGGACGAGCGCCTGCAGCCACGGCTTGAGATTCCTGGACGGTTTCCGCTGCAGCAGCCGCCGTCCTGGACGCCCGAGCACGAGCGGCAGCGCCGCGATCAGGACGCGGACGACGACCACCGCGGCGTAGTCGTCCTGGACATGTAGGATCTGCGACCGGAGGCGCCGCGGCCGTGGCGCCACGCGAGGGTCAGGCAGCGATACATGCTTGCTGACCAGACTGTTGCCTAGCGCCTAGAGTTCTGACCTTTTCTCCACCACACGCGCCAGCAAGCCATAGGCGACCGCTTCCTGCGCCGTCAGCCAGTAGTCTCGCTGCGTGTCGGCCTCGATGCGCTCGCGCGGCTGCCCGGTCTCCGCCGCCAGCAGCTCGTTGATGCGCCCGCGGGTCTTGATGATCTCGTTGGCGGTGATCTCGAGGTCGCTGGCCGGCCCATAAACCGTCATCGGAATCAGCGGTTGGTGAATCAGCAGGCGCACGTTCGGCAGCGCGAGGCGGTCTTCCTTCTTCGCGCCCAGCAGGATGATGGTGGCAATCGACGCCGTCAGGCCGGTGCACAGCACGCGTACCCGCGGAGAAACAAAGCGCATCATGTCGTAGATGGCCATGCCCGCCGTCACGCTGCCGCCCGGTGAGTTCAGGATGATGGTGATGGGCGCCTCGGCGTCATCGGCTTCCAGCACCAGCAGCTCGCCGATCGCGCGCGCGGCGGCTTTGTCATTGATCTCGCTGGTGATCTGAATGGTGCGCGACTTCAGCAGCTTCTCGGTCACCGGATCGCGCGGCGCCTCGTCGGGCTTGGCTTCCTTTTTCTCCAGAGAGGGTAGCGACTTGGCCATGCGTGACATCGGAGCTCCGAGCGAGGGCGAATGGGGGATGAAAGCCTTGGGCGTGGCCACCAGCTTAGCACGCGAAGAAGGCGGCGACCACCTCAGCTGCGCGCGCTTGCTCGGCTTCGGTCAGGCCAGGATAGACCGGCAGCGCCAGAACCTCGGCGCACGCGCGCTCGGCTTCGGGCAGGCTCGCGGCCGGATGTGCTGCGGCGAGCGCACCTTGCTGGTGCAGCGCCGACGGGTAGTAGATCGCCGTGCCCACGCCCGCCGCGTCCAGCGCCG
>CAINLT010000391.1 GCA_903850505.1 uncultured Myxococcales bacterium | reverse complement strand
GTCGCGAGGCGATCGAGAATGCGATGGAGATGCAGGGCGTCAGTCATGGTCGGGGTCATCCGCGGCGTCTTGCCGTTCAGAGCCGCCGCTTCTATCATTTCCAGCGCGTGTCGGGAACGATGGCCGAGGAAGAGCGAATGGCGGCAAAGCGAAACAAGAGTTCCCAGTTGCCGCCGGCGATGCCTGCGCGCGAACAGCCTGTCATGTCTGAGGAAATCGATGGCGCGGTCGAAGAACTCGTCGCGTTGGACGACGAGGACATCGAGACGATTTCCGGCATTATCGAGATCGATTTCGACTCCGCCGACGCGCAGGCGATGGCCGCGGACATCCTCCACAGGAACGCGAGCGCGGAGCCGAACCCGCGCACGGAACAGCAGCCGATCGCCGCGCCGATGGGCTGGGGCGAAATTTCCCGCGAGCCGCTGCAGGCCAAGATCGCGCTCAGCGAATCGGCGCCGATCGATGACGTGACGCCGCTCGTGGCCACGCCGTCGCGCCATACCTGGACGGAATTCCGCGATGGACACCGCGAATCCGAGCTTTTTGGCGGACCGATTCCACTCATCGGCCGGCGGGCGGAGATTGAGGCGGTCTACAACCCGCTGCGGACGGCGCTCAACAGTCGCAAATTCAAGGCGATTTGGCTCGTCGGGCCGAGCGGTGTGGGGCGTTCGCGCCTCGTGAGCACGGTGGAGCGCGCGGCGGCGCCGGAGAAGCGCGGCATCGGCTGGTATCGGATCGGCGCGGAGGAACAGCTCGTCGGTCCGCCGAATCTGGCCGGTCGCTTGCTGCTGGAACTGATCGGTGGACCGGATCTGCTCCGCGATGCCCAGCCGTACGAACGGGTGCGGCGGCATGTGGCGGCGCTGCTGGGTGAGTCGAGCGCGGCGGTGGCGATGACGGTCGTCGCGCCGCTCCTGGGGCTGCAGGCGCCGGGCGATCGCATCAGCGGGGAAGTCGCGGTGGAAGCGCCGATGACCGTCTCGATGGAGTTTGTCGCGACGCTGCTGCGCCAGCGCGGCCGTGCGGGTCCGTGCGTGGTGTACCTGGACGCTGGCCAGACGCTGCATTTGGACGAACTGACGGCGCTGGTGCAGGCGCTGCAGAAGGCGCTGTCGGCGTCCCCGGTCGCGCTGCTGGTGGACACGTCCGAGGAGCCTGACCCGGCGCTGGATGTCGAGCGTGTGGCGCTGCGGCCTCTCGATCCGGCGGCCACGCTGCAGTTGGCGCAGAAGCTGCTGCAGCGCGTGAGCAATGCCCCGGACACGCTCGCGGTGTGGCTGGCGGAGAAGTCCGCGGGGCTGCCGGGGCGGCTGGTGGATGCGCTGCGCGGGATGACGGCGGCGGGGGAGATCGTCGAGCGCGGCGGGCAATGGACCTGGCGCGGCGAATGGCAGTCGGAGCAGACGAGCCTCCTGAACGAGAACGAGGCGCTGCCGGGGCGTTTGGCGCGTTTGCCGCTGCATTTGCGTGAAGTGGTCGATGCGGGCGCGATCTTTGGCCAGAACCTCTGGTTTGGCGGGCTGCTGTCGGTCCTGCGCGGCAGTCGGCCCGACGATCCGGACATCCTGTCAGAGCGCGACCGCACGGCGCTGAAGGCGCTTCTCCTGCAGTTGCAGCAGCTGGACGTGCTGAAGTTCGTCGAGCAATCGGCGGTGGAGCGCGACCTGGAATTCGCCTTCGCGCATCCGGCGGATCCGGGTCTGCTCGTCCAGCAGATGCACGACGAGAAGCGGCGGCTGCTGTCCCGGCTCGCGGCGCAATGGCTAGCGCGGCGGCCGCGGCAGGATCCGGTGGCGGAGAGCGCGCGGATTGCCGAGCTTTACGAGCAGGGCGGTCGGCGGCGGCTCGCGGCGCAGCACTTCCTGGAGGCGGGCAACGCGGCGCGCACGGTTGGCCAAGTGCACCGGGCGATTGCGCTCTTCGCTGCGGGCGCGCGCAGTGCCCACGCAGACAACGCGGATCTGGCGGCGGACCTACGGCTGGCGCACGGCGGCAGTCTGCTGCGGCTGGGACGTTATGCTGAAGCGGAGACGGTGTTGATGGAGTCGCTGCGGATGGCGCGGTGCCTGGATGACGACCTCCGTTCGGGCACGGCGCAACTGCGGATCGCCCAGGTGGCGCGCGGTGCGGGTCGCTACGACGTGGCGGAGGAGTTCCTGGAAGCGGCGCTGCGGCATCTGCGGGTGGCGGGCGCGCACCGGTGGATCGCGGACGTGAATGACGAACTCGGCGCGGTGCACCTCATTCGCGGCGGCCAGGATGCGTACGCGCAGGCGCTGCAGCACTTCAACAAGGCGCTGGCGCTGCGGCGGCGGGTGGAGGATCTGCGGGTCGTGGCGCGCTCGCTGTGCCACATTGCGCGGGTGCAGACGGGGCGCGGCTATTTCACCGCGGCGATGGATGCGGTGAGCGAGGCGACGCAGCTGTGCGAGCAAGTGCAGGAGCGCTGGGGTCTGGCGGAAGCGCGGATGGTGATGGGCGAGGTCATGGCCGCGTCGGGCAAGATCAAGGGCGCGATGCAAATGTGGTCGCAAGCGTCCGAACTGGCGAGCGAAGTGGGCGACCGCGCGCGGCAGCTCGAGATCGCGGTGTTGCAGTCGGAGACGCAGCTGGCCCTGGGCAAATGGCAGGACGCGGCGGCGCGGATGGTCAACGCGATTGACGTAGCGCGCGAGCTGGCGAACCCGGAGCTGTTGTCGAGCGTCTACCGCGTGCTGGCCAATATTTCCCTGGCGCGCGAGGCGCTGGAGACGGCCGACATGGACAGCGAAAAGGCCGTGGACATTGCGCGTGGCAGCGGCGCGCAGATGGCGGTGGCGCGGGCGCAAATTGTCCGTGGCTGTGTGCTGGGCACGCGCGCGCTGGCGGAGAAGGGGCCGCGCGCGACGGTGATTGACCGGCGGACGACGGAGGCGTTTGAGGAGGCGTTCGACACGCTGTTCCAGATGGGCGATCTGGTGCGACTGGCGGGCGGACTGCGGTCGTGCGTGGATTATCTGGCGCAGCGCGGCGGCGGGCCCCGGCTGACGGCGGTGCAGGGGCGGCTGCAGGAGATTGAGGGGGAGTTGGCGCGGGTCGGGGGGTAGGTTTGGGCGCTGGCCGCGCGGGCTTTTTTTGCCTTGGGCCGGAGGCGCTGGTACGCGAGCCTGTTCATAGGGATTTTTTAAAGAAACTTTCGCGATGCGAGAGAGAAACCAGCTCGCCGCTGGTTTCTCTCTCGCGCTCTCTCTTCCTTGGCCCGGGCGGCTGTTGTTGGGGAAGTCGGCTGTGGTGAGGGTGGCCTGCGCTTGCGCTGCGCGCAGTGCTCGGCCCCGCATGGTGCCGGATGGGGGAAGCGACTGTGCTGTGGTAGCTGCGCTTACCCGACGCGCTCACGCGCGGGGTGCTCGCTTGGGAAGGGCGTTTTCGGGGTGATTGCGCTCGCTTTGCTCGCGGTTTGGGAAATGAGCGGCTTGCGCTTCGCGCTCGCT
>CAINLT010000390.1 GCA_903850505.1 uncultured Myxococcales bacterium | reverse complement strand
GTCAAGACGTCGAACTACGTCGAGGCGGAAGTCGAGGCGCACCTGCACGCGCGCGCGGCCGTGGAATTGGCGGCGCTGGTGATTGGCTCGACGGACATCGTGGAGAGCATCATCGGCAAGTACGCGAGCATGATGGGCGGGCAAAAACCGCAGATCAACACGGGCGCCTACGCCTGCGAATTCGTCAACGCGTTCTGCAACGGCGAAATGAACCTGATGGGCATCCAGCTTGTCGACCTGAAAGGCAACCCCGGCGCCAGTTTGCAGCGCGGCACGTGCGGCTGCACGAGCACGGACGAGGATGGCCGCGTCAACGTGAACCGCGTCAAAAGCCTCGGCGAGAAGCAGGCGGTGTTCGATACGCTGTACAAAGTGCTGGAGCGCAACGAAGGCGTGACCCACGTTGGCGAGCTGGACAAGGAAATGGCGCAGTTGGCGCTGAACATCATTGACTGGTCGGATGCGGACCAACTCAAGACGGACGTGGATCCGGCGACGCGCAAGCTGCTGGAAT
This sequence comes from uncultured Myxococcales bacterium, assembly GCA_903850505.1. Lineage (GTDB taxonomy): Bacteria > Myxococcota_A > UBA9042 > UBA9042 > UBA9042 > CAIYBN01. Next base: position 31,486 of record CAINLT010000390.1, on the reverse strand, counting down.
CGCAAGGTGCGGAAGGCTCGCCGTATGCGCGGCGCGGCGGCAAGGTCAAGGACGCGCCGTACGACACGAACGAAGAAGTGCGGATGGTCGACGGCATGACCGACGCGATCTGGTGCAAGTTGCGCAAGCAAGTGACCGTCTACCAGACGGAGAAGCTGAACGTGAATACGGCCAACATCGAGGTCATCAAGGCGCTGATCTGCAAGAACCTGGCGAATCCTGCCAACGAGAACATCGCGTGTGCGCGCGGCTTCCAGCAGAACGCGTTTGTGCCGGTGAACATCGCGGGGCAGTACATTGAGGTCTGCCGGACGTTGAAAAAGATGGTGTTTTCGCCGCCGTTCGCCAATCCGCAGCGCTTTGTGCAGTTCTTCAGCCGTTTGGGCATGGTGCTGCCGCAGGACTACACGCAGGTGCTGCAAATCAACCAGCAGCGGATGCTGGATGACGTGGGCACGACCGGCAAGATCGTGCGCATCGATGCGTACGGCACGTCAGGCAAAGTGGTGAAGAAGATCACGGCGCTGCTCGATACGTCGACGCAGAAGTACGTGTACTGGAACGAAGACTGAGGGAACGACGCTATGGCACACCGGATTTTGGGCCTGGACATCGGCCGACGCGCGCTGAAGCTCGCCATTGTCGACAAGACATTGCGGCAGGCTTCGCTCACGGGTTGGGATGAAGAGCCGTTGCCCCACGAGGCGACCGATGACACGCGTGCGGCGGCGCTGAAGCGGCTGATGGACCGCAATCTGCGGCCGGATGACATGCTGGCGGTCAGCATGCCGACCGACGCCGTGATGCACCGCGTGCTGATGTTCCCGTTCCGCGACGACAAGAGCATCCAGGAAGCCGTGGGCTTTGAGCTGGAGAACCACATTCCGGTGCCGGTCTCGGACCTGTGCGTGGACTACACGCGGATCGGCGAGAAAGACGGCCAGACCGAAGTCCTGGCGATCGCCGCGCACCGCGAGACGGTCCAGAAGCAGCTCGACTGGCTGCGGTCGGCGGGGATTGAGCCGCGGCGGCTGGGCCTGACGTCGCTGGCGTACGCGAGTCTCGTGCGCAAGCTGCCGGACATGGCGACGGGTTGGACGCTGCTGTGCGACATCGGCACGCGGTCGACGGACGTGGTGCTGCTGAACAACGGCAAGACGGAAATGGTGCGAAGCCTGTCCGTGGGCGCGGATTCGGTCGCGGCGATCTTTGCCGGTCACTTCAAGTCCGACAAGCCGTCCGACGACGTGCTGGCGGAGCACGCGTGGCTGCTGCCTTCCGGCTCGATGGCGGAGACGGCGGATGAGCGGCGGCTGGACACGGCGACCCGCGAGGCGCTGGAACCGTTGACGCGCGAACTGCGGCAGACGCTGGCATACGCGATGCGCCGCTCACGCGTGCGGCCTGAGCGGCTGATCGTCACGGGCGGGCTGTGCCGGCTGGCCGGACTGGACGAATACCTCGAGCGCGCGCTGGGCCTGCGCGTCATGGGCGTGCGACTGAACGAGCTGCCGGACCAGAAGCTGAGCGAATCTGCAACGCTGGGTGATCGCGGCGCGCTGGCGGTGGCCTTGGCACTCGCGGCGGCCGATCCGACCGCGGCGGACGACGACGTCAATTTCCGCCAAGGCGAGCTGGGCTACGAGGGCGACTTCAAGGTGCTGCGGGCGCGGCTGCCGATGCTCGCGGCGTTTGCGATCATCGCGGTGCTGCTGCTTGGCGTGCGCGCGACGTTGACGTGGAAAGCGCTGGCGACCGAACAGGAGGCGCAAGTCACGCACCTGGAGGCGCTGTCCAAGGCGCTGATCGGCAAGGCGTCTGGGGACTTTGAGTACGTGCAAAAAGAGCTGACGCGCGAGCCGAGCCTGGACGTCGCGGGGCTGTATCCGGACATGTCCGCGTTCAAGGTGCTGGAGGAGATTTCCCAGGTCATCGACAAAGTGACGGAACCGCCGGATGTGGTGCCCGAGGTCGGCGGCCCGGGCGAGCCCAATGCGCCGAATCCGGAAGCACGTTCGCCGGTTGTGCCGATTGGCCCGGTCGCGGATCCGTCGATGCGCGCGCCGGGGATGATTCGGCCCGCCGTGAAACCGGACGAGGAAGGCAATGACCCGCCGCCCGATCCCAAGTTGGAGCGTGCCAATCGCAACACGTTCCTGCGCCGTCCGCCGGAGCCGACGGACCTGGGCACGCCGACCAGCCTGCAGCCGGGCGGCGTGAAGGCGCCGGAGAAGAAGGAGCCGGAAAAGAAGGACAAGGACGGCGACAAGAAGGACAAGGACGGCGAGGAGGGAGCCAAATCCGACAAGCCGTTTTCCGGCCACAAAATCGAGCTGAACGCGATGCAGATCGAGCGCACCGGCGTGACGATGCGCGGCGAGGCGGACACGCAGGACGCGCTGTTGGCGCTCCAGCAGGCGATCGACAGCCACAAGTGCTTCAGCAAGGTCAAGTCGTCGTCGGACCGCATCACGTTCGAGCGGCACCGCGATTGGTTCAAGTTCACGATGCAGTTTGAAGTGGCGTGCCCTGAGGCCGTCGAGAAGAAGCCCAAAGCCAAGGCGGCGACAAAGCCGGACGCGGCCGATGGGAAAGATTCGGGCAAGAAAGACGGCAAGGCCAAGAAGGCCGAGGCCGAGGAGGAACCCTGATGGCGGCGGCATCCATGGGCAGATTGGGCAGCATGTTGGAGCGGATGAGCGACCGCGAGCGCAACCTCGTACTGGGCGGCGTCGTCTTGTCGGCGATCGTCGCGATCGTGCTGGCCGGCGTGTTGGTGACGCGAAAGGTCAGCGCGCTGGAAGAGGACGTCGCCACGGGTGAGGCCGCGCTGCGCGAGATTGAGAAACAGGGGCCGACCTACCTGGCCAACCGCGCCGAGGAAAAGGCGACCGACGAGCAACTGGAGCGCGCGAGCAAGGAGCAGCTCCAGGCGACGGTGCTCAACATCGCCAAGACCATCGAGTTTGAGCGCAAGGATGAGGACGGCTCGACGTCAGGCAAAGAGAAGCTCAGCGAGCTCATCAAGTTTGCCAACGCGACGGACGTGCTCGCGGAGCTGACGCAGCGCAAGAAGGGCGCGCCGGCAAAAAAGCAGAAGAAGGCGAAGAAGGGGCAGAAGGAAGTCTTCCTCTCGACCATCGACGCCGTGTTCACCAATGTGCCGGAGGAAGCGCTGATGCGGTTCCTCGCCAAGCTGGAATCGCACCCTGACCCGCTGTTCGGCATCTCGCTGGACTTTACCCGCACCGGTACGACGCGCGAACAGTTCGCTGCGACGATCAAGATTGGCCAGTTTCGCTACGGCGTGATGGAAGAATAACGGCGGACCGCCGATCACGAGACGCGCATGTTTAGACTTTTTGCCAATCCGCGCTTGCAGACCGCCGTCCAGTTCGTGGGCTACGCGCTGTTTTTCTGCCTGATCGCGGCCATTGCGGTGCCGTTCACGTTTCCCACCCGGCAGCTGCGTTCATTCGTGACGCGGCAGGCGCGCGCGCAAGGTTACCCGATTGAAATCGAGGACCTGAAGCTGCACGGTCTGGGCGGGATTGAGCTGCTGGGCGTGCGCCTGGTGCTGCCGGCCAAGCCGGGTGAGCCGGGCGAAAATGGCCAGGTGACCGCAGGCGTGCCGGAGACGGAACTGCGCATCGACCGCGTGAGCGCGAAGATCGCGCTGTGGCCGGCGCTGATGGGGAAGGCGATCGACGTGCATTTTGATGTCGATGCGGGCGGCGGCAAGCTGGAAGACGGTCGGCTGGTCAAGAAGGGCGACGATTACGATTTTGAGATCGGCAAGCTGAGCGACATGGCGCTGGGCGAAATAGGGATTGGCAACCGGCTCCTGGCCGGCAACAAGAGCCTGAACGCGGGCGTGGATGGCGACCTCAATGGCACCGCCAAGCTGCACTATGGCAACGGCGGCGAGGACATGAGCGGGGACGTCGATCTGGAGCTGGCGGACGCGATCCTGAAGTCGCCGGAGCTGGAAGGTGGCCTGCGGATGACCGACCTTGGCCTCGGCACTGTGACGCTGAAGGTGAAGATCGGCCTGAAATCCAACATCGCGGCGCTGGCGGCGGCGCGTGGCAGCGACAAGGCGACGATCATCCACATTGAGAAGATGGAAGCGGGCGGGGAAGGCGCGGACGTGGAGATCCTGACCGACGAGACGGCGCACATCCTGATTCCGCCCGGCAAGGGGATGCTGAAGCAGGCGACGCTGCAGCTGCACTTCGCCATCAACCTGAACGAGAAAGACAAGAAGGAAGCCAAGAAGCCCAAGGACGGCGACAAGGCGGCCAAGAAAGATACCGCGGCGGCGGACGACGAGGAAGCGGCAGACGAGGAGAAGGCCGACAAGCCGGTGGATGATCGGGTGAAGTGGTCGAAATTGTTGACGCTTTTTGGGTCCAAGCTGAAGCCGTTTGAACGTGCGGGCTACATTGGCATTGGCTGCACGGGCCCCCTGATGCGGCCGCAGTGCAAGCCGGAACTGCCCGTTGTGAGCGTGGGCACGCGCGGCAAAGCGCCGGTGGGTGGCACGGGACCGGAAGGCCAGAATCCCGGCCAACCGCAGCCGACGACGCCGGGGCCAGCGCAGCCCGCAGTGCCAGCCGTTGTCGCGACGCCGATGCCGACGCCAACCCCGGATTTCCGGCCGGTGGTTCAGCCAACGCCGCAGCCGACGCCGATCGCGGCGCCGGAGCCGCCCAAGCCGGAAGAGAAGAAGCCCGAGCCGGCCAAGCCGGAGCCCGCGGTGGATGAGAAGAAGCCAGCGGACGAGGAAGTGGGGCGCGGTCGTGGTCGGCGCAGTCGGGGTGCCGATGAAGAAGACCCGCGGGCAAATTCGCGCGGCAACGCCGACGACGACGAGGATCGGCCCAAGCGACGGGCGCGCGACGAGGGCGATGACGAGAAGCGCCCCGATGAGGGCGACCAGCCGGCGGAAGATCGGCCGTAGTCCACGAAAATGTGTCGCCGTGGCAAAATCACCGCGAATCCGTTCACAGGCACCCCGGAGCGCGGTATGCTAGTGGGCGGCTAGCCACGCGGTGGTTGGCCGACTCGGATAGCCCATCCGTCGCGGCGTGCCGAATGTGGATCGCAATCGCAGTCGTTGTGTTGATTGCCGCTGGTGCGAGCGCCTTTGCGCTCCTGCGCGTGCGCGGCGCCGCATCGCCGGACGCCAAGCCGACCGCGCCTCAAGCCAAAGCCGTGGAGCCGCCGACCAGTGGCGCTGCGCCAGTTCGCCGGGCAACCGTGCGCACTCCCGCGGCGCCGACGCCATTGAATCCAGCGGAAGACCTTAAGATGATCTGCTGTCAGGTCAGTGGCGCCATGCACGGCGCCATGCCGCCGTTTGGCAAGCTGCGCCTCACGCCCGATGGCCTGCTGTTTGAGGCGACGTCGCGGGTCACCTCCAAGGCCGGCGATGCCCTGGACAGCAGCGACGGCGCCACGACGATGCAATCGCTCGGCTCGATGGAAATGGGCCAATTCCGCTTTGAGATTCCGCGCTCGGCGACGCAGAAGGTGCAGTTTCAGGGCGCCAAGGCGACGCTGTACGTCGATGACGCGGTCTACGTCCTGGAAGGCCTCGGGCCGTCCGCGGGGACGCTCGCCGGCTGGCTGCAGGCCAACGGCTTCGATTCCTAGCCGTCACATCGCCTTGCGCAGCTCCACCAGCCACTTCGCCGCCAGCTCCGCGGATTCCTGCGGCACGTACAGCCGCTCCAGCACCGTCGCGTCCGCGTAGCGCTCATACAGCCGCGTCGCCGCGGCCAACGGGAGCAGATACGGCTCGCCCACCGCTGGCTGCTTGCGCACGTAGATCGCGCGCGCGGCGTCGTCCGGCTGGTACTTGGTCAGCGCGCCCTGCGACGACACGTGCAGGTAATCGATCCCCTCCGCGTCCAGCCGCGCCAGCAGCGGAACGAGCGGCTCGGGTCTGTCCGTCGGCGTCGCCTCAATCAGCACGCTCAATGGCTTGCGGCGCATGATGCCCGCGGCCCACGGCGACTCCGCTTCCTTGGCGCGCAGGGCCTGCCACACGCGGTGGTCGTCCAGTTCCAGGTACGCCTCAGGGTCGGCCGGCGCGCGGCACAGATCGGGAAACTGCTCGTAAAAGCGCTTGAGCATGTGATCGTAACACACCGATTTCTTGTGAAAATACACCATCAGGAACATGTGGTGGCGGCTCAGCAAGAAATCGTCAAACGTGAAGATCGCCCGGTCGTCGAGCGTCAGGTGCAGCGGACCGCCCTGCGCGTCATCGTGGCCGAGATGCGCAATCAGCCAATCGCAGTCGAACTGGCCATAGCTCACGCCCGTGAAATAGCTGTCGCGCAGCAGGTAGTCCATCCGGTCAACATCGAGCTCCGAGGACGCCAGCGTCGCCAGCAGCCCGTGCAGATTGCGCCCGCCGACCTCAAAAACCGCCGGATCGCACTGGACGTCGTCGCTCAGCAGCGCCGCGACGTGCCGCGCCTCAATGCCAAGATCCGCGCCCACGTCGCCAATCAGCTGCGTCAGCCCGGAATCCAGCAGGATCTTGAGGGTCATGTGCTCATGGGTCGCCGGCTCGTCCGGATCGGCCACGCGGACACCCGGCAGCTTCAGCGCGCCGACCCGCGGCAACAGCATTTCTGAACTGTGCGAGAGCGGCGGGTGGCCCAGGTCGTGGCACAGCGTCGCCAAGCGGATCGTCTGCCGGAGCCGCGCGCGCTCGCCATCCACAAGCCAGGGCGAATGGCGAAACACGGCGTCAAAAGCCTTCCCGGCCAGCTGCATCGCGCCCAGCGAATGCAGAAAACGGCTGTGACTGGCGCCGGGAAACGTCAGCTCCGAAAAGCCGAGCTGCTTGATTGCGCGCAGCCGCTGCAAGTACGGGCTGTCGGTCAGCGCCTGTTCAGCGGCAGACAGCGCGATGGAACCGTGGATTGGGTCGCGAATATCCATCTCGATTGCCTACTCCGTCATCTTCCAGGTCGCCTGCAGCAGCGCGCGCATCGCCGGCGCGTCCGCGTGATCGCGATGCCGTTCGTACAGGTCGCGGGCCGCCTTGTCGAGTCCCGCCAACTGCGGCTGGGCCTTCTGCAGGTCCGCCAGGTGTCGCAGCGCCTCAAGCGGGCGCCCACCCGAATCCGCACCGAAGACACCTGCGGACGTCCACGCTGGCACTTGCCACGGCGATTTTTCCAGCGGCGACGCCCACGCTTCCACGGCCGCGTTCTCGCCCGCCGCGACGCCCAGCGCGAACACGTCCAGCGGTTCGCGCCCGCGCAACTGCCCCGGCGGCAACAGCCGCACCGCCGCCCAGCCGTCAGTCCACGCGCGGCAGCGCATCGCCCAATCCAGCGCGATCCGCCGCGCCAGCACCGCCGGCTTGGGCAACTGCGCCAACGTGCGCGCCAGCGGCGTGCCGTCCTCGCACCGCCCTTCCTTGCGCGCCAGATCAAAGCCGAGCGCCAGCACGTCCAGATCCGTCGGCCGGATCCGCAACGCTTGCTGCTGGAAATGGCGCGCTTCAACGAGCCGCCCGCGCTCCATCAGCGTGAACGCGAGGTTGTTGGCCATGCGCATGGAATTGGGCTGGAGCACGACGCCGCGCGCATACAGCGCCAGCGCGTTGGTCCAGGCCGCCGCCGTCGTCGGCGTCTCCTGCAGGCACACGCCGAGCGTCACCACCGCCAACGTCGCCGCGACCGTTTGGCGCGACCGCAGGGCGATCCGACCGCGCGGCTGCCACAGCGCGAGCGCCAAAGGCACGCCCGCGCACAGCGCCACGGACGGCGCAAACAGCAGACGATCGGCGTACAGCGTCGTCGAGACAAACAGCAGATTGGCAACCGGCAGCCACGTCAGCATCGCCCACACCAGCGCCAGCAGGCCCAATTCGCCCGGCGCAAGATCCTGTTCGTCCGCCAGCGGCTTTTGCCGCGCGCGCCGGCCGAGAAAAATTGCTGCGGCCAAAAGACCGAGGAGCAGCGCGAGTCCGCCCCACACTTCCGCATCCGGCTGGAGCAACGGCGGCCACGCGTTGAACGCGTAGTCAGGCGCGAGATCCACGGGCCAAACCAGATGCTGCGCGGCGCGCAAGATGATCGCCAGCGCGGTCCAGATGCGCATCGCGGTCGGCACGCCGGCCAGCGGATTGTCCGCCTCGGAGATGGGCAGCGCCGCGATCGGGCCAAACAGCCAATGACGCCAGGCCAGCCACGCGACGCCGATCACCGTCCACGCCACCAGCAGCGGCAGGAAACGCCGGAACAGGCGAGGCCGCGCGAGCGCCCAAACGAACGCCAGTGGCAGGAGCATCAGCGGTTGTTCCTTGCTCCAGAGCGCCGCGCCAAACGCCAGCGTCCCCACCGCCAGATTCAGCGGCGTCCCGCGACCCTGCCGCCACGCCAGCAGGACCTCAAACGCCACGAGCTCAAACAGCAGCGCCAGAAGCTCCGGACGGTAGGCGACCTGCATCACCACTTCCGCGTGCGCCGGATGCAGCGCGAACCAGAGGCCGCCAGCCAGCGCCGCCAGCCTGCCCGCCAGGTCCAGCCGCCACAGCGCCGCCAGCCGCGCGATCAGCGCCGTGAGCCACGCGCACGCGAGCGCGTAGAGGAGAAGATCGGTCCAGTGGCGCGCGCGGCTGGAATCGGCGCCGAGGCCCTTTTCCACCGCGAAGCTCAGCGTCGCCAGCGGCCGCGAGAGGCGGATGTAGGCGTGATCAGCGTCGCCAAAGTACGGCGCGCGCACGATCTGGCTGAGATCGACTGGCCACTTGACCGCAGGGTGCTGCAAAAACGCCGGGGCGTCGTCCTGGACAAATTCCGCGCGATCCGCCGGCGGACCGTACACGGCGAGGACCGCGAGCGCGACAAGCAGCGGCGCCAGCACGGCGCGCAGAGCCGTCATCGGGCCTTGCGCCGCAGCGCGATGTTCAGGAGGAAGCCCGCGCCGATGAGCACCGTCAGGGCGGATGAACCGCCGTAGCTCAGGAGCGGCAACGTGACGCCGACAACGGGCAGCAGGCCGATGACCATGCCGGCGTTGATGAAGAACTGCCAAAAGACCAGACCGGCGATACCGATCGCGAGCAGCGCGTCAAAGCGTTCCTGGGCGCGGTCGGCGATGTGGAGCGCCCACCAGACCAGTCCGAGGTAGAGGCCAAAGAGGAAGATGCAGCCGATGAGGCCCCAGCGTTCGGCGAAGCAGGCGAGCGCGAAGTCCGTGTGGACGAATGGCACGTGGCGGAGGACCGAGACGCGGGCTTCGTCATCGCCCCGGCCAGCGACGCGTCCGGAACCAACGGCCCAGAGCGCTTTCTCCGCCTGCCAGTTGTCGCGATTGGCGCCGCCCTGCCCGGTGTCGGGCGTCTTGTCGTCGTCCTGCATGGCGTGCCACCAGGTCTCCGCGCGGCCTTTCTGGTAGTCGCGGATGACGTCAAACTTCCACGCGAGACCCACGCTGATCAACGCAACACACAGCGCCATCACCAGCGTGCGGCGCTGCACGCCGTCGTACAGCAACACACCAAGCGCGATCAGCGCGACACACACCGACGTGCCCAAATCCGGTTCGCGGTTGATGAGCGCCACGGGCATGCCGATCAACAGCACGGGGATCAGCAGTTGCCGCAGCTTCCAGGGCGTTTGGCTGCGCTTCTTGTCAAACCAGTCCGCGAGCATCAGCGCGATCGACATCTTCATGAATTCACTGGGCTGGATGTTGGCGGGGCCCAGCTCCAGCCAGCGCTTGGAGTAGTTGATCTCCCGGCCAAAGAACAACACCGCGAAGAGCAAGACGACAAGCAGCGCGTACACGAACGGGCTGACGCGGCGCACGAACTGCATGTCCAAGCGCGCGGTGACGCCCGCGCCGATGAGGCCGACGACGATCCAGATGGTCTGCGAACGGTGGTAGGTCGTGCCGAGCATGGAGTCGGCGAAGTGGAGGTTCTCAATCGCGATGGCGCAGAGCCCGAGCACGCAAAACAACCCGATGAGGGTCGAGGGCTGGCGCATGCGGGCGAGGTCGGACATCAGCAGGCAACCTTACGCGTGGGCGAAGAAGAACTTGACGGTCATGACCGCGCCGGTGGCGATCACGAATTGCCTGACGCGGGCGGCATCGACCCGCTTGGCGAGACGCGCGCCAAAATACCCGCCCACGAGCGATCCCGCCACCATCAGCAGCGCCGGCCGCCACTGCACGACGCCCGCGACGATGAACGTGACGACCGCGGCGGCGTTGATGGCCGCGCCGAGGAGGGACTTCAGGCCGTTCATGGCGTGGATGTCGTTCAAGCCCGCGAGCGCGTAGACGGCGAGCATCAGGATGCCCATGCCGCCGCCAAAGTAGCCGCCGTAGATGGCGATGACGAACTGGCCGCCGAGCATCGCGTACGGATGGATCGCGCCGCGGCTGTGGGCGCGGAGGAAGGTCACGGCGCGGCCCGAGATGGCGAAGAGCAGCGTCGCGGTGAGGAGCAGCCAAGGCACGATGCGGGCAAAAGTCTCGTTGCGGGTCCACAACAGAAGGATGGCGCCGAGGAGGCCTCCCAACAGGCTCACGAACGCGAGCTGCGGCAATTGCCCGCCGTGGCTGCTGACGTCCTTGCGGTAGGCCCATGTGCTGGCGAGGCTGCCGGGCCACAGCGCGACGGTGCTCGTGGCGTTGGCGGCGATGGGCGCGAGGCCGCCCATGACCAACGCGGGGAACGTGAAGAAGCTGCCGCCGCCCGCGACGCTGTTGATGGCGCCGCCGGTCATGGCGGCCGCGACGATGAGGGCGTCCTGGGCAGTGAGAATCACGGCAGCACCTCGTCGGCAGATCCGCCCGGCGCTTCGCGTGGTTCACCGGCCGGTCGGTTGGCGGGATCGTCTTCTGGCGGCACAGTCGGCACCGACTCGGGGTCGGCGATCGGCGTTTCATCCAACTCTTCCGGGTTCACCGCTTTCCGGCGCCCCTTGCCCGTCGGCGCATCCACAGCCTTGGCGTGCGGATGGCGCGCGAACCACGATTCCACAATCTTCACGGCAATCGGCGCAGCGTTGTGGCCACCCGAGCCGCCGTGTTCAACAAAGACCGCCACGGTGATCTCCGGGTCTTCCGCCGGCGCGTAGCCGACAAACCACGCGTGATCGTTCTGCATCCACGTCGTCAGCCGGCCGAGCGCCAGGGGATCCGCCTTCAACCGCTCGATCATGTCCGGCCGAGGCCGTTGCGCCGCCTGCGCCGTGCCCGTCTTGCCCGCGAGCACCACGTTGGTCGGCTGGCTGCTGTACGCCGTGCCGCCTTCGTCATTCACCACGGCCAGCAGCGCGTTGCGGATAAAGCGCAGCGTGGACGCCTTCACCGGCAAGTCGCGACCTTCCGGGCGCGGCAGGCGCGGCAACAGCTTGCCGTCCGGGCCTTCAAAGCCCTGCACCAGCGTCACGTTGGGCAAAATACCGTCGCGTCCCAGCGCCGAATACACCCGCGCCACCTGCAGCGGCGTCGCCGTCACGTCCTTCTGACCCACCGCCGTCGACAGCGCAAAGCCCGGGTAGTAGCCGCCCTTCACGTGCTGCGCATACCACTCGCGCGTCGGCAGTCGGCCCTGCGCTTCATGGATTTCGATGCCGGTCAGCTCGCCGTAGCCCAGCTTGCGCGCCCAGGATTCCAGGCGATCCAGGCCGAGCAGCTCGCCCAGATGGTAGAAATAGACGTCGCACGACGAGCGGATCGCCTCCCGCAGGTTGACGTCGCCGTGCCCGCGCTTGGAGTGGCAGTGAAAGCGCCGACCGCCAAAATCGTAGTAGCCCGGGCAGTGAAACGTCGTCGCAGGATTGACGATGTTCTCTTCCAGCGCCGCGATCGCCGCCACGATCTTGAAGGTCGACGCGGGCGGAAACGCGTGGATGGCCTTGTCGAGCAGCGGCGCATAGGCCGCCGTGTCGGAGCCGGTCTTGCCGTGCGGCGCGCGCTTGCCGGACATCGTATTCGGGTCAAAGCTCGGCTTGGAGTAGAGCGCAAGCACTTCGCCCGATCGCGCGTCGATCACCACCGCCGCGCCGGAGAACACGTCCTTCATCGCCACTTTCGCGACGCGCTGCAACTCCAAATCCAGCGTCAGCCGCAGCGTCAACCCAGGCACAATCGGCCGCGGCTGCAGGCCGGCTATCAGATCGTCCATGCCCTTGGCACTCTCATCGGCGCCGGAACGCCGCACGACAACCTGCTCGCCGTCAATGCCACGCAGCGCCTGATCAAACGCCCGTTCCAGGCCCGTGCGCCCCACGCGGTCGGTCAACGCATAGCGCGGCGGCAGCCACGGCAGCAGCGGCGCGCGGTCCGCGTCCGTCACGTAGCCGACGTAGCCCAGCAGGTGACTCGCCAGATAGCGAAACGGGTACTCACGCTGGATTTCCGACTGCAGCCGCGCCTCCGGCAGCAGATGCAAGTTGGCGCGCAGGACCGCCACTTCATCGTTGAACGTGCGCTGGCACAGCGGGCACTTGAGGTTGTGGTGGCCGTGATGCAGCGCGTGGTGGTCATACGGGCAGAGGTCCGCTGACGAGAACTCGCGTTCGCACGAGGAGCAGCGCATTCCGTCGCCGCCGGGAACCGATTGCAGCTTGCGCTGGTCAAACGGGCAGGCTTTCCGCGCGGGGATCGGCTCGAAATTGCGGCCGCAGACCGGGCAGAAGCGGTATTCGACTTCGGACGTCAGCTCCAACTGGCTGGAATCATATGGACAATGCGTGGAAACCAGATCGCGCCGCACAACCAGTGGCTGACGCTTGCGCGGATCCGCGTCGCGCACCAGCTCAGCGCGCAGCTCCTGCACTTCGCTGTCCGTCATGTCCAGCAGGTCGCGCAGCCGGCCCACAATCGCCGCCACGCGGTCGGTCTTGACCTTTGCCGGCAGCAGTTCCAGCGAATGGCTCTCCAGGTTGCGCGCCAGCACGGTGCCGTCCGAACCTTTGATCTGGCCGCGCGGTGCCTGGGACCGCACTTTGCCCACGCGCTCAATCGTCGCGATCTTCTCGTAGTTGGCGCCCATCAGGCCCTGGACGATCACAAGTCGGGCGATCAGCACCAGCACGGCGACAAAAACACCGGCCATCGCCAGGCGATTGCGGGCATGAAAGCGTTGCGCGTCGTGGGAAGGGCCAAGGACAGTCATCGGTTGTTGCGCCGCGGGCGGGCCCACGAGTGTCTGATGCCGACGGCAGCGGGTCAACCGCAACGTTGCGGTTGCGGGGCAAAGTGGCGCAAACGTGCAAAATTGCGCGGACGCCCGCCGACCCACTGGCGATGATTCACCGGGCGTGTAGGATACCGTAATTCCCGGCATTGCGGCGGGACAGAGGGAATCGATGATGCGTCAAGTCGTTGTTCTGGTGCTCGCTTCTTTGGGTCTCGTCGCCTGTGGCTCAACCTCCAACGGCGGTGGCGGCGGTGGCACTTACTACGGTCTGGATGGCACGAGTCTGGGCGACGTCAGCACGCCGACCGATGCCACGGTGGGCGCCGATGGCGCGTTGACCGACACGGGAACCAAGGCCGATGTGGCCGCCGACGTTCCGCAGCCCGCGACGCTGAAGACGTGCATTGCCGCGTCCCAATGCGCGATCGACGCGTGCAAGGCCAACTGGACGGCCACGTGCGGCGCGACGTGCGCCAACGCGACGGCGACGGATGCCGCGCCCACAGCCGCCGCGCTGCTGGACTGCTCGGTCAAGAAGTGCCTCCAGGGCAAGTGCGCGGGCGCGACGCCGCCGACGCAGAAGTGCATGGACGATTGCGCTGCCTCGGATTGCCCCAACGAGCTCATTGGTTGCTGGGAACAGGGCGCGACGCCGGGCACCAAAGGCTGCAGCACGATCCTCGGCTGCCTGACCGGCTGCGACAACGCCGCCGAGCGCTTCACCTGCCAAGCCGCCTGCTACAACGCCATCGACAAAGCCAGCGAGACGCAGTTCAAGGCGCTGAGTGCCTGCGTCAACGCCAACGGCGGCAAGACCGAGCCGTGCGCCAAGGAATCGCTGAGCTGCCTCGCCGATGGCAAGACCGGCAGCGGCTCGTGCTACGACGTGCAGGACTGCATCGGCAAGTGCGCGAGCGCCGACACCACGTGCCAGGGCGCATGCTACGGCAATGGCAGCGGCACCGCGCAGACGCAGTTGCTCGCGCTCCTGGACTGCGTCAATACCAGTGGCGCCGACAAGTGCCTCGCCCCGACCATCACCTGCGCGACCCCGACTGGCTCGACCGGCTGCGTCGACACCGCCACGTGCGTCGGCGCCTGCGCCGCCGGTGCAACCCAGTCCGCGTGCATCATGAACTGCCTGCACAAAGCCACGTCCGGCGGCGCCGAGGCGTTCGCCAAGCTCGCTCCGTGCATGCAGAAGAATTGCGCCGGCTGCACGGGCAGCGCCTGCCAGAGCTGCGCCGGCAGCAAGTGCCTGAGCGACGCGCTGAACTGCAACAGCAACTGAGTCATGGCCAGCCTGTGACGCGGGCGCTTGAGTCCGCGCGCCGCAGGCATAGACTTGCGGATGTGGCGCGTCTGCACCTGCGCCCGCGCGTGAGCGAGCCGTGACGATTTTCCGAACTGCTTGGCTTCTCGCCGTCGCCGCAACATGCTTCGCGTGTGGTCATCCGGCGGGTTCCCCTGCTGCCGTCCACGTCGGCGTGACAAACGCCGATCCGTTCATCGCCGTCGCCGCCTTTGCGCCGCGCGATGTCGTCGTCCTCGCCTGTCCAGCCACTTCGTCCGCCGATTCGCGCGTGGCCTGCTCTGCTGGCGGTCTGGATTTCGCCGCGGACGTGACAACGGTCGACCTCCTGCTCAAGGCGCGCGAGCGGGCGTTCCTGCGTCAGGCCATTTCCGGCGCGTCGCTGGATTTGACGCTTGCAGCGCTGCCAGCCGCCAAGGTGACACCGGACTACAGCATGGGCTTTGGCGCGGACGACGAGCCAGCCTTTCGCGAATTTGCCTATCGCGCGGACACGGAACTGGGCGATGCATGGTCGGTCAAATTCTACATCGCGGACGTCCAAACGGCGCCGAAAGTCTATTTCCAGAACACGCGCAAACATCCGCTGCACTACGCTTTTGCCCACGACGTGCTGGGCGTGCCGGGCACGGTGGACGCGTTTGAGGCCGCGACCTACCACGGCGCGAATCGCCAGGCGCTGGCGGGCACGCTTGTCTACTACCCGAACCTGCACGCCCACGGCGCGTCGCTGCCGGACGACGTTTCCGGCGTGATGGCGCTGACGTTCTTTCCCAGCGATGACGCGACGCCTGCGCAGATCGCCCTGGCGCACGGGGCGATCGAGGAACGGCTAGGATTCGTCGCGCTTTCCGGTGGCGACAAGCGGCTGATTTACGTCCCGGCGGGCAGCACGCAGGAGGACGACGCCACCGCGCATCCCGAGCCGCTGCTGCGGCAAGGCGCGCCGTGGCTGACGCGGACGGAGCTGTATGGCGGCCTGCAGCAGCAACTGCTCAATCCCGGCGTGGCGTATGGCAAGCTGCAGCGCATCGATCCGGAGACGCTGAGCCACACGCCGGTGTCGCGCGGCGATGTGCTGGTCCTGACGCGGCTGCCCAATCAGGCGCCGCTGGTGGGCGGGACCATAACGGAGGAATTGCAGACGCCGCTGGCGCACGTCAACGTGGCGGCCCACACGCGCGGCGCGCCGAACATGGCGCTGCTGGGCGCGGGTACGGATCCGCGGATCGCGCCGCTGCTGGGCAAGTTCGTGCGTTTTGAAGTGGCCAAGGGCGCGTTCTCGCTGCGCGAAGCGACGCTGGACGAAGCGAAGGCGTATTGGCAGAGCCAGGAACGGCCGCTGTACGTGCCGCCGCATGATGACGCCGCGACGGATCTGCGCGACTTCACGCAGCTGGGCTTTGCCGATGCGATCCGGGTTGGCGTGAAGGCGGCGAACCTCGCAGAGATGACGCACGTGCTGCCGGACAACACGCCCAAGGGCTTTGGCGTGCCGTTTCACTATTACGCGGCGTACATGGCGACGATGCAGGTGACGCCGAAGTTGTGCGATGGCGCGCGGACGAACTGCACGGATGAAGGCCGTCCGGCTGCGGTCTGTGACGCCGCGCGGGCGATTTGCCTGCCAGCAGGTGCGACCGCGGAGACGCTCAACGACCACGTGGCGCGGTTGCTCCAGGACGACAACTTTGCAACGGATACGGCGCTGCGCGAGGCGGCGCTGGACAACCTGAACTGGCTCGTGGCGGCGGGTGACATCGATCCGGCGTTCGCGACCGAGCTGGACACCCGCGTGACGGCGCTCGCCGGGACTGCCAACGTCAAGCTGCGCTCGTCGACCAACAGCGAGGACTTGCCGGATTTCAGCGGCGCCGGACTGTACGAGTCGTATTCGGCCAAGGGCACGGGCGGCAACGCGGCGCACTCGCGGATCCGGCTGGTCTGGGCGTCCGTCTGGACGTTCCGCGCGTTTGAGGAGCGGGCCTTCTGGCACATCGAGCAGCAGGCGGTGCGCATGGGCGTCGTGGTGCAGCCGTCCTTCCCCGATGAGCAGGCCAACGGCGTGATCATCACGCAGAACCTCGCGGATCCCAATACGGTGGGCTATTACGTCAATGTCCAGAAGGGCGAGGAATCCGTGACCAATCCGGTCAACGGCGAGCTGGCGGAGATTTTCAGCATCCTGCCATCGCCGACGGGCCTGCAAGTCGAGCGTTCGCGGTTCTCGTCCCTGTCGCCGGGCGTCGCGCTGCTGACGCTGCCGGAAGTGACGGCGCTCTACGGTGCCGCGTACAAGGTCCAGCAGCATTTTGCCCCGCTGTACGGCCAGGATCCGGGCACGATGGCGCTGGACATGGAGTTCAAGTTCGAGGGGCCGACGCGCGCGCTGTTCCTGAAGCAAGTGCGGCCGTACCACCAGTAGGAGATTGTGCGATGCGGATTCTGAGCTTGTTCCTTGCCGCGCTGAGCGTGGCCGCCTGTTCCAACACAACGACAAGCGGCGGTGGCGAGACCGACGTGACGGCTGACGTTCAGCCCGATGGCAGCGATGGCGCCGACGCCGGTTGCACCGAGGACCTCTGCGATACGTTCGCGCTCGATGTCGCGCCTGACGCTGCAACCGACACGACGGCCGTCGATATCCCGCCGACGGACGCAGTTGACGCTGTGGACGCCATTGACGCGAGCGATGTCGGCCCGGTCGGCGAGTACGGCTTCAACTACCGCAAGCAGCAGAACGTCGACCTGACCTGCTCCAAGGGCGGTCCGATGGGTACCGGCGGGACATTCGCCTACACCGACTGGCTTTGCACGTTCGCGCACGGCGCCACGCAGGGCTACCTCTACGTGCAAGGGACGCCCGTCGACTGCGCCTGCACAATGGCCTGCACGCCCGTGTTCACGACCCAGGGCTGGCTGTCAGTCGATGGCAAGGTCACGCCGCTCAGCCCGATCAGCTACGACTGGGGCGGCAACCACAACAACGACAGCGTCGAATTCGCGTTCGGCGGCGCGACGTACAAGGCGTATCACTCGTCGTTCGGCTTTGGCTGGCGCAAGTGCCAGCCGATGGATTGCCTGCAGGTCGAGGACAAGATCGCCGGCACCGTGAGCGAGGATGGCTGCACGAAGGCGCGCACGCTGCCGATCGCGTGCGTGCCAATGCTGCCCGATGGCACGCATGCGGCGCTGACGGACGCGTTCAAGCCGTGCCTGGGCGATCCAAACTATCCGTAGTCGCGGCTACTTGCGGCCGAGCAAGCCCGAGCGGTGCGGATGCTCGAACCGGCCGGTCACGCGGTCCAGCAGGCCGAACCAGGGCGGCGCGACAAGCATGGTGATGAGCGCCAGCGGCAGGGCCATGCGCAGCACGTCGCCGTAGGCGTCAAACGCGCGGTGAAACACCGCCTCCAGCAGCAGGAACACGACCGTCGCGGCGAGGCTCAGCGCCGCCGACGTCGCCATCACAGGCACCGCGCTGCGCAGGTCAACGCGCGGCTCCAGGAACCGTCCGAGCAGCGCCGCGAGCACGCCGACCTCCGTGTACAAGCCCACGGGCACGGAAAGCGACAGGCCATCCTTGAGCAGGCCGACGGTGAAACCGACGAACACGGCGGTCGGCGTACTGGTGCGACTCCCGGCATAGAGCGCGGTGAGGAGCGCGATGTCGGGCGCAAAAAACTGGCTGTCAAAATGCCCCAGGAGCGGCGACAGCAGCGCGAGCGCGAGGAAAGCCAGCAGGATCCAGGCAAAGGGTTTCATCGGCTCCTCATGGCGGCGAATCCGGCGTGTTGGCGGGGTCAACCGTGTGGCGGCCCTTGGCATCCGGCGCGGGTACGCCAACGGGCGCGGACGGCGAAGACGGCGATGGCGGCGCATCGGCATCAGGACCGTGATAGCCCGTGACGATCAGCACTTCTTCCAGCGTGGCGTAGGAAACTGCCGCAGCCAGCACGAATTCCTGATACGGCCCACTCTGCGTCGGCGCGGCATCGGCGATGTGGCCGATTTCCAGGCCCGCCGGGAACACGCGATCATGCCCCGTCGTCAGCACGGCATCGCCCGCCGCCAACGGCGCGCCGCGGTCCAGCTTGTCCAGATGGACGAACTGCGCGGTGAATTCGTTGCGCTTGCCATTGCCTTTCACCGACCCGATCACGCCCTTGCCCGGCACAGTCGCGTGCACCTGACTACGCGCGTCGGTCACGAGCATCACGTCGGCAAAGCCTTGCGACACGCGGTCGATGCGCCCGACAACGCCGTCGTCGGTGATCACCGCCATCCCTTCCTTGATGCCAACGAGGCCATCGGTGTCGATCTTGATGCGCATCACCTGAAAGAACTGCGACACGTCGCGGCCAATCACGCGCGCCGGCACCGTCGTGAAATCGCGGTGCTCGGCTTTGAACTCGCACAGCTCCTTGACCCGCTGCAGCTCCTCGCCAATCGCCCGGGACTTCAGCGCCTCGCCGAGCAGCACCCGATTCTCGCGCTCCAACACTTCCGCGTGCTGCTCCACATTGGAGAGAAACACGTAGCGCTGGGCCGTCTTGCGCGTCGCCTCGATGGCGTCGTGGTTGAGCTGGGTGAACGGCGACGTGATCGCCAACAGCCCGCGTTCCACAAACGTCGATTCCGTCCGCGTCTTGCCGTGCCAGTACATCGACGCGATCGGCAGCACGAGCGCGAGCGTCAGCAGCAGCGATTGGCGGTAGCGTTGGAAGAGGTCGCGCAACATGCGTGGGTATCAGCTCCGCGACGTCTTGCTGTGGTGAATCCGGCGCAGGCGATAGTGCGGCGCCAGCAGGCCATGGACAATCAGGAAACCGGCGCACAGCAGCAGCAGGGCCACCGGCAGCCAGAACCACGGCGACGCGTCGGGCGCGAGCGCCAACGGCGGCAGCTTGGACGTGTGCCACTGGCCGGCGCGGGCGCGGTCAAACAGGAGCAAAGTCCAGACGGCGTCGACAAAGAGCGCGGCCAGCGTGGTCCACGCGCGATGGATCCAGCCCGCAGACGGCCCCCAGCGCATGAAATTGCCAATCAGGACCGCCGTCAGCAGGCCGGTCCAGGCGTAGAGCTGCCAATCGGCGAAGTCGCGTTGCAGCGCCACGACCGTCGCGCTCAGGGTCGCGAGCAGATGGCTGACCAGCGCCCACCGCAGCCAGGTCGCGTGGCCCAGCACTTCCTCGACCGGCGCCATCGCGACGTCGGCGATCGCCGTCACCGCGTCCTGCATCGCATGCTGCAGCGACGCATCGTGCGGCGGCGCATCCGGCGGCGCGCCATTTGGCGGCTGCGTGGCAATGGGCGGTGTCTTGTCGTTCTCCGTCACGGGCGTCCCAACGGCCATTCGCTGACGGCCGTGCTGTGGATGATCGTTGCGGTTGCGCGCGTTGGCAAATCTCCGCCGTGCTATTCTATGCCGCCGGAGGGGCGAAGCGTCATGCAAACACAAAACACCGCGACAGTCGTGCTTTGGGGTGGTCTGGATCCGGGCGGTCAAGCTGGGCTGGCGGCTGATCTGCAGGTCGTGCACGCGCTGGGCGCGGAGAGCCGGATCGTCGCGACCGCGCTCACCTCGCAGACCAGCAAGAGCTGGCTGGGCGGCTGGCCGGTCGCCAACGATCTGCGCAGCCACGTGGTGAAGCACCTGGACGTGCCCGGCGAGCACCTGGCGATCAAGTCCGGCATGTTGGCGACGCGCGCGCACGCCAAGGCGCTGGCGGCGTTTGCCAAACGCCACCCGACTGCGCCGCTTGTGGTGGATCCGCTGATGACGTCGAGTTCGGGCGGATCGATGTGGCCGCGCGAAGACCTGACGACGCTGCCCGCGTGGCTGCTGCGCCATCTGTTGCCGCACGCGCACGTCGTGACGCCGAATTGGCCCGAGCTCGCGTGGCTGACCGGCCGCGAACTGACGACGCTGCCCGAAGCCGAAGCCGCGCTGCGGACGCTGCCGTGCGCGGCGGTGCTGAAGGGCGGTCACGCGCCAGAGACGCTGCGTGGCGTCGATCTGGTGTGGGACGGCCAGACCCTGACCGCGCTGAAACCGAGCGAAATCTGGCGCAGGAGTCCCCGCGGCACGGGCTGCAGGCTGGCGACGGCGCTCAGCCTGGAGATGGCGCGCGGAAAAACGCTGCTGGATTCAACGCTTGCGGCCAAGGCGCTGGTGGCGCGCCTGACTGATCACGCGAATTGAGACGCACCCAAAGTGGCGCAAGCTCAGGGCGTGTAGCCGTGCTTCTTGAAGTTCGTGGCGACCTGATCGGCCGTCGGCGCCGGACCCTTGTGGACCTTGGCGACGACGAAGCTGCCGATGTCGTCGGCGATCGTGCGGTTGCCTTCGATGTCGGCCTTGAAGAGGCTCGGCACTTCGTCTTCCTCAAAGATCGCCTTCCACGGGCACGCCGGCTCGCAGTTGGTGCAATCGATGCATTCATCCGGGTGAATGAAGAGCTGATTCTTGTACTTGGCGGCGCCGCCGGCTTCTTCGTAGATGCACTCGACCGGGCAGACGTCCGCGCACGCGGTGTCTTTGCAGTCCACGCAGAGGCTGGTGATGATGTAAGCCATGAGAGATTCCTCCAGAAAGTTCAAGCAGTTGGCAGATAGCTTTGGCAGTTCGCGGCGGCCTGCGCACGTCGGGCCAGCGGCGCGATTCTCGCTTCCACGCGCGAGAATGTCGAGGGCTCGGTCCTGCTGAACAGGGCCGCACTCCGGCGTTTAGGGCTTGGGCACTGACGTGTTCAGGTTGAATTGCAGCGTGCCGGTCGCACCCTTTTCCGCAGAAGTACCGCGGGTCAACAGGTAGATACCGCCGCCGACGAGCGCCGCGCCGCCGACGATCGCGGTCCAGAACCACCATTCCTTGGTGATCGGCCGATCTTCTTTCTTTTCATCCTCAAACAACGGCGCGTTCGGATCGATGTAGGCAGAAGCCGCATCCGTCGCCGCGCCCGCGCTCTTGTTCTGCGTCACCACGCTCTGGCGCGCGTCCAGCGGCGCGGTCGTCGGATCCGCCGCGAGCTTGGAACCCACCGTCGTCGCGACGAAATCGGCGATCTTGTCCAGGTACTTCTCGTCCTTGTCGATCGTGATCTTCACGGTCTTGAACACGCCGTCCGCGCCGAGGAAGAAGCCGTTCAGCTCCGTCGTCTTCTTGGCCAGCTTCGGCCGCAGCACGAGCATCTGGTCCGCACCAAGCTGATTGCGCAGCTCGCGGATGCGGTCTTCCACCAGCGCCGGCTGCGTGAAGTTGTCCATCAGCACCTTGCGACCGCCGTCCAGTTCCTGGGCAAACGGCGCGGGCTTCAGGTCAAATTCGACGGTCATGACCTTGCCCGTCACGACGTCCACCGTCTTGCGCTCGGCGCCCTGACCCGGCGCGCGCACCGTGATGCGATGCGGACCCGCCGCGACGTCTTCCAGGACCGCAACGCCCGTGCCGCGATACGCGCCGTCCACAAACACGTCCCCGCGACCGCCTTTGCTCACGACCTTCAAGTCGCCGGTCCCCAGGTTCGTGATCAGCTGCTTGACGGTCTCGAACATCTCGCGCGCTGAGGCGCCATAGCTCGTGTATTCGTCCACCGTCTGATTCGGGAACAGCACCATGGACTTGGCGATCGCGTCGCGCGCCTTCACCAGATCGTTGTTGGCAAGAAACGCCAGGCCATTGGCCTTGTGGTAGCGCGCCAGCAAGCGCTCGTCGCCCGCGTTGGGTGCCTCCGTCAGCGCGGCTTCCGTGGCAGTCAGGCGCTCCTGTGCGCGCTTGGGCGTCCGCAGCAGCAACGCGCGCAGGGCGTCCTCCACGTTCTCCGCGGCCTTGGCAGCTTGGTCCTGAGCCGGCGCCGGCGACAGGTCGAATGGCCGCACCGTGTCGAGGCGGCGCGACGCTTCAAACAGCAGGCGCTCAATACCTTCGGCTTCGTCCGCGGTCTTCTTGTTCGTCGGGACGCAGAGAATCGCCAGCGTGGAATTCGCCGCCGTCTGCGCTTGCGCCTGCGGCAACCAGTGCGCGCTCTGGCCAGACAGCACGGACCACCACTGCAGGTTGACGAGCGCAACCGCAGTCAGGGTCGCGACGGCCACGCGCAGCCCGCGCGAACGCGGCAGAAGAGAAGTGGGTTCGTGATGCTTCATGTCGATACCTGCCATTTGAATCTCACAGGAAAACGTCGTTCTTTTCGGGCGATTGCCGAGTTACTGCGCGAGGAAACCCGGGCAGTACACGTCGCTGGCGCCGCCATCGTGGGTCTTCAGATCGTCAAAATCGGCCACGCCGCCAAACAACAGGATGCAGTCGTTGCTGAGCTTCAGCGACGCCAGCGCCCCACGCGGCACAAACGCGGCGGCCGCGGCCGGCGGCGTATCGCCTACGACAAGCGGGCCAAAGAGATCGTCCGCGTTCGGTGCGAAGTCGGTCAGCGTCGCGCCGCCGCCTTTCAGGCCCGTCAAACCGCCGCTGACCACCACGTGGCCGCCCGTCGCCGTCGCGCTGTGGAAGTAGACGCCGTCCGTCAGGCCCGGCATCTTCTGGATCACGATGGTCTTCTTCGCGTCGTTGACCGTCAGCAGCCACGCGTCGTCCTTGCTCGGCTTGGCCCACACGCCGTCTTTCCAGCGCGCGCCGCCGATGGCCGCAAAGCGCTCGACCTTGGAGCCGTCGTCGAGTGTCACCGGACCGAGCGCCGAAAGCGTCGGGAAGAACAGCGAACCGGTCGCCTCGCTGTAGTCCGTCGTCGGCTTGCCGTCGGTGCCGAGCAGCGTGTAGGTGTCGTCAAACCGGCCATCGCCAAGGTTGGACGATTCCAGGAACGATTCAACGACCTTGCCCGGCGCGGAAGACACGCCGCTCGCGCTGACGGACTGGTTGCCGCCCCACACGAGGTAGTGCAGCGTGCCCGCCTCGGTCGGCAGTGTGAACGGCGCCATCGCCGCGCCCGCGCGCGAACCATTCATGCACAGCGCGCCAGCCTTCAGCTTGACGAAGCCGCCTTTGCCGCCGTCAACCTGCGTCGCGAGCGTCGGGTCAAACAGGTCGGCGCAGCGGAAGTCCTGCGAATCGACCGTCGGCCACGGCGCGCCGCCCGAGGCGACCACGTAGTCCGCCGTCAGCAGCATCAAGTTCGGCATCACGCGCGGCTTGACGTTGTCCTGGATTGTCGCGTCCGTGGAGCACTGCAACTGGTTGTTGTTGTCCAACGAGCAGACTTCCCACCGCGGATTGACGGCGTTGGCCGCGTTCCACGTGGGCGGCGCGGAACCATCCGCCTTCACTTTCATTTCCGTCGCGCCGCCGGCGATCAGGATCTTGCCGGACTTGGGCAGGTAGATCGCCGAATGGGCGCCACGCGGCGCGGCGAGCTGGCCGGCATCGGTGAACGTGCCCTTGGACGGGTCGAACAACCAAGCCTGGGACTGCGGCAACGACAGCTTGAGATCGGCGCCGTCAACCACTTCATCGGCAAAACCGCCGGTGATGAGGATCTTGTCGCTCGCGATCCGCGTGACGACCGGGAACGCCAACTTGCTGACGCCGGCATCGGGACCGACGCACGTAAAGCCCTCGGCGGCCATCAGCGTCACGTCAACCGTCTGCGTTTCCAGCTTGTTGATCGTCAGCGCGGTCTTGCGGGCGTACCACGCCGGCTTGTTGTCCTGCGTGTAGCCGAGCAGCGTCACTTCCCGCGGGCTGCCCGCCGGAATGCCCGTGAACGTGATCGACTTGGACGAGCCATTGAAGCTCGAGTCCATCGTCGCGATCGTGCTGAGCACGCCCTGATCGTTGGGTTCGCGGACGATGAGCTTAAAGCTGCGAATTTCACCCAGCGGTGAGTTCGTCGATGCGCTGCCGCAGGTGCCCGTCAGCGCGGAGACTTTCATGGCAAAATCGCCCGTTTCCGGCACGGGCTGCGTGGCGCAACCAGCCAGAAGAGACAGGGCGCAGGACCAGCCCGCGGCGACGGCGACGAGACGGAAATGCTTGAGGGTCATCAGAAACCTCCGGACCAGAGAAGCAGGAGCAAAGACAAGACGGCCACGCAACGGGGCGCGCGGTCAGAACGGCGTCAGGAACAGGATGCGCGGCTTGCCTTCGATGTCGCCGATCGTGATCGGCGGGGGCATCTGTTTGGCTTCAGCCGTGACGATGAAGTACTTGCGGCCGTTTTCGACCGGTACGCTGCGACAGATCGTGTAGTCCGGCTTGCCGGGCTCCACGGTGTACTTGTGGACGTTGGCGCGCAGGCGCGGCCAGTACATCTCCCGCAATTCTCGCAAGTTGCGATCCGGCGGAAACAGCGCGCCAAAGGCCTGGAAGCCCGCTTCATCATCCGGACCGAGGGCGAGCTGGTACGCGCGCCAGATGATCCACTCAGCGGTGTCCACCGGCGGATTGCTGACCAGCTTGTT
Organism: uncultured Myxococcales bacterium; assembly: GCA_903850505.1. Lineage (GTDB taxonomy): Bacteria > Myxococcota_A > UBA9042 > UBA9042 > UBA9042 > CAIYBN01. The sequence goes on along the minus strand of CAINLT010000390.1, from coordinate 6,563 downwards.
GAGCTCGCAGCCGCCGCCTTTTTGCGCCAACTCGCTGGCGCCGACAGTCTGTTCAGATGCCGCCTTGGCAGGCGCCGTGCCGCGGCTCTTGCCCACGGACGTGTTGCCATTGCAGCCGGACATGCCGACGAGCACCGCGACGATAGCCAGAAAACGCCAGAAATGGCGCGCGGTTGTCGGATTGCGGTGCGCGGGGCGGGTCATCAAATTCCCTGATTCCGGCAGAGGCCAACAGGCCGCCACCGCCGGCATGGCAGTAGCGCCGCGCGACTGTAGCAGAAGGCCCGCGATCGGGCCAACCCCCAGAGAACGCCGCGGACCGCAAGAACGCATCTGGTGCGATCGCGATCCGTGTTGCTATAGTCAAACGCGAAGCCCGCTATCTGGAGTGGGTTTCCGCGGGAGTGGATGGCGAACCCGAACAGCCTTGTCGGCGCGGTCCTGTGCGGCCGTTACCACCTGACCAAGCTCATTGGTCAGGGTGGCATGGGCTCGGTTTATGAGGCGCGCGATCGGGCGATGGCCGATCGCATCGTCGCCGTGAAAGTGCTGGCCGCGCACCTCGTCGCCGACCAAACGCAAGTGACGCGGTTTGAGCAGGAAGCGCGCGCCGCCAATCAGCTGCGCCATCCGAATACGATCAGCGTGCTGGACTTTGGCCACACGGACGATGGCCTGCTGTTCATGGCGCTGGAGTACCTGCACGGCGAAACGCTGACGCAGGTGATGCGCCATGGGCCGATCGATCCGGCACGCGGGCTGTACATGCTGCGGCAGGTCTGCAAGTCGCTGGCGGAGGCGCACGCCAAGGGCATCATTCACCGCGATCTCAAGCCGGACAACATCTTTGTCTGCGAGATCTACGGCGAGAGCGACTTCATCAAGGTCATCGATTTTGGCATCGCCAAGCTCGCGGTCGGCGGCGCGGAGCTGACGCAGGTCGGCAAGATGTTTGGGACGCCGCGCTACCTGTCACCGGAGCAGGCGCAGGGGTTGCCGCTGACGGCGACGAGCGATCTGTACTCGCTGGGCGTCATCCTGTTTGAGATGCTGACGGGGCAGCCGCCTTTTCATGCCGATGATCCGATGTCGATCGCCATCAAGCACGTCCAGGAGCCGGCGCCGACCCTCCGCGAACGGGCGCCGCTGCTGCAGTTGCCGGCGGAGATGGAAGCGATCATCGCGCGGTTGCTGGCCAAGAAGCCGGCGCGGCGTTTCCAGACCGCGGAGGAGGTGCTGGCGGCGCTGGACGAGTGCCTGCACCTGCTGGGCGCGGCGGTGCGCTTGACCGGACCGGTGGCGGCAGTTGGCCCGCGGACGCCGACCCGGCCCAAGACGATTCCGCCGATTCCCGCCCCGCGGCCGATCACAGCGCCGCCGCAGCCGAAGCCGATCGCGGAGACCGACGCGACGCGCCCGGTGGCGGTGAATGACGACGCGACCCAGATGATCGCGGCGATGGACGACGACGCGACCGATGGCGAGGAAGCGACCCGCGCAGTGGCGGCGATGGACGACGCGCCGGCGGCGGCCTTGCGCACACCAAGCGCGCCCATGCCCGCGGATGCGCGCCCGGTTGCTGAAGGCCGGACGCTGGCGCTGGAAATTGAAGAAGGTCCTGAGGGCGGCATCCAGGCGCGCCGCGCGGAAAGGCCAGCGCCTGCGAGCCGCCGGAGTGCGCCGCCGCCTGCCAATCGGACGCCGGCGCTACCGTCAGCAGAAGGTCATGCGGGGCCGAACAAGGTGATCCTGGTGGCCATCGCCGTCGTGCTCGCAGCGCTGGGTGGCGGCGGTGCCTGGTGGTGGCGCGTCGCCCATGACGTGCCTGTTGCGCAACCTGAAGTCGCGGCGCCCGTCGCCGAATCTGAGGCGACCCGTGCGCCTGCGGTCGCGCCTGCGATCATCGCCGCGCCGGAAACGCCGCCGCCATCCAATCCCGTCGAAGCGCCGCCGTATGCGCTGGAAATCGTGTCCGATCCGCCCGGCGCGAACCTGACGGTCAACGGCATGCCCGCGGGAACGACGCCGGTCCAGCTCAAGCTCAGCGCGTCGGCCAAGGTCCTCGTCGCCGTGCTCACCCTGCCCGACCACGAGGATTACCGGCTGGAAATTGACTCGCAGAAGGTGCGCGAGGCGGGTATTGCGCGCATGCCGATTCACCTCGTGGAGAAGGCGCAGCCCAAAGTGGCGGCGCCCAAACCCGCGCCGGTCAAAGTCGCGCCGCGCAAGCCCAAGATCGAGTGGTAATGACGGCCGTCGCCGGGTAGCCCGCCAGCGCCGTTCTTGCTACCCTCCATCGCCGGAGGAAGGGCAATGACCGTGGCGCAAAGCCTGAAGCAACTGGCAAAGCTGACGCTGCACGCGGCGCTCGCGCTGTCGCTTGTCGCCGCGCCGGCTTTTGCCGCCGACCCGAACGCGGAAGCGCGTGCCAACAGCATCTACAAGGACGCCAAGGAGCGCTTTGAGGCCGGCGATCTGGCCAAGGCGCTGTCGCTCGTCAAGCAAGCGGAGGGGCTGTTTGCCCATCCGGCGATCGTCTTTCTGCGCGGCCGCGTGCTGCACAAGATGGCGCGGCTGCGTGAAGCGGACGAGGCGCTGCGCCTCGCGGACAGCGCGACCCTGCCCAAGCCGCTCCAGAAGCCGCTGGCCGATGAGCGCGTCGCGGTGGCCGAGGAGATGCGCGCCAAAGGCGAATTGCTGCTGACGGTGGATCCGGACACGGCGCGCGTGACGATCGACGGCGAGGATGTGCGTCTGGATTCGGTGGGTTGGCTGGCACCCGGCAAGCACCGGATCGAGGCCGCCGCGCCGGGTTTCCAGCCGATGGTGCGCGACGTGCAGATTCCGACCGGAGAATCGGCAACCGCAACGCTGCGGCTGGTCCCGGTAGCCGGTTCGCTGGTGATTGTCGTTCCGGGCGGCCTGCGCGATGCGGAAGTGCGGCTGGACGGCCTGCTGGTTGAACTGAAGGCCGGCGAGAAGCTGGGCGATCGCACGCCGCCGATGCACGTGCAGGCTGGCCCCCATCGCGTCGTCTGCAACCGCGGGAGCGAGGAATCGGCGCACGACGTCGAAGTCTCAGCCAGCGGCGCAACGGAAGTGACGTGCACGGACATCGCACCGTCGACGGGCACCGCGCGCAAGGTCGTCGGCTGGACGGGCGTCGCGGCGGGCGCAGGCTTGGTCGGCGTTGGCGCTTACGGGCTCCTTTCCTACTTCCTGGTCGACGCCAAGGACCCGCGCTACAGCGATCCGCGGTATGAAGTCAGCCACAACAAGGTCATCTTCGGCAGCACCTACGTCGCGCTCGGCGTCGCAGTCGGCGTTTGCAGTTGGTTGTTCCTGCTGCGCGACCCGAAACCTGCCGAATCCGAGCGCTGACGGGACCGCCATCCACAATGAGCCAACTTCCCCACCAGCAAGGCGCGACGGACACTGCGCATGAAGACAAATGCCGCCGTTGCGGTGTGAGCTGCCACGTCGCCGTGCCCATCGGCAGGCGCGTGATCGCCGTGCCAGGTCTGCACTGCCGCTTTCTGGCCGAGGACGCGCCGGGGCAATTCAGCTGCACCGTCTATGCCGACCGCTTCACGCAAGCACCGTGGTGCCACCATGCCGACGTCGCCAGCCCGCTCGGGTATCTGGCGCACGACTGTCCCTATGGCACGCCCGGGCGCGGCAAGGAGCGCGTCTCTGACGACGAGTTCCGCGTGCTGTGGCCGCACATTTGGCGCATCTTGCGCAGTTGGGGCGTGCCGAATTTCGTCCACCATGAGCGGTTTCTGGACGCCATGCGCGAACGGACCGGGCGCGAATGGGAACTGGTGCCGATGCTGACGCCAGACGATCAACCTTTTGCGACCGACACGCAACAAATGCGTCTTCGCGCCGTGTCGACGAGTCCTGATGCCTGAGATGCCCCGACCCCATCGTTTTGCCTCCCGCGCCCTGTGGCGCCTGACCGTGCTGCTGGCCTTGGCCGTGGCGACGACCGGCTGTTCCGCGTTCCGTCGCTGGTTGGTCCCGCCGCCGTCGCATGTCGACAGCACCGTCACGGGCTACGGCCACGCGCATCCCAGCAACTTCGCCGAGCTGATCCTCGTCGTGGCGAGCCTTCCCGGCGGCGCGACAGAGGAAACGGCGATCGCAGTGCGCGACGGCCACATCATGGCGCGTGGCTCGTTGCAGGACGTGGATGCCTTGCGCGGTGACGCGACGCGGACGATCCGGCTGCCGGGTGGCGCGGCGACGGCGGGGTTGGTCGCGGGGCATGTGCGCTTGGAAATGGCGGCGATGGCCGCGGATTCCGTCGATTTGCGGGCCTGCAAGACGACCGCGGACGTGGTCAACGCGATCAAGATGGCCAAGCAGCTTGTCCTGAACGAGAGCGGCTGGCTGTGGGGCGACGGTCTGGACCCGAGCGTATTTGAGAAGCTGAGCAGCGCGGATTTGGACCGCGCGGTCGGTCGGACGGCGGTGCTCGTGACGCCAGCCGGCAAGCCGGTGGCGCTGGCCAACGGCGGGATGCTCGCGCGGCTCGGTGAACTTGGCGCGGACGCGGCCAATCACGGTGGGCGGCTGGATGACCGGCAAATCCGCCTCGCCTGGCAGCAGCTGCCGCCCACTCGCCCGGAGCGCCTGAAACCCCTGCTGCTTGGGCTTTTTGCCGACCTGCAGCGCCAGGGCGTCACGGAAGTCCACGCCTTTGCCGCGAGCCAGTCGGCGCTTGAGGCGCTGCACATGCTCGACCGCGAAAGTCGGCTGACGGTGCGCGTCCGGCTTTACCTGGATGCAGAACGACCGGAAGGTCGCGCGCTTCTGCAGCCGCCACCGACGACGGCGACGCCCGAGGCGCAGGTGCCAAAGAACGACCATCTGACGCTGCCGCAGAACGGCAAGCGCGTCCCGTTGGTACAGGTGGCTGGCGTGTCGCTTGAGCTGGATGGCGGCGTGCTGGCCGGATCCGCCGCGCTGGCGGAGCCCTATGCCGATTTGCCCTTCGCCGGAACGCTGACGTACAGCGACGCCGTGCTACAGGAACGCCTCATGGCCGCCGATCGCGCCGGCGTGCAGGTCGCGATTCGCGCGAGTGGCGACGCGGCGTTGGCACAGGTCGCGCGCGTGCTCACCGCCATGCAGCGCGCGGCGAACGCCCCGCAAGTGCGCGTGGAACTCCCGGAGGTCGTGTCGCCAGAGACGCTGGACGCGCTGCACACGTCAGGCGTGCTGTGCGTCGTCGCGCCGGTGCTGACGCAAAAAGAGCTGGACCACGCCAAGCATCGCCTCGGGCTGCTGCGCATGGCGTGGTTTGATCGCGCGGCTTCGCTGGCGGCAGCCACGCCGCTGCAAGTCGCGCTTGATTTCGTCCACCCGGAGGCGATGCGCGCCCACGATCGCCTGACGCGCCACAACAGCGCCGATCCGGAAGCGATGGCGAGCGTTCAAGCCTGGCGCGCGCTGTCTTCAGGTGGAACTGCGCGTCTGACGCCGCCGATCCAGGTGGGCGAAGATGCCGATTTGGTCGTGTGGTCGCGCGATCCGCTGTTGCCCGGCAAGCTGCCGCCCAAGGTCATCGCGTCGATGGTGGGCGGCACGCTGACGCTGCTGATCGGTCGGGACTCAAGCAACGACTAGCGCCAGGAGCCGCGCTCAGTGCGCCTTGTCCGGCTTGTTCTCGCGGCCGCTGATCGTCGCGAGCGCCGTTTCAATCGCCTTGGCGGCCTGTGCGATGTTTTCTTCGTCGCCGCCCAGCCACACGCGACCAAAAGCGCCGTAGAAGATCATCTCCAGCACCTTGATCTTCGCCGCCTTTTCCGCCTCGTTGGTCGCCAGCAGCGCGTAGCCCGCGGGGTGCACTTCCAGCACGTACATCGTCTCACCTTGCTGGATCATGTCGCCATGGCGCATCCGGTTGATCAGCTGCGTGTGGTAGCCCTCAATGCCGGTGATCACCTGCGACGACTGGATCCGCGGCGCAAGGCGGTCTTCCTTCTTGATCCCATAGTGATCCAGCAGCGCATCGCCCGCCGCGGTCACTTGGCCCTGATCTTCGCTATGCACTTCCAGCATGCCAAACGCCCGCTCGACGATCTGCATGCCGGGAATCACCGCGGTTTTCTTCAGGATTGCGTCCGTCACGACGTTGACGCTCATGCCCGGCGCGACTTCAACAAGCAGCGCGGACTGGCCTTCCAGCGGCAGGAAGCCGCGCGCCACGGTCGCGATAAAGGAGGCCACCTGCGGCTGCAGCACGTCGATTTGGGTGAAAGTGCGCAGTTCGATTGACTCAGCCATGGGCGTCCTCGCGTGCGGCATGTACAGCCGTGGGTCGTGGTTGTAACGGAGGCCGCGGGTTGCGGTCAAACGGATTGCCGGGAAGCACGCGTGCCGGTATCGTCAAGGCGGAGCCAGATGACGCAGTCCCGTCAGCAGATTTTGATCGCCGAACGGCAACGCGAGCTCGCGGCGCTGGCGCGCAAGCGCTTGGGCTTTTGGCGGCGCATGGGCCGCTCCAACCGGCTGTTCCCGCGCAAACTTGTCGTGACGCGCGAAGGCCGGTGGAT